>NZ_CP013444.1:3000000-3300000 GCF_001718835.1 Burkholderia cepacia | reverse complement strand
GGGCAGATCGACGTGATCGAGGCCGTCGCCGCGTAGGCTTGGTTTCCGCCACGGTCTCCGCTACGGTTTCCGCTATCGACGGGCCCGCGAACGCGCGTGACCGGCCGCCGTGCCGGCCGCCGCGTGAGCGGGCCCGGCGTCAGCGGCCGAGCGGATCGCGCGTCTCGAGCCAGGTCATCTGCGGCTTGAGGATCGCGAGCGTCGCGCGCACGGCCTTGTTCTCGTCGCGCTGTTCGATCGCGTCGAGCACCGCCTGGTGCGAGCGCATGTCCGGCTCGGGAATCTCGGCCTCGTCGAGTTCGACGAGGATGTCTTCCACGTTCGCGAGAATCGAGCCCGAGAAATAGCGATACAGCGCCTCGAGCGCGTGATTATGCGAGGCGGCGGCCACGGCGATGTGAAACGCGCGGTCGCGCTCGACGAACTTCTTCACGTCGCGCGACGCTTCGCGCTCGCCGCGTGCCTTCAGCAGCTTGCGCAACGTCACGAGATCCTCGTCGGTGCGCCGGCGCGCCGCGTAGCGCGCGCATTCCGTTTCGAGCATGCATTGCAGTTCGAGATGGTCGCTGCGCGCGGCGCGATCGACGTTGCGCATCGTTTCGGCCGGGTCGACGTTGCGGCGCACATAGGTGCCGTCGCCCTGGCGCACTTCGAGCACGCCGGAATACGCGAGCGTGCGAACCGCCTCGCGCACCGTGTTGCGCCCGACTTCGAGCTGCTTCGCGAGATCGAGCTCGGTCGGAATGCGCTGGCCGACGCGCCAGATGCCGGAGGTGATATTGGATTTGAGGATCTCGATCGCCGAATCGACGAGCGAGTGTCGGGTGGCCGGGGGCAGGCTTGACATTAAGTGTGTCGCTTGAAACTTGAGGGTGTCGCTATCCTATCATCCGATCATTCATTTGGTCGTTCAGGATAACGATATTCAAACGTGACAAATTGTTAATCCTGCATGAATAGCTGCAATGCGGCAAATGTTGCGGGAATGGCGGGTTTTCCGCGGGAAAATCGGTGAATTCGCGTCACGCTCGTGACACGATGCCCGCCATTGGTGCGTCGCTCGGCGTGAGTGCGTTTCATGCATTCAACGATTGCACGCGGCGGCATTTATGTTCCGGTCGCCACAATGAATGATTCCCATTCACGAAATGGTTCGGGCCGCCGTTGTGCACGCGGCCTTCTACGGGCGCGCTGCCCTTCTGTTTCGCACTGCTCATCGCTGGTTTCCGGATAGTTCGACATGGTTCAACGATATGTCGGCCGCCGCGCGCGGCCAGGATTCACGTTGCCGCGTGCGGCGCTCAGGCGGATGCCGGGCTGGGTGGCGGCGTTCGCGTACGCCGCGTCCGCGCCGGCCGCCGCGTTCGCACAGAATGCGGCCGATGCTGCCGACCCGCAGGTGCTCAAGCCGATCGTCGTCGACGGGCGGCGCGAGACGGGCGTCGGCCCCGTGCGAGGCATCGCGGCCGACGTGTCGCGCACGGGCACCAAGACCGACACGGCGATCGTCGAGGTGCCGCAGGGGCTGTCGGTCGTCACGCGCGAACAGATGGACCGGCAGGACGTGCACAGCGTCGGCGACAGCCTGCGCTACACGCCGGGCACGTACGCGGACTCGCGCCCCGGCGGCGTGCTCGAGAGCGTGTTCCTGCGCGGCTTCGGCGGCTTCGCGGCGGCGGCGATCAATCCGCAGATGCTCGACGGCCTGCCGTTGCCGAAAGGCGTGAACTGGGCCGCGAGCGTCGTCGATCCGTGGACGCTCGAACGCATCGACGTATTGCGCGGCCCGGCGTCGGTGCTGTACGGGCAGGCGAGCCCCGGCGGCATCGTCGACATGGTCAGCAAGCGGCCGACGCGCGACGCGCAGCACCTGCTCGCCGTGCAGACCGGCAACCGCGATCGCGGGCAGCTTGCGTTCGATTTCAGCGGGCCCGCGACGCAGGACGGCCGTGGCGCTACCGGATCGACGGCCTCGCGCGCCGCGCGGACGAGCAGACCGACTATTCGCGGCAGCAACGGATCGTCGTCGCGCCGTCGCTGACGTGGCAGCCGAACGCCGATACGAGTTTCACGCTGCTGGGTTCGTTCCAGCGCGATCCGCACAACAACTTCGCGGGCTGGCTGCCGGCCCTCGGCACGCTGCGGCCGAGCCCCACCGGGCAGATTCCGACGCACTTCTTTGCCGGGCTGCCGGATTTCGACACGTACGACCGCACGCAGGCGATGATCGGCTACGCGTTCGAGCATCGTTTCGACTCGACGTGGAAAGTCCGGCAGAACGTGCGTTATACGCATCTCGACGTCGACTTCGCGGGCGCGGCCGTCAATTTCGTCGCGCCCTACCTGGCGCCGGGCGTGCTGAACCGTTCGCTGTCATGGTCGCGCGAGCACGTGAACCATCTCGCGCTCGACAACCAGGCGGAGATGCGCGTGATGACGGGGCCGGTCGAGCATACGGTGCTGGCCGGGCTGTCTTACGAGCATGCGGTCGCGACGATGAGCGCGTCCGGCTTCGGCGCGGCGCCGCCGCTCGATACGCGCCATCCGGACTACGGGCAGCCGTTCGCGGCGCCGCCGACCGGGCAGCAGACGCGCCAGACACCCGACCGGATCGGCGTCTACCTGCAGGACCAGGTGCGCTGGGATCGCTGGGTCTTCACGCTCGGCGGGCGCGAGGAATGGTCGCGCACGACGACCGACGACCGGCTGCACGGGAGCTCGGTGCGGCAGAGCACGCGTGCGTTCACCGGGCGCGCGGGCGCCGTTTATCTGTTCGACAGCGGCTTCGCGCCGTACCTGAGCTATTCGACGTCGTTCGAGCCGGCGCTCGGCACGCGCTTCGACGGCCAGCCGTTTACGCCGACGAAGGCGAAGCAGTTCGAGGTCGGGCTGCGCTACCAGTCGCCGGACCAGCAGCGGATGGCGTCGATCGCCGCGTTCGACATTCGCCAGCGCAATGTGCTGACCGCCGATCCCGAGCATCCGTTCTTCAACGTGCAGACGGGCGAGGTGCGCTCGCGCGGGATCGAGCTGGAAGGGCGTTCGCGCGTCTCGGCAATCGCGTCGACGTGATCGCGGCGTACACGTATCTCGACACGACCGTGCGCGCCGATTCGAATCCGGCTTTCGTCGGCAAGCGCGTGGCGGCGGTGCCGCGCCATCTCGCGTCGCTGTGGCTGAACTATGACGTCGCGCGCCCGGGCTGGCGCGGGCTGAGTGTCGGCGGCGGCGTGCGCTACGTCGGGCGCAGCGCGGGCGACAACGTCAATACGTTCGACGTGCCGGCCGTCGTGCTCTTCGATCTCGGGCTGTCGTACGACCTGGGTGTCGAGCGGTCGGCGTGGAAGGGGTGGCGCGTCGCGGCGCACGTGAACAACCTGTTCGACCGGACTTATGTGTCGTCGTGTTTTTCGGCGGGAGGGTGTTTCTATGGCACGCGGCTGAGCGTGACGGGCGACGTCAGCTACCGGTGGTGACGGCGGCCGCCTGATTGCCTGACCGCTGCTCGCTACCCGACGAAAAGACAAAAGGGTGTGACGGAATCGCTCCGTCACACCCTTTTTTGTACTGCCGATGCGTGCGGCGATCGCCGCCGCACGCATCGCAAGTGGCTTAAGCCGCCGCTGCCGGCTTCGCCGGCTTCTGCAGCTTGCCCTTGCCGGCGCGCTGGATTTCCTCGAGCTTGATCTCGACGTGGCGCGAGAACACGTACTCGGCCGGACGCTGCTTGTCGATCGGAATGTCCGGTGCGAACGGGCCGTCGGTCTTGATGCCCTTGCGGCTCACGGCGAACGCCTTCAGCGGATGCGCCATCGTGTCCATCACGGCGGTCGCCTCGAAGCCGCAGTGGACCATGCAGTCCGCGCACTTCTCGTAGTTGCCGACGCCGTAGTTGTCCCAGTTCGTGTCTTCCATCAGTTCCTTGAAGGTCTTCACGTAACCTTCGCCGACCAGGTAGCACGGCTTCTGCCAGCCGAACACCGTACGCGCCGGGTTGCCCCACGGCGTGCACTTGTACGTCTGGTTGCCGGCCAGGAAGTCGAGGAACAGCGACGACTGGCTGAACGACCAGCGCTTGCCGCCTTCGCCGCGCTTCAGGATCTCGCGGAACAGGTTCTTCGTCTTGTCGCGGTTCAGGAAGTGCTGCTGATCCGGTGCGCGCTCGTACGCGTAGCCCGGCGACACGGTGATGCCGTCGACGCCGATCGGCTTGAGCGTATCGAAGAACTTCGCGACGCGCTCGGGGATCGCATCGTTGAACAGCGTGCAGTTGATGTTCACGCGGAAGCCGCGGCGCTTCGCTTCCTTGATCGCCGCGACGGCCTTGTCGTACACGCCTTCCTGCGACACCGAGTGATCGTGCATCTGCGCGTCGCCGTCGAGGTGGACCGACCAGACGAAGTACGGGCTCGGCTGGTAGTCGTCCATCTTCTTTTCCATCAGCAGCGCGTTCGTGCAGAGGTAGACGAACTTCTTGCGCTTCATGATGCCGCGGACGATTTCCGGCATTTCCTTGTGCAGCAGCGGCTCGCCGCCGGCGATCGACACGATCGGTGCGCCGCACTCGTCGACCGCTTCCAGGCATTCCTGGACGGACAGGCGCTGGTTCAGGATGGGATCCGGGTAATCGATCTTGCCGCAGCCGTTGCAAGCGAGGTTGCAGCGGAACAGCGGCTCGAGCATCAGCGCGAGCGGATAGCGTTTGTTGCCGGACAGGTGTTGGCGCGTGATGTACGCGCCGACGCGGACTTGCTGGAGCAGCGGAATAGACAAGAGATGTCCTCCTTAAACTTCGCGGGCGACAGCTTGCGTGAGCTTCGCCGGCAGCTTGAATTCGACTTTTTCCTCACGGCCCGCCATCGTCGTGACGTCGACGGGCCCCAGCGCGCGCAACGCGCCGATTACATCTTCGACCATTTCCTCGGGCGCGGACGCCCCGGCGGTCAGGCCGACGGTCGTCGCATTCGCGAACCATTCGGCCTTGACTTCCGAACCGTCGGCGACGAGGTAGCTCGGCACACCGCTTTCGGTGCCGATCTCGCGCAGGCGGTTCGAGTTCGAGCTGTTCGTCGCGCCGACCACGAGCAGCACGTCGACCTGTTCGCTCAGTTCGCGCACCGCTGCCTGTCGATTCTGCGTGGCATAGCAGATGTCGCGCGTGTCCGGGCCGACGATGTCGGTGAACCGGCGCTGCAGCGCTTCGATGATGCCGCGCGTATCGTCGACCGACAGCGTGGTCTGCGTGATGTACGCGACCGGCGTGTCGACGGGCAGCGTCAGCGTATCGACTTCCGCTTCGCTTTGCACGAGGATCACCTCGGCCGGAATCTGGCCGATCGTACCCTCGACTTCCGGGTGGCCCGCGTGGCCGATCAGGATCAGCCGGCGGCCCGCCGCGACGTACTGGCGGCCCTGCACGTGCACTTTCGTGACGAGCGGGCAGGTGGCGTCGAGCACGTCGAGCCCGCGCGTTTGCGCATCGCGCTCGACCGTCTGGGCGACACCGTGCGCGCTGAAGATCGCGACAGCGCCGTGGGGCACCTCGTCGAGTTCCTCAACGAATCGCGCCCCTTTATCACGCAGGTTTTCGACGACATGCCGGTTATGCACGATCTCATGACGCACATAGACCGGCGCACCGTGCTGTTGCAGCGCGCGATCGACGATCTCGATCGCACGGACAACCCCCGCACAAAAGCCGCGGGGCTGGGCAAGGATGACTCGCATATGTGAGCGAACTCCGACGACAGACGCCGGGGTTCGAGGAGCTGGCACCGCTCGCTCGCCCCGGCTTGAAGTTATGAAGGCAGGAACGAACCGGCCAGGCCAGGCCCCGGAACCCCGAATTAATCGCGCATTTTAACTCTATCGGGCCGTCCTTGCTTTGGTGCTGTTTCGAACGTGTTGCAATCGCGTTGCAGGCGTGGGACGGACGCGTCGGCGCCCGCCGGCGCGGAACCCAGTAAACTATGCGGTTTCGCAGGCTTCCTTTCGGTTGCCTGACGTCGAGCACATTTCAAGGCCCCCTCGATGACCGTCGATTCCTACGAATATTGCCCTGCGGCGCCGCAGGCCGCACGCGCCGCTTTCGGCGTTTCAAATCCGACCCTGATTGCAGTGCCCGGCTCCGCCGCGGGCTGCGCCCGCCGGGAGGCGTGCCGATGATGCTGGTTCTCGCTTTCCTGGTGTCCGGGCTGTCGCTGATCATCTGGATCGTGCTGCTCGTCGCGCGCGGCGGCTTCTGGCGCGCGGTGCCCGCGCGGCCGCTGCCGCCCGAGGCGCGCGGCGCCGCGGCCGAGGCCGGCTGGCCGGCCGTCGTCGCGGTCGTGCCGGCGCGCAACGAGGCCGACGTGATCGCCCGGGCGGCGACTTCGCTGCTCGAGCAGGATTACCCGGGCGAATTTCATCTGATCATCGTCGACGACCACAGCGACGACGGCACCGCCGACGCGGCCCGCGCGGCCGCGCTCGCCATCAACCGCGCCGACCGGCTGACGGTGCTGGCCGCGAAGCCGCTGCCGGCCGGCTGGTCGGGCAAGGTGTGGGCGCAGTCGCAGGGGATCGCCGCGGTGCGGACGCTCGGCCTGCCGGCCGACTACCTGCTGCTGACGGATGCCGACATCGGCCATCCGCCGGACGCCGTCGCGCAGCTCGTCACGCGCGCGCAGGCCGAGAACCGCGATCTCGTGTCGCTGATGGTACGGCTGCGCTGCGATTCGTTCTGGGAAAAGGCGCTGATCCCGGCGTTCGTGTTCTTCTTCGCGAAGCTCTACCCGTTCTCGTGGATCAACAACCCGCGCAACCGGACGGCCGGCGCCGCGGGCGGCTGCATGCTGGTGAAGCGCACGGCGCTCGAGGAAGCGGGCGGCATCGAGTCGATCCGCGGCGCGCTGATCGACGACTGCAGCCTTGCCGCGCAGATCAAGCACCGCGGCAGCGGCCGCCATCCGATCCGGCTCGACCTGGCCGACCGCAGCGTGTCGCTGCGCCCGTACGACAGCTGGCGCGACATCTGGAACATGATCGCGCGCACCGCGTTCACGCAGCTGCACTATTCGCCGCTGCTGCTGGCCGGCACGCTGCTCGGGATGACGATCATCTATCTCGTGCCGCCCGCCGCGGCGCTCGCGTACGGCGCGCGCGCGTGGCCGGCGTGGCTCGCGTGGGCGTCGATGTGCGCCGCGTATGCGCCGATGCTGCGCTACTACCGGCGCTCGCCGCTGTGGGCGCCCGCGCTGCCGCTCGTCGCGCTGTTCTACGTCGGCGCGACGTTCGCGTCCGCGTGGCGGTACTGGCGCGGCAAGGGCGGCCAGTGGAAGGCGCGCGTGCAGGCGCCGGTGGATCGCTGAGCGCCTCGGCCCGCGCGGCGCGGCGGGCCCGATGTGAAAAAGGGCGGCGCAAGGCCGCCCTTCGATGGCCATCCCGCGGATGGCCGCCCCATGCTTACCGCTGGGTCAGCATCATGTACATCTGGATCACGACGTCCGGCGAGAACGTGAACGGCACCCAGCCGTAGCCCGTGTGACGGGCGACCAGCAGGCGGTCGCCGTTCGACTGCTTCTGCACGGCCATCATCGGGTTCTTCGTCGTCACGAAGCGCCAGCCGGCCGGGATGCCGGGCGGCGGCTCCGGCTGCATCGACGCGCGCGCATGCGCGAGTTCCTCGATCAACTGGCCCAGTTGCTCCGGATGCAGCGTGATCGATTCGCCGTTGATGGTCAGCGTGATCTCGTTCTGCGACGGGCGGGCGACATGCAGCGTCGGTTTGTCCGCTGCGGCGGCGGGCGCTTCGGAGGTCGCCGGTGCCGACGCGGATTCCGGTTCCCCGGCGGTTTCGGCTTCGGTTGCCGCGGGCGCGGGTGCATGGGTGTCGGTGGCCGCCGGCGCGGCTGCGGCTTCCGGCGCGTCCGCGCGTTCAACGGCTTCCGCAGTTTCGGCGGTTTCCACGGCTTCCACGGTTTCCGCCGACGCGGCCCCGTTGACGACGGCCTCGACCAGCGCCTCGGCGTCGGCGATGGCCTTTTCATGACGCTGAGCGGCGGCTTCGGCTTCCGCGAGCGCCAACGCGTGGCGTTGCGTGACGGCCTCGGCCTGCGCGGTGGCATCGGCGTGGCGTTGCGCGGCCGCTTCGGCCTGCGCGATCGCTTCGGTATGGCGTTGCGTGACGGCCTCGGCCTGCGCGGTGGCATCGGCGTGGCGTTGTGCGGCAGCTTCGGCCTCGGCGATGGCTTCGGCGTGGCGCTGCGCGACGGCTTCGGCCTGCGCGGCCGCGTCGGCCTGGCGTTGCGCGGCGGCTTGTGCGTCCGCGATCGCATTCGCGTGGCGCTGCGAAGCGGCTTCCGCCTCGGCGATCGCAACCGCGTGACGTTGCGCAGCGGCCTCGGCTTCCGCAGCGGCGGCCGCATGGCGCTGCGCGGCCGCTTCGGCTTCGGTGGCTGCTGCGTCGTGACGCTGCGCGGCGGCCTCGGCTTCGGCGATCGCGGCCGCGTGGCGCTGCGACGCCGCTTCGGCATCCGCGTGACGCTGCGCGAGTGCTTCGGTCAGCGCGGTGGCTTCCGCATGGCGTTGCACGGCGGCTTCGGCTTGCGCGGTGGCATCGGTATGGCGCTGGGCGGCGGCTTGCGCTTCGGCGCTCGCCGCGGTGTGGCGCTGCAGCGCGGCTTCGGCCTCGGCGGCCGCTTGGGCATGGCGCTGCGCGGCAGCTTGCGCGTCGGCCTCGGCCGCGGCATGACGCTGGGCGGCCGCGTCGGCTTCCGCCGCGGCCGCGCGCGCGAAGGCTTCCGCGCTGCGAGCCGCCTGTTGCGCGGCGTGGTGATCGTGGAGGAGCTGATCGACGCCCATGGTGAGCGAAGCGATCTGATCGTTCAGGTTCATGCGTGTCTTCTCTGCGTAAGACCCGCGATTTTAACCGCTGCGCCGGCGCCGGGCCGCGCGGGACGTGTAACAAAGTGCGCAAAGCGGCGTGAAGTACGCCGCTTTGTGTTACTTCAGGTAGCCCGCGGAGCCGAACCAGTCGAGCGCATCGCGCAGCCCTTCGCGGTACGGGCGCGCACGGTAGCCGAGCTCGCGCTCGGCCTTCGCGGACGTGAAATACATCTTGTTCTTCGACATCCGCAGCCCGTCCACGGTGACGAACGGCTCCTTCTTCGTGAACTTCGCCACCGCTTCCGCGCCGACTGCGAGCGGATAGAGCGGCCAGCGCGGCAGCGCGATCGTCGGCGCCTTGCGGCCCGTCATCTGCGCGATGTCGGCGAGCATCTGCTGCAGCGGCAGGTTCTCGCCGCCGAGGATGTAGCGCTCGCCGATCCGCCCGCGCTCGAGCGCGAGGAAGTGGCCGTGCGCGACGTCGTCGACATGCACGAGGTTCAGCCCCGTGTCGACGAACGCCGGAATCTTGCCGAGCGCGGCCTCGACGATGATGCGGCCGGTCGGCGTCGGTTTCACGTCGCGCGGGCCGATCGGCGTCGACGGATTGACGATCACGGCCGGCAGCCCTTCGTCGGCGATCATTCGCTCGACCGCGCGTTCCGCAAGCACCTTGCTGCGCTTGTAGACGCCGATCGCCTGTTCCGCCGTGAGCGGCCGGTTTTCGTCGGACGGATCGCCGGCACTCGTCACCTTCAGCGTCGCGACGCTGCTCGTGTAGACGATCCGCTCGACGCCTTCCGCGCGTGCCGCGCGCATCGTCGCGACCGCCCCCTCGAGGTTCGCGCGCTCGATCTCGTCGGGATCGGGCGCCCACAGCCGGTAGTCGGCCGCGACATGCAGCAGGTAGCGCACGCCGCGCAGCGCGGCGCGCATCGACGCCTCGTCGCGCATGTCGCCGGTGACGATCTCGGCGTCGAGATCCGCCACGTTCGTGCGCGGGCTGGTCGGGCGCACGAGCACGCGCACCGCATAGCCTTTCTGCTGCGCGATGCGCGCGACGGCCGAGCCGACGAAACCGGACGCACCGGTGACGAGAACGAGATCGCGGGAGGTATCAGTCATGCGTTTCCTTCAGGGCCGCGCGCGGGCGGCGCGGCGGTTGAGCGTCGGCGAGATTGTACGTGGTCGGCGCGCGCGGCGACGCAAGGCCGCGACGGGTGCGGGCATGTGCGAAGCGGCCGACGCGACTACAATGCCGGGCTTGAATGCAACGGGAGGGCGACGCGATGAGCCGCAATGAACTGGACGAACGGATCGAGACCTACTACGTGCGGGTGCGCGGCGTCGTGCAGGGCGTCGGCTTCCGGCATGCGACGGTGCGCGAGGCGCACGCGCTGAAGCTGCGCGGCTGGGTCGCGAATCTCGAGGACGGCACCGTCGAAGCGATGATCCAGGGCCCCGGCGCGCAGATCGACCGGATGCTCGCGTGGCTGCGTCACGGGCCGCCGGCCGCGCGCGTGACCGAGGTGACGTTCGAGGAACGCCAGACCGAGAAGCGCTTCGAGCGCTTCCAGCAGCAGTAAGGGGCACCGAACGATCATGACGGGGTATCCGGAGGCCGGGCGCGGCCTCATGCTGTCGGTGATGGCATCGACGCTGTTCGCGCTGATGTCCGCCTACGCGAAACTGCTCGCGCCGCTCACGGGGCTCGACATCTTCGCGTGGCGCGTGTTGTGGACCGCACCGGGCGCGCTCGCGCTGATCGCGCTGCGCGGCCGCTGGCCGGCGCTCGTCGACCTCCTTCGGCGCAGCGTGCGCGACTGGCGCCTGCTGATCGCGGTGCCCGTGAGCGCCGCGCTGCTCGGCGTGCAGTTGTGGCTGTTCCTGTGGGCGCCGCTGCACGGGCGCATGCTCGAAGTGTCGCTCGGCTATTTCCTGTTGCCGCTGACGATGGTGCTCGTCGGCCGCTTCTACTATCACGAACGGCTCGATCCGCTGCAATGGGCGGCGGTCGCGTGCGCCGCGCTCGGCGTCGCGCACGAAGTGTGGGCGACGCGCGCGTTCGCATGGCCGACGCTCGTCGTCGCGCTCGGTTATCCGCCTTATTTCGTGCTGCGCCGGCGGATCAACGCCGATTCGCTCGCCGCGTTCGCGGTCGAGATCGCGCTGCTGTGCCCGGTCGCGTTCACGATGGTCGCGACGAGCGCGACGCAGGTGGCCGGCCATCCCGTGCTGTGGGCCGCGCTGTTGCCGGGGCTCGGCGTGCTCAGCACGCTCGCGCTCGCGAGCTACCTGAAGGCCAGCCGGATGCTGCCGATGGCCCTGTTCGGAATTCTCGGCTACGTCGAGCCCGTGCTGCTCGTCGCGGTGTCGCTGCTGCTGCTCGGCGAAACGCTGAGCGTCGCGAAGCTCGCGACGTACGGGCCGATCTGGGTCGCCGTTGCGCTGACCGCGTGGCACAGCGCCATGCTGATGCGGCGCCTGCCCGCTCGCTGACCGTGGCGTGACTGCTGCGGCGTCGACCCGCGAGGCAATCGCACGCTGTCGTCAGACTGACCGCCAACTGACCACCCGCTGACGTTGCGCTGACCGCGCCGCCCGCTTCTACTGCGCCGCCTGCCGCGTATCTCGCGCGTGTAATCGAACAGAAGATTCGGTTGCACTTTGTTACTTAGGGTATCCCCCGATCGGCCATTAGACTGGCCTGACGTCATTCCTTCGTATGCCGCTTTCCGATGAACGGTCCACCGCGTATCGCCGCCGGCCGCCTGATCGAAGTCGATTTCTTCCGCGGCATCGTGCTGCTGATGATCGTCGTCGATCACATCGGCGCGAGCGTGCTGTCGCGCGTCACGCTGCACGCGTTCGCGCTGTGCGACGCGGCCGAGGTCTTCGTCTTTCTCGGCGGCTTCGCGACCGCGAGCGCCTATGGCGCGATCGCCGAACGGCATGGTGCGCGCGCCGCGCAACGGCGGTTCGTGCGCCGCGCGATGCAGATCTACCGCGCGTTTCTCGCGACCTCGACGCTGATGCTCGTCGTGTCGGCCGTGCTCGACCACTACGGGATCGATGCGCCGAACCTCGCGCTCGACGACGTCAGCGTGATGCTCGCGTCGCCGCTCACGGGCCTTGCCGAACTGCTGACGTTCCAGCGCCAGCCCTATCTCGCGTCGGTGCTGCCGATGTACGTGCTGTTCGCGCTCGCGTCGCCGGTGCTCGTGCCGTTCGCGCGCCGGCATCCGTGGCTGCTCGCCGCCGCGAGCGTGTCGTCGTGGATCGCGGCGGGCTGGCTCGGCCCCGAGCTGCTGGATACCGACGGATTCCGCTGGAGTTTCAATCCGTTCGCGTGGCAACTGATGTTCGTCGCCGGCGTGCTCGCGCGCTGCCAGCCGTTCTACCGGCGCATCGCGCTCGGCCGCTGGGGGGCCGCGGCGACCGGGCTGGCCTGCGCGGTCGTGCTCGGCTGCGCGAGCTACAAGCTGTTCTCGGGGCTGCCGCTGCCGGAGGGGATGATGAAGCGCGACCTGGCGTTCGCGCGCGTCGTGAGCTTCGCGGCCGTCGCGTGGCTGATGGCCGATTGCGTGCGCTTCGGCTGGATCGCGCGGATCGCGCAGGGCGTGCGGCCGGTCGTGGCCGTGGGCCAGCGCGGGCTGATCTGCTTCGTCGCGGGCGCGGCGATCTCGCTGACGCTCGATTCGCTGCTGCATCCGGCGGCGCACGGCGCGCGCCTGCCGCATGTGATCGGCGTCGGACTGGCCGCGGATGCGTGCGCGCTGGGCCTGATGATGGCGCTTGCGAGTTCGGGGACGTGGCTGGCGCGGCGGCGCGGGGCGGCCGCGTAACCGGCGCGTGCGCTAGTGAGGTGAGCCGATACGGGAGCGGGGTGTGGGCGGTGCGTCGTCGGTGTCCGCTTCGCCGCGATCGTCGTCGGCGTCGTTGCGTTCCGCGAGTACCGCGTCGGCTTCGGCGGCCGCCTTCGCGGCGCGCAGCGCGGTGCAGCGTTGCGCGCGCCGGATATCCGACAGCATCCTCAAGAGCCGCGTCGTCTTGCTTTTCATGACTTTCTCCTGCCTGTCGCGCGTCTCGTCGGAAGCGCTCCCTGCAACCAGTGTAGGACGGGCGCGGGGAATCGGCAGGAGAATGTGGCGCGCACGCAGCACGCCAAGGGATTTCACTGAGCCGCGACGGCCGCCGTTGCCGACGTGGCCTCTTCGCGGCGCTCTTCCGCACAACGCTGGTGCTGGCGCGACAGGCGGTTCATCAGCGGCAGCAGCAGCAGCGCGAGCAGCATGCCGATCGCGGCGAGCCAGCCGAGCTTCTCGAACAGCGACAGGTAGAGCGGCAGCGATTCGGTGGCCGGCAGTTCGTGCGACGGCATCTGCGCGAAGTTCGCGACGACGCTGCCCAGATACTGCGACACGCCCGTCGCGACGAAGTACGCACCCATCATGAAGCCGCTCATGCGCGCCGGCACGTAGCGGGCGATCATCGCGAGGCCGAGGCCGCTCACCAGCAGTTCGCCGAGCGAGTAAAGGCCGTAGCCCCACACCATGAACCACGACGACACGCGGCCGTCCACGGCAAAGCGGCCGCTGATCGTGAACACCAGGTAGCCCGCGGCCACTGCGCCGAAACCGAGCGCGTACTTCGCGGCGACCGGCAGGTCACGGCCGCCCTTCGCGACGGCGTTGTAGACCCACACGAGCACCGGGCTCAGCAGCATGATCCAGATCGGGTTCAGCGCCTGGAACTGCGCGGCGCTCCAGGTGAACAGCGTCGTGCCGAACAGCATGAAGCGCGGATCGACGTTGCGCAGCGCGAACAGCGTCAGCGACGTCGACATCTGCACGTAGAAGATGAAGAACAGGATCACCTGGCCGATCAGCACGAGCGCCGCGATCAGGCCGGCGCGCTCCGAGCGCTCCGACTTCGCGATCATGTACGCGAAGATCGCGAGGATCGCGAACGCCGCCGTCCACACGCTGGCGACGGCCAGCTGCTTGTGCTGCAGCACGTACAGCGTGACCAGCGCGAGCCCGACACCGCCCAGGGCGACCGCGCCGAGGCGCTTCCAGCGGATCGGCTGGTCGTCGGGTAGCGAGCCGACGTGCGCGAGCGTGCGATGCATCAGCATGAAGTTGAGGATCGCGAGCAGCATGCCGCCGCAGCAGACCGCGAACGCGGTGTGCCAGCCCCAGTGATCCTTGATCCACGGCGTCGCGAGCATCGACACCGTCGAGCCGATGTTGACCGCCATGTAGTAGATCGTGAACGCGCTGTCGATGCGCGCGTCGTCGCCTTCATAGATGCGACGCACGAGGTTCGCGGCGTTGGCCTTGAACAGGCCGTTGCCGACGACGATCACGCCGAGCGACGCGTACATGTACGTCAGCTGGTCGTTCGGTACCGACAGCATCAGGTAGCCGGCACACAGCACGGATGCGCCGATGATCATCGTGCGACGGGCGCCGAGCACCTTGTCGCCGATCCAGCCGCCGATCGACGGCGCGGCATAGACGAGTGCGGTAAACGCACCCCAGGTCAGGTTCGCGTGGCTGTCGGTGAAGCCGAGCCGGTCGACCATGAAGAGGACCAGGAGCGCGGCCATGCCGTAGTAGCCGAAGCGCTCCCACATTTCGATGAGGAAGACCGTCGTGAACGATCGGGTTTGTGAAACAGGTGAAGGTGAATGCATGTCAATCTCGGTTCAAGCGGGCGGCGCGGATCGCGCGCTGCCAAGGGTCGATCTGGTGCCTGCGCGTATCGGCCGGGTAGGCGGCGCGAAGGCGGCGGCAAAATCGGGCGGACTGGCCCCCGTCGGGGTCAGTCGCCTCCCGTGACAGGTGGCGCGAGGCTTCGGCCGGCGCGCGACTGGTAAGGTTGACAGGTGCGCCGCGTCAGGTCCGCGCCACACCGGGAAATCCCTGACGTGTCAGGAGTTTTCAGGACAATTCGTCTCGTCATGTCTTTGTAAGTTTGCGTCAAGGGCCTCGGCAATATCCCGGAGAGCCGCTTGCAGCTTGCCTGTGAAGCCGGCGAGTCTGGCAAGATAGCGCGTTTTGCGGCCTGGGCCGAACGGTGTTTAGCGCACCGCGAGCAACGCTCGAGACGCACGTAAACCCGAAGACTAAGCTATATCGTTCTAACTTAGTTATTTTCCATCAAACATTTTTTGACGATCACTTTTCGGCCTGCTATGGTTCCCCCCACTGAAAACTCGCGGTCCGCAGACGCTGCCGCCGCTCTGGGCAGCAAGATTCGCGCGTTGCGCCAACGACTCAAGCGCACGCTCGACGACACCGCTACCGCCGCGGGGATTTCGAAGCCGTTTCTGTCTCAAGTCGAACGCGGGCTCGCGTCGCCGTCGCTGACATCGTTGGCCGGTATCGCGCACGCGCTCGGTGTGACGGTGCAGTACTTCGTGGATACGCCGAGCGAGGAACGCTCGGTCTGCCGAGGCGAGCAGCTGCGCTTCTTCGGGTTTGCCGATTCGGCGAACCTGTTCGCGAGGCTGACGAACGTGTCCGAAGGACGCCAGCTGGAGGCGATCCTCGTGCGGATGCCGCCGGGGCAGAAGCGGTCGGAGGTGACGACACATGCAGGAGAGGAGTTCCTGTATGTGATTGAAGGGGAAGTGTCGCTGACGCTGGAAGGCAAGACGTTCGTCCTGCAGGCCGGCGACAGCTCGCACTATCAGTCGACGGTCCCGCACAGCTGGGTCAACACCGCGAAGATCGAGTCGGTGGTGGTCTGGGTCGGTACGCCGAGGCTGTTCTAACGCACAGGTATTCCTTCGTTTCGAAGACGGAATGCCTGTCGAAAGAAACGTAAGGAATACTAAAATGCAATACGAGAATCACGGGCCTCCTCAATCGCTGCACACGGCAGCGTCCTACGTGTAACCCGCGACGTCCCGCCGCGACACACGCACCGAAAACCCACCAAGTACTGACACGATGAAATCCTTGCATGCCATGTCGGCCGTGCTGGCCGCGCTCGCCCTGACGCCTGTCGCCCACGCCGTTTCCGTTCCGTCGAACGTCGCGCTCGCTCCTCAACAGGACCTGACGCGCCAGGTGCCCGCCGAAGTCGAGTCGCTCGACCCGGCGCACATCGAATCGTGGACCGGCAACACGATCGGCCTCGACCTGTTCGAAGGGCTGGCGCGCATCGACGCAGCCGGCCAGGTCGTGCCGGGTGTCGCGCTGTCGTGGGAGCGCAAGACGCCGACGACGTGGATCTTCAAGCTTCGCCACGACGCGAAGTGGAGCAACGGCCAGCCGGTGACGGCCGCCGATTTCGTCTATGCATGGCAGCGCCTCGTCGATCCGAAGACGGGCTCGAAGTACACGATCCTCGTCGAGTTCGTGAAGAACTCGAAGGACATCATCGCGGGCAAGGCCGCGCCGTCGACGCTCGGCGTGCACGCCGTCGACCCGTACACGCTGGAAGTGACGACCGACGTGCCGGTCGCGTTCTTCCCCGAGCTCACCGCGATGGTGCCGCTCGCGCCGGTGAACAAGGACACGGTGACGAAGCTCGGCGACGCATGGACGCGCCCGGGCAACATCGTCAGCAACGGCGCCTACCAGCTCGTCGACTGGCAGCCGAACAACCGCATCGTGATCTCGAAGGATGCGAAATACTGGAATGCGCCGAAGGTCGTGATCAACAAGGTCACGTACCTGCCGATCGAGAGCGACGAGACGGCGATGCGCATGTACCAGGCCGGCCAGATCGACTACAGCTATTCGATCCCGTCGGGGATCTTCCAGCAGGTCAGCAAGCAGTTCGGCGGCGAACTGCGCCAGGGCCTGCAGCTCGCGACGTACTACTACTACCTGAACAACAGCGATCCGGTACTGAAGGACAAGCGCGTGCGCCAGGCGCTGTCGATGGTGCTCGATCGCGACGTGCTGACCCAGAAGCTCACGCAGGCCGGCGAGAAGCCGATGTACGGCCTGATGCCGAACGGCACGAAGGGCGTGCAGCCGTTCACGCCGGACTGGGCGTCGTGGCCGATGGCCAAGCGTGTCTCGGCCGCGAAGGACCTGCTGAAGCAGGCCGGCTATTCGGATGCGAAGCCGCTGTCGTTCACGCTGACCTACAACACCAACGACCTGCACAAGAAGGTCGCGCTGTTCGCGGCGTCCGAATGGCGCACCAAGCTCGGCATCAACACGAAGCTCGAGAACGTCGAGTTCAAGGTGCTGATGAAGCAGCGTCATGACGGCAAGGTGCAGATCGCGCGCGACGGCTGGTTCGCGGACTACAACGACGCGATGACGTTCTTCGACCTGCTGCGTTGCGGCAGCGCGCAGAACACCGTCGGCTACTGCAACAAGCAGGCCGATGCGCTCGTCGACGAAGGCAACCAGAAGCTCGACGACAAGGCGCGTGCCGCGCTGCTCACGCAGGCACACGATCTTCTCGCACTGGCCGACACGCCGATGGTGCCGCTGTTCCAGTACTCGGCCGACCGTCTCGTGAAGCCGTACGTCGGTGGCTACTCGCTGAAGAACGTGATCGACATGCGTGCTTCGCAGGACATGTACCTGATCAAGCACTGAGCGGAGCGATCATGCTGGCCTACGCATTGAGGCGTACGTTGTGGGCGGTGCCGACGATCCTCGCGGTCGTCACCGTCTGCTACCTGCTGCTGCACCTGACGCCCGGTGGCCCGTTCGATACGGAGAAGCAGCTGTCCGCGGCGACGCTCGCGAACCTGAACGCGAAGTATCACCTCGACCAGCCGCTGTGGAAGCAGTACCTGATGTACCTGGACGCGCTGCTGCACGGCGATCTCGGTCCGTCGTTCCGTTACGTCGACTGGTCGGTGAACGACCTCGTGCGCAAGGCGCTGCCGGTGAGTCTCGGCGTGGGCGGCCTGTCGATCCCGATCTCGATCGGGCTCGGCGTGCTGCTCGGCACCGTCGCGGCCGTGCGCCGCGACAGCTTCATCGACCGCATCGTGATGCTGATCGGCAACGTCGGCAACGTCGTGCCGCCGTTCGTGCTCGGCCCCGTGCTCGTGTGGGTCTTCGCGATCCTGCTGAAGACGTCGGCCGGCAACGGCTGGCTCCCGGCGGGCGGCTGGGGCGACGGCGGCTGGCAGTACCGGCTGCTGCCGATCGTGCTGCTGACCTTCATCAACATGTCGCTGCTCGCGCGCGTGATGCGCGGCTCGATGATCGAGACGCTGTCGAGCAACTACATCCGCACCGCGCGCGCGAAGGGCCTGCCGGGCTCGACGATCGTGCTGCGCCACGCGCTGAAGCCCGCGCTGATGCCGGTCGTGTCGCTGGTCGGCACGGTCTGCATCTCGTCGATCACCGCGGCCGTCGTCACCGAATCGGTGTTCGCGCTGCCGGGCCTCGGCCAGCTCGTCGTGAACGGTGCGATCAACCGCGACTACACGCTCGTGCTCGGCCTCGTCGTGCTGACCACCGTCTGCGCCGTGCTGTTCAACCTGCTGGTCGACCTCGCGTACGCGTGGCTCGATCCGCGCATCCGTTATTGAGCGAGGCACCGCGATGACTCCGACTACTCCCGTCGTCGGCCTGCCCGTGCAGACCGACACGCCGCCGCGTTCGCGCTCGCCGCTCGCGCTCGCGATGGCGCGCTTCCTCCACAACCGTGCGGCCGTGTTCAGCCTCGTGCTGCTCGCGCTGATCACGCTCGCGTGTTTCGTCGGCCCGTGGCTGCTGACCGCCGACCCGGCCGCGAGCGACTGGGCCGCGATCAGCCTGCCGCCGACCTGGGCCAACCAGCACTGGTTCGGCACCGACGAACTCGGCCGCGACCTGCTCGTGCGCACGCTGATCGGCGGGCGCGTGTCGATCGAGGTCGGCGTGCTCGGCACGCTCGTGTCGGGCCTGTTCGGCGTCGCGTGGGGCGCGACCGCGGGCTTCGCGGGCGGCCGCACCGATGCCGTGATGATGCGCGTCGTCGACATGATGTACGCGATCCCGTACCTGTTGATCGCGATCCTGATGATGACCCTGTTCGGCCGCTCGTTCATGCTGGTCGTGCTGACCATCAGCGCGTTCTCGTGGATCGACATGGCGCGTGTCGTGCGCGGCCAGACGCTGTCGCTGCGCAGCCGCGAGTTCGTCGATGCGGCGCGCGCGATCGGCGTGTCGCCGGCGTCGATCGTGCTGCGTCACGTGGTGCCGAACCTGCTCGGCGTGGTCGTCGTGTACGCGACGGTCTCGGTGCCGGGCATCGTGCTGACCGAATCGGTGCTGTCGTTCCTCGGCCTCGGCGTGCAGGAACCGATGACGAGCTGGGGCGTGCTGATCCAGGACGGCGCGCAGAAACTGGAATCCATGCCGTGGCTGCTGCTGGCCCCGGCCGTCATGCTGTGCGTGACGCTCTACTGCGTGAACTTCGTCGGCGATGGCCTGCGTGACGCGCTCGACCCGAAGGATCGCTGAAATGGGTGCACTGCTGGAAGTAGACAACCTCGGCGTGCGCTTCTCGCGCAAGGACGCGCCGCCGGTCGACGCCGTGAGCGGCGTGTCGTTCTCGCTCGAAGCCGGCAAGACGCTCGGCATCGTCGGCGAATCGGGCTCGGGCAAGAGCCAGACCGTGATGGCGCTGCTCGGCCTGCTGGCCGGCAACGGCACGACGACGGGCGCCGCGCGTTATCGCGGCGACAACCTGCTCGAGATGAATGCACGCGCGCTGAACAAGGTGCGCGGCGACCGGATCGCGATGATCTTCCAGGATCCGATGACGTCGCTCAATCCGTTCCTGACGATCGAGCGGCAGATGACCGAGACGCTGCAGCTGCATCGCAAGCTGTCGCGCAAGGAAGCCACGAAGCGCGCGATCGAGGCGCTCGAATCGGTGCGTATCCCGGACGCGGCGCGCCGCATCCGCATGTATCCGCACGAGTTCTCGGGCGGGATGCGCCAGCGCGTGATGATCGCGATGGCGCTGCTGTCCGAGCCGGAAATCCTGATCGCCGACGAGCCGACCACCGCGCTCGACGTGACCGTGCAGGCGCAGATCATCGACCTGCTGCGCGAGCTGAACCGCGAGCGCGGCACGGCGATCGTGCTGATCACGCACGACATGGGGGTGGTCGCGGGCCTCGCGGACGACGTGATGGTCATGTATGCGGGCCGCACCGTCGAATACGCGCCGGCCGAATCGATTTTCGCGGCGCCGTCGCATCCGTACACGATCGGCCTGCTCAACGCGCTGCCGCGCCTGACCGACGCGGACGATGCGCCGCTCGTCGCGATTCCCGGCAATCCGCCGATGCCCGGCACCGCGCCGGCCGGCTGCGCGTTCGCGAAGCGCTGCACGTATGCGGAAGAACGGTGCGGCGCGGCGCGCCCCGCGCTCGAAACCTATGGCGCCGTGGGCGCGGTGCGCGCGTGCCACCGGCCCGTGGCCGATATGACGGGAGGTCTGCGATGAGCGTCGATGAACGCCGCAATACCGGCGCGACGGACGACACGCTGCTGTCCGTCGATGGTTTGAAAGTGCATTTCCGCGTGCCGCTCGGCGGCTATCCGTGGTCGCCGAAGGGGACGCTGCGCGCCGTCGACGGCGTGTCGTTCGACGTGAAGCGCGGCGAGACCGTCGGGCTCGTCGGCGAATCGGGCTGCGGGAAGTCGACGCTCGCGCGTGCGCTGATCGGCCTCGTGCCGATGACGGCCGGCGCCGTGAAATGGCGCGGCGAAGCCGTGGCGCCCGATCACCTGCGCGGCACCACGATGCGGCGCGAAGTGCAGATGATCTTCCAGGATCCGCTCGCATCGCTCGATCCGCGCATGACGATCGAGCAGGTCGTCGCGGAGCCGCTCGTCACGCACCAGGCCGGCCTCGGCCGCACCGAGGTGCGCCGCCGCGTGGTCGCGATGCTCGAACGCGTCGGCCTGAACGCGCATCACCTGCTGCGCTATCCGCATGAATTTTCCGGCGGGCAGTGCCAGCGCGTCGGCATCGCGCGCGCGCTGATCGGCGAGCCGAAGCTCGTGATCTGCGACGAACCCGTATCGGCGCTCGACGTGTCGATCCAGGCGCAGATCGTGAACCTGCTGCGCGATCTTCAACGCGAACTGTCGTTGTCCTATCTGTTCGTTGCACACGATCTCGCCGTGGTGAAGGCGATCAGCCAGCGTGTGCTCGTGATGTATCTCGGCCGCGTGATGGAGTTCGGCACGCGGCATGACGTGTACGGCGTGCCTCAACACCCGTACACGAAGGCGCTGCTCGATGCGGCGCCGACGCCGGAGCCGGCGCGCGAGCGTGCTCGCCGCCCGATGCTGCTGGCGGGCGAGATGCCCTCGCCGCTCAACCCGCCGTCCGGCTGCGCGTTCCGCACGCGCTGCCCGGTCGCGATCGATGCGTGCGCGCAGGACGTGCCGCTGCCGGAAGTACGGCACGGTTCTGCGGCGAAGGTCGCGTGCATCCGCGCGGGTGTGGGCTGAAACACAAATAAGCAGGCAGGTCAACAGGGGTAGGTGCGGCGCGAACGATCTTCGCGCCGCGGGTACAGGCGCGTCCTTAACCGGGCGCGCCGGGGTGGGACCGGAAGCGTATCGCGACCGGCGCAGACGACATCAACACAAGAAGAGAACCACGATGACAAAACACAGGAAGATCGGGACGGCATCGAAAATGCTGCTCGCATGGGGGCTGCCGGCACTCGCCGGTGTCTCGCTCACGGGCGCGGCCTACGCGGACGACGCAGCGCCGCTGGCGGTGGCGCAGGCAGCGCCGGGCGCCACCGTCGCGCAGGCGTCCACGCCGAACGCGATCATCAACGCCGAGGCGACCCAGGCCGTCACGCCGCCCGACGAGCCGTCTGCCCAGTCGCAGTCGAAGGGCTTCATTGCCGACAGCCACCTCAACTTCCTGTTCCGCAACTATGCGGACGTGCTCGACGCCAAGGGCGGCCCGCATCGCCACGCGTGGGTCCAGGGCGCGATGGCGAACTTCGAGTCGGGCTATACGACGGGCCTGATCGGCATCGGTTTCGACGCGTCGCTGTATGCGGCGCTGAAGCTCGACGGCGGCCAGGGCGCCGGCAGCATGGTGCACATCGCGAAGGGCGGCGGGGGCGGCAACCAGCTCGCATGGGCCTATCCCGGCATCTACGACGTGAAGGCGCGCATCTCGAACACGGTGGTCAAGTACGGTCTGCAGGCCGTCGACAACCCGTTCATGGAGCAGCACGACAACCGTGCGCTGCCGCCGACGTTCCTCGGCGCGACACTCGTCAGCAACGAATTCAAGAACGTGATGCTCGAGGCCGGCAGCTTCACGAAGACCGACGCGCGCGGTCACACGACGCTCACCAACCTGACGACGCAATACGGCGGCACGCGCATCAATCGCCTGTCGTACGTCGGCGGCACGTGGGATTACTCGCCGAACGGCGAAATCGCGCTGTACGCGAACCAGGCCGACGACGTGTGGCACCAGTACTACGCGTCGGTGAAGCACAGCATCGGCAGCCCGCAGACGATCAAGTGGACGGGCTTCGGCAACGTCTACTCGACGCACGACACGGGCGATGCGCTGCAAGGCAAGATCAACAACAACGCGTACAGCCTGTCGCTGGCCGCGC
The DNA here is from genome assembly GCF_001718835.1 of Burkholderia cepacia. Taxonomy (NCBI): domain Bacteria; kingdom Pseudomonadati; phylum Pseudomonadota; class Betaproteobacteria; order Burkholderiales; family Burkholderiaceae; genus Burkholderia; species Burkholderia cepacia. The sequence goes on along the minus strand of NZ_CP013444.1, from coordinate 3,277,544 downwards.
AGCACGGCCCGCACGAGCTGCTGCTCGGCTTCCAGCAGGTGCTCGGCGACCAGTTCTTCGACTACCTGAACGAAACGAACGGCATCTTCCTGACCAACTCGATGGACGTCGACTACAACGCGCCGCACGAAAAGTCGCTGCAGCTGCGTTACACGTTCTACGGCAAGGAAGCGGGCCTGCCGGGCTTCAAGGCGATGGTCTGGGGCGTGACGGGCTGGGGCGCGGACGGCAGCGCGAGCGCGGCGCTCGACCCGAGCAAGTCGAGCATCTACTGGAGCAACGGCGCGCCGGTGCAGGGCCGTCACCACGAGTTCGGCTTCATCCCGTCGTACACGTTCCAGAGCGGCAAGCTGAAGGACACGAAGGTCACGTTCATCGCGATGTGGCACGCCGGTTCGGCGCACTACTCGGACGCGACGAACACCGAGTACCGTCTGGTCGTGAACCTGCCGCTGCACGCGTTCTGATCGACGCGCGGGAAGAGACGGAAGGGCACGTGCGCTGCGATGGCGGCGCGCGTCGTGCAGCGGGCACCGCGCGATCGCGGGCCCGCTGCTTGCGCTTACAAGGACCTAAGCAGGCTTGTGAAAGCCGGCGACGGGATCGTTCGCGGCCGGCGTGTCTTCCACGAGCGACGTGAGCTGGCGGCCCGTATCGCGCCAGGCGTCGAGGCCGCCGCGCAGCGCGAGCGCATCGGTGAAGCCCGCGTCGAGCAGGCGCTTCGCCATCAGGGCCGCCGTCACTTCGTTCGGGCACGAGCAGTACACGACGAACTTCTGCGAGAGCGGATAGCGCGCGACGATGTCGCCGATCTGGCGATCGTCGGCGAATTGCGCGCCGGGAATCGTGAACGGGTCGAGCTTGCGGTGCTCGGGCGAGCGCACGTCGAGCACGACCGGCGCGGTGGCGTCGCGCAGCAGCAGGTCGAGTTCGTCGACGCTGATCCGCGCATTGGCGAGCTGGCGGATCAGCGCGCGGCGGCGCATCCAGCGGATGGCCGCATACACGGCGAGCAGCGCGACGATCACCAGCAGGACCGCGCGGCCGAGGTGGCTCGCGCCGGCGAACAGCCAGTCGATCTGCCGGTAGAACACGAGCCCGGCCGCCAGGCCGACGATCGTCCACAGTGCGGCGCCGAGGGCATCGTAGCCGGCGAACGTGCGGTAGCGCGTGCCGAGCGCACCGGCCATCGGCACCGAGACGAGCGACAAGCCGGGAATGAAGCGCGCGACCGCGAGCACGCGCACGCCGTAGCGGCCGAAGAAGCGTTCGGTCTTTCTCACGCAGGTATCGCGCGACAGCGACAGCCGGCAGATCGTCTTCAGCGTCGTGCCGCCGTAACGGCGCCCGGCGACGTACCACACGGTGTCGCCGATCAAGGCGCCGAACACCGACAGCGCCACCACCGTCACCAGCTGCGAGCCGATCATCTCGGGATGCATCGCGGACATCGCGCCGAACAGCACGAGTGTCGGCATCGCGGGCACCGGCAGGCCGATGGCCGCCGCGAGCACGTTGGCGAAGACGAGAAGCGGCCCGTATTGGGCGACGAGGTCACGGAGCATGACGGCTGGCCGAAAAGGAAAAGGCGGGCAAGGGCCGGCAAATGCGCGGAATGCGCATGGATGGGCCGATTATCGGCCTTTTTCAAGACAGTGGCGGGAAACGTTGAAGCAGGCGAAACGGTGCGGAGGTGAGCCGGCGCATCGTGCGCGGCTCACCGATCCGTCGGATCAGGAGGAGGTGCGGGCGAGCGACGCGGCGCCGTGGTTTTCGCCGGGCAGCTCGGCGCCGTGCGAGCGGATCGCCGCGATCAGTTCGGCCGGCGTGATCTCGTAGCGGACTTCGCGATGGATGCCGGGCTTGCGTTCGTCGATCTCGATCAGCAGCACGCTCTTGCCGTCGGCGGTTGCCTCGAGCCGGAGCGAGCGCAGTTCGCGGCCGTCGGCCGGGTCGTGTTCGGTGAGCAGGGTCATTGCCCCGGATGAGCCGGTAGTGCGCATCGAACCTATCCTCGTGTCGTATGTGCCGTAAAGGCGAAGATGGCGTTTTTGCAAACAGCTTGACGGAGTTTAACGCGAACCGGCGGCGAACAAGGAGCATTTTCGTGCGGTGCGAAATCAGGGCGGCACCAGCCATCCGTCTGATGATCTGCGCGGGCCGGGCGGGCGCTGCGGTGCGGCGAAGCGCGGCGGCCCGGCGGGGCCAGGTCGCCGGTGAAGCCGCGGTGAGCGCCGTTGGGGCCGAGCCCTCCAGGGGTCGTGCTCGTCGCCGTCGGCGGCGGCCGTTCAATCGCCGTGCAGCCGGTCGAGGTGCGGCTTGTCGCAGACGTGGAACACGGCGGCCGCGCGAGCGCGTGCATGCAGTTCGCAACGCAGGCGTCCAGCTTGCATGATGTTGCGCACGCAACGAACTACGAACCGCGGGAATGCACGATCCGTCGCGCGATGCAGCGTGATTTCGTCGGTTCGCGGCCGTATCCGGCGCGGCGAATTCGGATAAGCTCGACGTTTTCCCCGGCATGCCGCCGACCTCCGACGCAGCCGCAACGTTCGCTTCCTCCGTTTGCCCGATAGCTCCATGACCGACATCAAGATCCGGCACAGCGAGACGCACGACGTCGACGCGATCCGGCAGATCGCCGCGCACCCCGCGGTCTATGCGAATACGCTGCAAGCGCCGTTTCCGTCGCTGGAGAAATGGCAGGAGCGCATCGAAGGGATACGTCAGAAGGGCTTCAGCCTCGTCGCCGAAATCGACGGCGAGGTGGTCGGCCATCTCGGGATTCAGCCCGAAGCGAATCCGCGCCGCCGCCACGTCGCGGGGTTCGGGCTGATGGTCAAGGCGTCGCATCACGGGCGCGGCATCGGCGGCCGGTTGCTTGCCGCAATGATCGATCTCGCGGAAAACTGGCTGAACCTCACGCGCCTCGAGCTGACCGTGTTCACCGACAACCGGAGCGCGATCGCACTGTACGAAAGGCACGGCTTCCGGATCGAGGGCGAATCGCCGGGCTATGCATTGCGCGACGGCGTGTATGTCGCCGCGTGTCACATGGCGCGGCTCAAGCGTGACGCCGGCCCGGCGGCCGGCGGCGGTCGCGAATGATCCTGCGCGACCGGCGCGTCGGCGATCGTCGGCGGGGCGCACTGCCCATCGCCTGAACCGGTTCCGGACGCAATCTCGCGCGGCCGCGCGCGGTGTTCCGCGGTGTACCGCCATCAACGGAATCGACGCCGTGCCCGGCAAGCAGCCTTGTCGACCTGAATGACGTCGATTTGACGTCGCCCCCCCACCTTTTCCTTCTTCCCTCCTTCCTCCGTTCCGACGCTTCGTCCCGCGCAGGGCCGGGCGGCGTTTGCGCGCATCGGCATCCGAATTCGAAATGAGATTTTTTAAAGCACCAAATGAGACAAAACGATGGGGTCGAAATTGCTTATTTTTCTATGATTTTGTTTAATGAAAGATTTTCATTTAAATAATGGATTTTGATTGCAAATTTAACCATGTATGACAAATATTTCGGCCGGTTTTTACATTTTTTGAAGATTGATCCGTGAGGTAATAAATAGAATCCATTTCCGGTTAGTGCGGAGTTGAATTAAATCGACTCCGATTTATCGATGAAAATAATGGATTCCAATGATGAATAAATGCTATAAGACGATCTGGAACGAATCATCGGGCGCCTGGGTGGCGGTGCAGGAAGGGGCCGCATCGCACGGCAGGGCAGGCGGCCGCAAGCGCGTACGGGGCCTTCGCGTGATTGCGGGTATTGCATTTTCGATTTCCGGATTGACGCTCTCTGCATATTCGGAAGCGCAAACGGCGGTTTCAGGAACTTCCGCTAATAGTGGTGGATCCGGTTCGGCGGCCAGCGTCGATTCAGCCTGTTCGCAGAATTTCGTCGACCGCCAGAATCCTGGAAACCCATCCAGCGCATCCGGCTCGCAATATATTCTGCAAAACGGCTGCAGTACGGCCATCGGAAATAACGCGAATGCGCAAAAGGCATCGGTGGCAATCGGCGATCGCGCCAGCGCATCGGATTCCGGTATTTCCATCGGCATCGGCGCGAGCACGACGAAGAACTCGGCGATCGCAATCGGCACGGTCGCGCTGGCGACCGGCAACACCAGCTTCGCGCTCGGCCGCCAGTCGGCGGCGACCGCCGATTACGCGACGGCGATCGGCAACGTTGCCTATGCGAGCGGAGAAAGCGGGATCGCGATGGGGCATTCGGCGTTCGCCCAGGGCTATCGGTCGATCGCGATCGGCTCGTCCGATTCGCGGGCGGCGGGCAACGACGGCGTGTCGAGCGGCGCGACCTACAACCCGGCGACGCAGACCCGCGCGAGCGGCATCGCGTCCGTCGCGCTCGGCGCGGGCGCGGTGGCAGCGCCTGACGGCAGCATCGCGCTGGGCGCGAACAGCGTGGGCGCCGCCAACGCGACCGGCCCGGCCCGGTTCAGCGGCGATGCGATCGCGTCCGGCGGCGCGCTGTCGGTCGGCAGCGCGGGGGCGGAGCGGCAGGTCCGCAACGTCGCGGGCGGCACGGCGGGCACGGACGCGGTCAACGTCAACCAGCTGGCCGCGGTCGCTGACAGCGCGGTGCAATACGACGACGCAACCAAGGGCAACGTGACGCTCGGCGGCTCGACGAGCACCGACGGCGGTGTGACGGGCGGCACGAAGCTGACGAACGTGGCGCGCGGCGCCGTATCGGCGACGAGCACCGACGCGGTGAACGGCAGCCAGCTTTATCAGACGAACCAGCAACTGTCGAACGTGAGCACGCAGGTCGCGGGCAACACGTCGAACATCGCGGCGCTCCAGCAGGACGCGCTGCAGTGGAATGCGACGCTCGGCGCGTATGACGCGAGCCACGGCAGTGGTGCGCCGCAGCAGATCGCCAACGTCGCGCAAGGCGTGAAGGGCACCGATGCGGTCAACGTCGATCAGCTGAATGCCGCGGTGAAAACCGGTGTCGGCCAGCTCGATGCACTCGCCGTGAAGTACGACGACGCGAGCAAGAAGCAGGTTTCGCTCGGCGCGGGCAACGGCGGGAGCCCGGTGCGCCTGACCAACGTCGCGGAAGGCAACGTCTCGGCCGGCAGCACGGACGCGGTGAACGGCGCGCAACTGCGACATGCGACCGACAGCGTGGCGGCGGCGCTCGGCGGCGGCGCAACCGCGAACGCGAACGGCTCGATCAATGCGCCGAAGTATGACGTCGGCGGCGCGACCTTCAACAACGTCGGCGACGCGCTCGGCAATCTCGACACTCGCGTGGCGGGCAACACGACGACACTCGAGAATCACGAAACGCGCCTCGGCAACGCGGAAACGAACATCGCCAACAACACGACGGCGATTTCGGGCTTGCAGAAGGATGCGCTGCAATTCGATCCGGGCGTCGGCGCCTACAACGCGGCGCGCGGCGGCGTGGCGACGCAGATCACCAACGTGGCGGACGGCGGCATCGCGGCAGGCAGCACGGACGCGGTGAACGGCGGCCAGTTGTCGGGCGTGAAGTCGTCGCTCGAACAGCAGATCACGCAGGTGTCCAACCAGGCGGGCGAGGCCGTGAAGAACGTCGTCAAGTACGACGTCGACGCGAACGGCAACCGGATGAACTCGGTATCGCTCATCGGCGGCGACGCCGCGTCGCCCGTCGTGCTGAAGAACGTCGGGGCCGGCGTGGACGATACCGACGCGGTGAACGTCAAGCAGTTGAAGGGCGTGCAGTCGAGCCTCAACCAGCTGGGCGCGATGGCCGTCACGTACGACGACGCCTCGAAGGGCGTCATCACGCTCGGCGGCGGCGCCGGCGGCACGAGGATCACCAACGTGCAGGCCGGCACGCTCAGCGCAACCAGCACGGACGCGGTGAACGGCTCGCAGCTCTACGCGACCAACCAGCAGGTCGCGAAGAACACGACCGACATCACGAACCTGCAGGGGAACGTGAACAACATCGCGAACGGCAAGGCCGGCCTCGTGCAGCAGCAGGATCCGAACGGCCAGGTCACGGTCGGCGCGGGCACCGGCGGCACGTCGGTGAACTTCGCCAACAGCGCCAACGCGGATCGCGTGCTGACGGGCGTGGCGGCAGGCGTCAACAACAACGACGCCGTGAACGTCGGCCAGCTCAACAGCGTGCTCAAGGACGTCAGGACCAGCCAGGAGATCAAGGCTGCCGCCACCGATGCGAATACGAGCTGGATCGCGCGCGCGGATGCGGGTTCGATCGGGTCGACGGCAACCGCAACCGGCAAGAACGCGGTCGCGGTCGGCCAGGGCTCCGTCGCCGATCGCGACAATTCGTTCTCGGTCGGTGCGAAGGGCAGCGAGCGCCAGGTCACGAACGTCGCGGCCGGCACGGCGCCGACCGACGCGGTGAACGTGCAGCAACTGAACGACAACGTCGCCGCCGCGTCGGCGGCATCGCGCGGCTACACGGATCAACGCATCGGCCAGGTCTACAACGACCTGAACACCGTCAAGAAGGACATGTACGGCGGCGTGGCATCGGCAATGGCGGTGGCCGGTCTTCCGCAACCGACTGCGCCGGGGCGCTCGATGGTCTCGGCGGCGACGTCGAACTATCACGGCCAGCAGGGTTTCGCCGCCGGGTACTCGTACGTGACGCAAAACGACAAGTGGGTCGTCAAGGCGTCGGTGACGGGCAACACGCGTTCGGACTTCGGCGCAGTGGTGGGCGCGGGTTACCAGTTCTGACGCAGGCCGACTCGTGACGATGCGTTTCCGTCGAGTGCGTGGCCCGCCGATGTTGCGTGCCCGTTCGGGCGAGCAATGTTTCTGCGCGCTGCAGCAAAGGGCCTAACGCCGGATTGGCTGCACAATCCCGCCGCCGGTCGTTTCTCGTGCAACCCGGCAGCTGCTGCGCTCGGCGCATCCGTCGGGATCGAACGGGACGCGATCGCGGCGCTCGCGATCAGCGTGCATGGGCGCCCGACGGGAGCGGGTGCCGGGTGTGTCGTCGGGCGTGTCGCCGGGTGTGGCGATTACCCGGCTCCGCCGGCGACGGCAGCGGATTGTTCGGGCCGCTGCCGTTCGCTTCACCGGCCGCACGCATCGCGTGCATTCCCCGGACGATCGTGCCGCGATGACTGAGAGCGGCGCATGCAGGCCGGCCATGGAGCAACGGCTTGCGGCGCCGGATTCGCGGCGCCGGACCGTGGTTCTGCGCGTCGGCGGCCGTGCTGCGTCGCCGCCCACGATTCACGGCAAGAAGGATCGCAATAGAAAACGGAAATGCGAGGGGATCATGGCTTCCGGGGAAGTCTTTCTATCGACCGAACGCGTCGAGCCGGCGCTGCGTGACGAATACTGGCGCCAGGTCACGCGGCCCATCGTCGACACGACGCCGATTGCCGGACACGGGGACGCGCGGCTGGCCGGGACGCTGGCGTCGCGGATGCTCGGCGAGCTGCTGATGTCGCGCACGTCGTTCAATGCGCAGCAATACCGGCGCGACCGCCGGACCATCCAGCAGAGCGGCTTCGACCAGTACGTCGTGCAGCTCGTGCGCTCGGGCTCGCTCGTCGGCGATTTCAACGGCGTCGAAGTGCGCGCGTGCCCGGGCGACATCTACATCATCGATCTCGGCCAGCCGATGTGCAGCCGCGTGGACGCGGGCGAGAGCGTCGCCGTGTTCGTGCCGCGCGAGGGGCTCGAGAAGGCATCGGGCGGGCGCGACCTGCACGGCGTGGTGCTGCATGCGAACCGGGCGATCACGCGTTTGCTGGCCGATTATCTGGTGGGCATGTACGAGCTGGGCGAGCAGGCGTCGCCGGCGCAGGCGATCGCGGTGCAGGATGCGATGGTGGCGCTGCTCGCGGCCGCGCTCGCCGAGGCGGCCGCGCCGGCCGGCCGGCGGCCGGTCACGCATGGCGCCGCGCTGCGCCGGCGGATCGTCCAGCACATCTCGCAACACGTCACCGATCGCGACCTGAGTCCCGACACGCTGATGACGCACTTCCGCATTTCGCGCGCGCACCTGTACCGGGTGTTCGAGGCGGACGGCGGCGTCGCGCGCTTCATTCGCGACCGGCGTCTCGATCTCGCGTATCGGGCGCTCGTCGATCCGCGCTCGAACGGGCAGACGATCAAGGAAGTCGCGTTCCGCTACGGCTTTTCGAGCAGCGACATGCTGGTGCGGGCGATGCGCCAGCGCTTCGGCGCAACCGCGCGCGAGATTCGCACCGAGCACGGCGAGCACTTCGAGGCCGCCCATGACCTGTCGAGCCTGCACGTGCACTTCGCGCGCCATGCGGTGCCCGTGATTCCGCTGCAGGGAGGGCGGGACTGAAGGCGGCAAGCGCGGGTGCGCGGCAAAAAAAGAAGCCACGCGAAGGTGGCTCAAGAATGGCACAAACATTCCCGGGCGCGGGGAGCGTCCGGGTGCGGAATTGTCACATTCTTTCTGCGCCGGTTGAATCACGGCACGCTTCGATTTGTCTCGTGTTTACCCTGATGACGTCCCATATCGACGCGATGCGGATTCAGGCCGCTGCCTCGGGCACGCGTGCGCGAATTTTCGACGGCGCAACGATACACGGCTCAATGCAGCCGAATATTTCAGGTTTCGATTCGCGCGAATGCCGGAGTGAATCCACTTCATATCCATTCGAGAATTCAATCGTTTTCTTCTGGATGCGCGATCCGTATCGTTCTACGATTTGTCGGCCTGGCAGATGCCGGATGCCTGCCAAATATTGGGAATGCCGGCGTCGATGCGCCGGCGTTCGAGAACGGAATGCCGCGCACGCGCGGCCGTCACGATCAACGGAGACCGCATCGATGCAAACCTCTCTTCGGAAACTGGCCGCCGCGTGGCTGCTCGCGACGGCAAGCGCGGCATACGCGGCCGACACGCCGCGCGAGCCGGTGCACGTGCCGCCCGGCATCGCGTGGCAGCACGGCGACGTCGACGCCGCTTTTGCGCTGGCGAAGCGCACCGGCAAGCCGCTGCTGCTCTACTGGGGTGCGGTGTGGTGCCCGTCGTGCAACCAGGTGAAATCGACGATCTTCAGCCAGCAGGCATTCAAGACCCGCTCGTCGTTTTTCGTGCCCGTGTATCTCGACGGCGATACCGAAAGCGCGCAGAAGCTCGGCGAGCGTTTCAAGGTGCACGGCTATCCGACGATGATCCTGTTCCGTCCCGACGGCACCGAAGTGACGCGGCTGCCGGGCGAAGCCGATCTCGATCGCTACATGCAGGCGCTGTCGCTCGGGATGACCGCCGCGCACCCGGTGCGGCAGACGCTCGCGACCGCGCTGAAGAACGGCGCGTCGCTGACGCCGGACGAATGGCGCCTGCTGGCCGACTATTCGTGGGATACCGACGGCGCGCTGCCGGTGCCGGCCGATCGCGTGGCCGAGACGCTGCAGTCGCTCGCGCAACGCGCGCGCGCGGCCGGCGCGACGGGCGATGCGCAGCGGCTCGAGCTGAAGTCCGTGGTGATCGCGGCGTCGGGCGATCCGGCGCAGGCCGGTGCGCTGGACAAGACGGCGGGCGCCGACGTGCTGCGCACGGTGCTGCGCGATGCCGCGCTGTCGCGCGCCAATGCCGACGTGCTGGTCGCCGCGCCCGCGCGTGTGGTCGCGTATCTCGGTGGCGGCGACGCGCAGCGCGCGAAATTGCGCGGTGCGTACGACGCGGCGCTCGCGCGGCTGTCGACCGACACCACGCTGTCGTCGATCGACCGGCTGATGGCGCTGCACGGCCGCGTGCTGCTCGCGCGCGGCGACGCACGCAAGGGCGCACCGCTCGATGCGCCAGCGCTCGTCGCGACGGTGCGCGGCCAAACGGCTGCGGCGATCCAGGGCGCGGCGAACGTCTATGAACGTCAGGCGCTGATCAGCGAGGCGGCCGACACGCTCACCGACGCCGGGCTGCTCGACGAATCCGATACGCTGCTGAAGGCCGAGTTGCCGCGCTCGTCCACGCCGTACTACTTCATGTCCGGGCTGGCCGCGAACGCGAAGGCGCGCGGCGACAAGGCCGCTGCGCTCGACTGGTACCGCAATGCCTACGACAGCGCGACGGGGACCGCGACGCGGCTGCGCTGGGGGGCGACCTATTTCGCGAATGCGGTCGAACTGGCGCCGGACGATTCGGCGCGCATCGAAGGGATCGCGGCGAGCGTGCTCGCGCAGGCCGACAAGACGCGGGACGCGTTCTACGGCGCGAACCTGCGTGCGCTGACGAAGGTGGTCGCGCAGCTGACGCGCTGGCGTAACGGCGGCGCGCACGATACGTCGGTCAGGTCGGTGGTGAAGCAATTCGACGGCGTATGCGGGAAGCTGCCGGCGGGCGACCCGCAGGCGGCCACGTGCGAGCGGCTGATTCAGCCGGTGAAGGCGTAGGGTTCGTCCGCGTGTGCGTTGGCATCTGCGTCGGCGTGCGATGCGGGCGCGTCGTATCCACGGGTAACATGGGCGTCTTTCCGTGCGCCGGACCGACATGATCGGTCCGGCGCGCCGGCGATTCCAACCACGACCATGACGCCATGCCCCACCTGACGCTCGAATATTCCGCGAACCTCGACGGGTTCGATGCCAACGCGACGCTTGTCGCGCTCAACGAAGCGCTCGCGGGTTCCGGGCATTTCATTGAACTCGACATCAAGAGCCGCGCGACCCGCTTCGACGATTTCGTCATCGGCACGGCGAGCGCGCCGCGCGCGTTCGCACACGCGAAACTCGCGATCCTGAGCGGCCGGTCCGCCGACGTGAAGCGCGCCCTGTCCGAGCGGGTGTTGTCGGTATTGGCGCAATGCTGCCGCGCGCCGTCCGGAACGCATCTGCAGTTGAGCGTGGAAATACTCGACCTCGAGCGCGAGACTTACGCGAAGGCGATCGTCGAGCCGCGTTGACCGGGGTGTGGGGCGTGAGGCAGGAGGGAACAGCAGGGTGCGACTTTCGCCCGCCGGCAGAGTGTTGCGGATGTACCAGTTTGTCTCGACGACCGCGCACTTGCGGTCCTCGGCACTATCCCGGTCGTGCTCAGGGTGGTCCAACAGCGCGAACCAGCGTCCCACGTCAACGCCGGGCAGGCTGCCTACGCCGTAGAATCGCTTCGCGCACGATTCCCATTCCTCAAGCTTCAGCTTCGTAAGCTGGTCGCCGCGGTCATCCTCCAGATCGGTGTATGGTCCGGTGTACTCATAGACTTCGGCCTGCTGAGTCCAGAGTGTGACCGGCTGCGCGATGACTGACTTCAGCTCGAGCGAATCCTGCAGCGAAACAACATCGACGACACTCTCAAAATTGTCACCCAGCCGAGCAGTGCCTACCACGATGTGCGGTAGCAACACATTCGGTCCTGCGCTCTCATTTTTTTCCTTGTACCGGCTTCCCTCAAAGCCGAGTAAGATTACCTAGTGAATACCCTATATAAGCAATAAAAGCGGTTTGACTGGTCATCATTAACAGGCAGGCGGTTCAACAACGTCCAAGCATTGCTCACGTTCAGAGTGCAATCGAGGTGAAAGTCGGCGATTGGTTCGCGGAGGGGAGCCTTCGCGTGTCACGAACTGAAGCGCAGGATAAGGGCGAGACACTTCGAGTAGATGGCAAACCGCAAACACAAAAGTCGGACAGGCCCATCGCGAAGGTTCTGATTCGTTTCCGAGAAAACGGAGAAATATGATGCGGCCAGATGTTGACCAGCTCGCGGCTTTTGTTGCAGTCGTGGAATTGGGCAGTTTTTCGAAAGCGGCAAACCACCTATCAGTCTCTAAGTCCATTATCAGTCGGCGAATAGCGCTGCTCGAAGAGGAGCTCGGCGTGCGCTTGTTGAGCCGCTCGACGCACTATGTCACGCCGACTGCGCTGGGTAACACCTTCAACGAACGTGCGCGACGGATTCTGCATGACATAGACGACACAGTCGGCTTTCTGAAAGGCGCAATCTCCGAAGTATCGGGAGTGGTTCGCATTACGTCGCCGACCACGTTCGGTACGCTGTATCTGAATCCTGCTGTTCGTGACCTGATGACGCGTTACCCACAGCTTGAAATTGCGCTAGACCTGAGCGACCGTGCGGGTGACCCGTTTACGGATGGAGCGGATTTCGCCATTCGCATTGGTATTCTGAAGGACTCGACACTCGTCTCGCGGTTCTTTAAGCCGGTACGGCAGGTACTCGTCTGCAGCCCGACCTATGCTGAGCGCCGCAGCTTGCCCACATCGCCACGCGACATCTTCAAGCACGAATGCCTTGTCTATCAGGACCCGTACTGTCCGGCGCAATGGCGATTCATGGTCGATGGTGTGTGGGAAAGTGCCAAGCCGGCCGGTCGCCTGCGTACGAATAACCCGTCTGCAGCCGTAGAGGCTGCAGAGGCCGGGCTCGGTCTTGCCGTTGTGCCCATGTTCACAGCGAGTAGTGCAATCGACTGTGGCGCGCTTATCCAAGTGCTGCCCCAGTATCCCCTTGAGGAACTGGGCCTGCACGCCGTCTTTCCGCCAAACCCCATGCTGCCAGCCAAGGTGCGCACGGTCGTTGATTTTCTTGCCGCGCGGTGGCGCAAGCCGCTTCCGGAGCCCAAGCCAGCGGCGCCCGACAACAAGCAGGCGGAAGGCGGAGCAAACGGCAAGGACGGGCACCATCAAACGATAAATGGCACGCATTCCATCTTGGTCAGCGCGCCGTTGAAGGAAGGGGCGGGCGTGTCGACCTAAGGCATGCCCCAGCTCGGTGCCCGTCCTTCTGTTTCACGACCATTACCAGCTCATTACGGTTGCGGCCGGCACGCTGTCTAGAAGGACGTCTTTAATGGCCCCTGTGACCCGCGCATAGCGACTTAGCAGCGACATTCTTTCGTCACTGGTCATTACGTCATCGATTTCTTGGAACCGAAGCCCGCCGCTACGATGCTCCACAACATCGAGAATCGCGTCGGGCGCACACTCCCGATTAAGAAGCACAACATCTCGCGTCGCAGGCAGCCGCTGTCGCTCATAGTCCAACAGTGCCTGCTCGATGGCCCCGTTCGCAGCCAAACACTCGGCGAGTGTATTCGCATCCAGAATGGCCTGACACGCGCCATTGGAACCGAACGGATACATCGGGTGCGCCGCATCGCCGAGCAGCGTGATGCGCCCACGACTCCAGAAGGGCAACGGGTCCTTGTCGACCATCGGGTAGCGCAGAATGCGTGCCGTCTGATGTACTAGACTGGGGGCGTCCAGCTCAGGGATACCCCACTCTCTGTCTACCCACGCAAGTTCGGTTGCGTCGCCGTGCGCACTCCAATCCTGCCGTGACATGTTGGCGACTCGCTTTTCTGCAACCCAATTGACGAGCCGCTCGTCTTCGCCGCTTGTCGGGTCAAGCGGATAGATAACCAACTTGCCTGCGTCCAGCGAGCCCGCCAGAATCATTGCAGTCCCACCGAGAAACGATGGCGCGCGTCCGACACCTCGCCACATCGTGACGCCAGAATATCGTGGCAAGTCACTTCCTGCATGCAGTAGCGCCCGGACGCGCGAATGAATGCCATCGCACCCTACCAGCGCACGGACTGTCCGCTGCTGTCGGCTTCCGTCCACGTGCCCCGTGACAACACTGACACCTGCCTGCGTTTCGTCTGCGTGCAGACACCGAACGCCAAGCTCCAGCCGCGCATCCCCCAATCGGGCCCGCACAGCATCGAGCAGCATGGACTGAAGTCGCGCCCGATGAATCGCATACTGCGGATGGTCAAAACCCGCTTGCCGACCCCGCGGCTGCACGTGAATCAACTGCCCATGCCGACTGAAGAAGCGCAACTCGCTGATAGGAGCTGCACGCGCCGCCAATGCACTGCTTAGTCCGAGCCTGTCCAACACGTCGACAGCGTGTGGCTGTAGATTGATTCCTGCGCCGATTTCCTCAAGGCTCGAAGCGGCCTCAATAATCCGACATGCAACCCCTTCATTGTGCAGAGCGAGCGCCAGCGTCAATCCGCCAACTCCGGCCCCAACAATCAAGACTTCCGTCCTGTTGTCCATTTGACAGCCCTTGTGGTTGGTGATTGGTCATGCGCTGACGCCTTCCACAACTCCCATCAGCCGGCTTTCGGGATAGTGGCTTGTCTTGTATTTCCAGCCCGCAGCGGCAAGCAGCGAGGCATACTCGTCTTCCGTCCGCTCGCGACCGGACCCCCAGCACATCATGTGAATGTCGTAAAGCTTTGAGAAATGCGGGTCACGTGGCCCCTGCACAATGTGCTCGACGATGAAGATTCGGCCTGGCCCAGTTGCATTTTCTCTCAGGTTCTTCAATATCGTTATGCATTCCTCATCATCCCAGTCGTGAAGAATCATCTTGAGACTGTATGCGTCGGCCTTCGGCACTGACTGGAACATGTCGCCACCAATATACGAACAACGGTTCTGCACTTGCAGGCGTGATGACCAGGTTCCTTCTCCTTTCCGCACGACTGCCGGCATGTCGAAAACTATTCCGGTCAGATGGTCGTATTTTTCGAGAATCGAGCAGAGCAGGTGGCCTTCTCCACCTGCGACATCGCACCAGATGTTCACATCTGAGAGGTCCACCGAGGCAAGCGCCTCTAGTGCAAGTGCGGATTGCACACCGGAGAAGCTCGACATCGCTGAGCGAAAGATGTTCGCATAGGCCTCGTTGTCGTGCGCATATTCGAAGGCGCTCTTCCCGTATTCGAGCACGAACCCGTTCTGCCGGCCGTTCCTTACCATGTCCGCGAGGTGCGTCCAGATGGCGTAATGCTCGGGCCCTTCCTCGAGCAACGTCATGTAGAGAAGTGACCCAGGCGAGTTCGATTGCAGCAGTGCGCCATGCGAAGTCAGCCGGAAACCACCCGACTCCGATTCCTCAAGCATGTTTATCGCGCCCAGCGCGCGCATGAGGCGATACAGCAGCGGGCCGTTAAGCCCGGCCTCTTTGGCGACCTCTTCTGCAGTGCGCCGGTGTTCAGTATCGAGCCGGTCGAAGATTCCGAGCGTCGCTCCAGCGTACAAGACCTGACTGCGCCAGCGGCCAAAGATAAGCGATGTGACGTGTTCGACATCCTTGTTCACTGTGCTACCTCCTTGCGAAAACATCCTGGGTTGAATTGCTCTGCGTTTTGCCCCGCCTCGCTGCGGTTCGACTATAGCCGTGACAAATCGCGACGAGGGAGCACTAATTCACCGACATTCGTGTTGCTGAAAATCGAACAGGTTACGAGCCGAACAGGGCGATGTTGGACCGACTCCACGTCAGGAACATATGCGGGGAAAGCGTTACCAGCCCGAGCGACGGTGTTCGACATAAGTGAACACCCTTTTGCTCGATAGATGACTACCAGTTACAAGCGTCCATTCGTATAGTCAATTTTCGTTGGTGAAGCAGTTAGCGAAACAGATTCCGAGCCCAACACCCCATACCCCCTTTAACCCAGAGGCAAGAGAGAAATGACACATCTAATCAATCAGATGGGACACGTCATGCTTGAAACGCCGGACCTGCATGCAAGCGTGCATGAAGCTGTCAACCTCCTTGGCCTACGCGTCACGATGCAGGACGAGGAGAAAGCCATCTTGACCTCGAACACAAGGAGAGGCGAGTTGACGTACATAAAATCGTCACGCGCAGCCATCCGCTCGTTTGGTCTGGAAGCCATCGACGAAGCTGCATGTGAGCAGGCGCTGGCTCGCGTCAAGGGGGCCGGTTTCGAAATCATCCGCGACAGACCTCACGCACCGGGTGCGGCACACGGTTTCGTGTTCCGCTCGCCCTCCGAGCATGCTATCGAGATACACACTGCCGTGCCTCGAGACCAGCCGGCCGATTACCCGACCATTGGTATCCGACCCAAGCGTCTCGACCACGTGACCATCATGGCCGCCAACCCTCGCGCCATGCAGGACATGCTTTCCGAACTGTTTGGCATGCAGCTCTCAGATACGGTCGACAATGAAGAATTCGTCTTCATGCGCTCCGCCAACCTCTATCACCACACGATCGCCATCGCCAAGGGGCGCCCCGGACTGCACCATGTCGCTTTCGAAGCGCTACACATGGTGGACTTGATGCGTGTGGGGGACCACCTCAAGCAGTTGGGGCGCAATCTTGCTTGGGGGCCCGGCCATCATGGCGCGAATGCGCAAAGCTATTTCACGTATCACAAGGACGTCATTGGCTGCATCATCGAATACTCGTATGGCATGGCTCGTATCGACAACGAGGCTGTCTACGAACCGGGCGTCTGGCCCTCGAGTCCTGCACCTGGGGAAGATTGGCTCAATCTTTGGGGCGCTCCGCCCTCCGAGATGTTTGTTACAGGCGGCGTCCCGGTCATGGAAGAGGAAGCGGTCGCGGATCTGACCTGAAACGTTGCGAGGCGCCATCATGTCCTTTAACTGGCAAGACTCTTTTTCAGACAGCGCCAATCAGATGGCGCCAGCACCGACCTTTCTTGCTCTAGCATCACGTCCTGACGTCATCTCGTTCGCCGGCGGAGTCCCCGACCCTGCCGTATTCCCTGCACGCGCGTTGCAGAGTGCATACAGGGAAATTCTTGCTGACCCAACGGCACGTAACCTGGCACTGCAGTACGCACCGAGCGTCGGGCTGCCTGCGTTACGGGAACTTATCGCGGAACAGATGGCCGCGCGTAGTATTGCCGTGACAGCCGACGACATCATCGTCACAAGCGGTGCTCAGCAGGCGCTCGACCTGGTCGGCAAGCTGCTCATCAATCCCGGTGACAGGGTGGCCGTCACTGCGCCAACATTTTTCGCGGCACTTGATACATTCAATGCCTATCGTCCGACGTTCGAGAGCATTCCTTTCAGCTCGGCAGGGTTGGACCTTGAGCGCACCGTGGCAGTAATCCGGTCGAAACCTCGCTTTGTCTATGTGATATCTGATTTTCAGAATCCGACCGGTCTCTCGCTTAGCCTCGATGACAGGGAATATCTGCTTACATTGTGCGCAGAGAACGGGGTACCAATCCTCGAAGATGCTGCGTACGACGCCCTGCGCTATTCGGGAGAGGCCGTCCCTGCCATCGCCGCGCTCGCGCAACGGAGGGGCCTTGGCTCGCTGGTCATTTACGTCAACACGTTTTCCAAGACCATCTCGCCAGGCCTTCGCGTTGGTTGGCTCGCCGCAGACCCGGTCGCTATCAAGAAGCTCGCGGCACTGAAGCTATCCACTGATGTGCATACGAGCGTGCTTAACCAGATGGCAGCGCTCCGCGTTATCGATTGCGGATTTGCTCAACACGTCAGGAACATTTGTGAAACTTACAGTGTTCGGTGCTCTGCGATGCTGGCCTCCCTTCAAGCTCACATGCCGTCGGGTGTCACCTGGACTCGCCCCCAAGGCGGACTGTTCGTGTGGGTCGACGCGGGGCCGGGTGTCGATATGAGTGCAGCCTTCTCAACCGCTGTGGAGGACTACGCCGTCGCCTATGTTCCCGGCCAGATGTCCTTCGCAAGTGGCGATGCTCGTCAAACGTGCCGATTGAGCTTCGCGACGGCCAGCCCAGAACGTATCGAAATGGGTATTCGCGCACTGGGCAATCTTGTCGCGCAGATTCGCGAATCCGGCAACCAATCGTTCGCCGCCGACGGAGTGGAGAGCTCCATATGATTATCGAACTTCGAACATACAAACTGAAAGTGGGCGCGCTCGAACAGTATGTGCGCCTCTATCGCGAGCACGGCTACGCGTTGCAGTCCCGAGCCCTTGGCGAGCCGCTCGGCTGGTACACGGTTGACGGGGGCATCCTGAGCACGGTCATTAGCCTATGGCGGTATGACAGCCACGAAGACCGCGCACAAAAGCGTGCAAACCTCGCGGCAAACCAGGATTGGCAGGCCTACCTGCGTGAAGTATCTCCGCTTTTCGAGGCAATGAACAACCAGTTTCTTGTTCCGATACAACTGGGGGCGGAGGCTCGCACCTAATGATTGGCGGCATACTCGCGGGCCTCGCCACTGGCGCGCTCTGGGGGCTGACGTTTGTGGCGCCCAGGGCAGTAGCCCCTTTCTCAGCCATTGACCTCGCAATCGCGCGGTATCTGGTTTTCGGCGTCGCTTCCATTGCGCTGATGCTCTGGCCTGCATTCCGGCCGCGAGGCATCGGCTTGAAGCCTTCACTTGTCGCCATCTTGCTGGGCTCGGTGGGATATATCGGCTACTTTCTCGCAGCGTCATTTGCAGTGCGTTATGCGGGCGCGACAGTACCACCGCTCGTCATAGGCCTTCTACCAGTGGCGCTCGCCATCATTGGCAACTGGACAAACGCTGACGTGCGATGGTCCCGGCTGATTGTGCCGCTCGCGATGATTTGTGCGGGCGTGTTACTCATCAATGTCCGCGCGGTGCTCAGTGCAGACCAACTGGTCGAACGCAACAACGTACTGCTCGGCGTCCTTTGCGCGTACATCGCGCTAGCCATCTGGATAGCATACGGCGTTATCAACGCGAAGGCTCTTCGCGCCGCAGGGGGGCCAAGCCCACTTGTGTGGACAGGACTGCAGGGCATGGGCTCCGGTCTCGGCACCCTGCCTCTGTTCGTGGTCGCGTCACTCGGCACTCCGTCGATGCTCTTTAACCAAGATGCCACTGCTGGACAATGGGCTGTTTTTCTCGGATGGGCCGTTGTCATGGGCATCGCAGGCTCATGGGTAGCAACATGGTGCTGGTCTATAGCGTCACGCAAGCTACCCCTTTCATTGTCTGCGCAGCTCATCGTCGCTGAGACCGTCTTTGGGCTTGCATATGGCTTCATCTACGAGCATCGCTGGCCGGCCCTTGCAGAGTGGACAGGTATCGCACTGCAGATGGTAGGTGTTGCCGTTGCCATTGCAGTGTTCACATCAAGGCCCACGATTGCACCTGACGCTCGCCTTGAGAAGAGCATCGGCGGCAATCGCACATAACACATTACAGTCCAGAGGCGTATCGACCGTTTTCGTGACGGTCGGCAATTGTGCCATTCCAGTTGACCACGAAGACACGAGGGCCGAAATATGACTAGCGCGTTACCTACGCAGGGCCATACTGCACTGGCAATTCCAACCCCGCTCCAGATGCGAAACGAGTTGCCGGGCACGGCACAGGCACATGCGCTGATAGCAGAATCCCGCTGCGCGATACGACAGATTATTCGGCAACAGAGCGACCGACTGCTTGTCGTGGTGGGGCCATGCTCCATACACGATACGCGTGCGGCGCTAGCGTACGCAGACCGCCTCGTGTCGGTTCGCAATGAGCTTTCGGGCGAACTCGAAATCGTCATGCGGGCATACTTCGAAAAGCCGCGAACACGTACTGGTTGGAAGGGGTTGCTGTACGACCCGCTTATCGACGATAGCGGTGATATCGAGGGAGGCATCCGAGCAGCACGTGACTTGCTGGTGAGACTGACAGGGATGGGAATGCCTGTCGCGACCGAGTTCTTGAGTCCAGTCGCGGCACACTATCTTGCTGACCTCGTGAGTTGGGGCGCGATTGGCGCGCGCACGACCGAGTCGCAGAAGCGATGTCGAGACGTGTGCCCCTCGCGTAAGAGATACGGTGGAGCTGCTCGCAAGGCGGTGACCAAAGGACTATCCGGCTGACGCAATCGAATGGCTATGTAGCCTCAAGTGTGTTGCATCGACGGGTTGAATCCGCATCGAATAGGTGCTTCAGGCACCACAACACATATTGTGTTGTGGTGCCGCAACATGGGGAATTTTAGAGTTCGGTCAATCTTACTGTGCAACGGGGTGTCTTTGGAACACCAAAGTTTGATTTCAAACTCAAACTAACCCGTTGTCAGCAGAACCGGCCGAAGGCGGCGTCGCGCTTACACGAGACCCGTCGCGTAGTACACGGCGATCACGAAGAACACCGCGAGGGTCTTGATGATCGTGACCGCGAAGATGTCGCGATACGACTCGCGGTGCGTGAGGCCCGTGACCGCGAGCAGCGTGATCACCGCGCCGTTGTGCGGCAGCGTGTCCATGCCGCCGCTCGCCATCGCGACGACCCGGTGCAGCACGTCCAGCGGGATATTGGCGGCCTGCGCGCCCTTGATGAACAGGTCCGACATCGCGGCGAGCGCGATGCTCATGCCGCCCGACGCCGAGCCCGTGATGCCGGCGAGCGAGCTGACCGACACGGCCGCGTTGACGAGCGGGTTCGGGATGCTCTTCAGGGCATCGCTGACGACGAGGAAGCCCGGCAGCGCGGCGATCACGCCGCCGAAGCCGTATTCCGACGCGGTGTTCATCGCGGCGAGCAGCGCGCCGGCGACGGCGGCCTTCGAGCCGGCCGCGAAGCGCCCGCTGACGCGTTTGAACGCGGTCAGCACGACCAGCACGATGCCGAGCAGCAGCGCAGCCTCGACCGACCAGATCGCGACGACGGTCTTGATCGACGTCGTGACCGGCGCGTGCACGCCGGGCAGCACTTCCGGCGCGACCGTGTACGACGCGGCGCCGTACCACTGCGGAATCAGCTTCGTGAACGCGAAGTTCGACACGCCGACGAGGATCAGCGGCAGGATCGCGAGGCGGGATTCGGCAGCGACTTCGCCTCGACGCGCTCCGGTTCGTTGACGAGCGACGTGCCGTAGCCTTCACCCTTTGCCATCGCCGAACGGCGGCGCCATTCGAGATACGTGAGGCCGACGACGATGATGAACAGCGAGCCGATCGTGCCGAGCGCGGGCGCGGCCCAGGCGGTCGTCTTGAAGAACGTGGTCGGGATGATGTTCTGGATCTGCGGCGTGCCCGGCAGCGAATCCATCGTGAACGAGAACGCGCCGAGCGCGATCGCGCCGGGCATCAGCCGTTTCGGGATGTTGCTCTGGCGATAGAGTTCGGCCGCGAACGGATAGACCGCGAACACCACGACGAACAGCGACACACCGCCATAGGTGAGCAGCGCGCACACCGCAACGATCACCGCATTCGCACGTGAGCGGCCGATGTAGCGGATCGCCGCGTGGACGATCGACTCGGAGAACCCGGAGAGTTCGATCACCTTGCCGAACACCGCGCCGAGCATGAACACCGGGAAATACAGTTTGACGAATCCGACCATCTTCTCCATGAAGATGCCGGAGAAGACCGGTGCGACGGCGGCGGGTTCGGTCAGGAGCACCGCGCCGAGCGCGGCGATCGGCGCGAACAGGATCACGCTGTAGCCGCGATACGCGGCGAACATCAGGAACGCCAGCGCGGCGAGGACGATCACGAAAGACAAGGGAGTCTCCTAATGGCTTTGGTTGTTGTTCGATCGCGCGACGCGCCGCGGACCGGCTCAGGTTCGTGCAGGTTTCGTGCCATCGGCCGGATAGCGCCGCCGGACAGGGATCCGCCGGGGACCGGCGGGCCCGCGCCGGCCAATCTTCAGGCGATTCTACATAAATCGTCTCTGCGTGGAGACGAATTTCCCGTCCGGATGGCCCGGACATGCTTGCCGAACGTGAGTGGGCAAGGCCGTTGCGGGCTGTCTCCGGAGTGAGATAATCCGTCTCGTTCCGGAGACAGCCGGTCGACGATACACGGAGACGAAGACACGATGATGAACGACTGGGCCCGCCTGCCCGTCAACTACGGCGACGTGCTGCGGCGCGCCGCCGAGTCGCTGTTCCGGACCTTCGAGGATTCGAGCGCGGGCACGGTGGTCGTCGATCGCGATGCACGCGTCGTGTGGATGAACGAGCGGTATGCGGCGCGCTTCGGTTTCGCCGATCCGCAACAGGCCGTCGGCCTCGACTGCGAGGCCGTGATCCCGAACAGCCTGATGCGCGAGGTCGTGTCGACCGGGCAGCCGATCCTGCTCGACATCATGGAGACGGGCCGCGAGCCGCTCGTCGTCACGCGCCTGCCGCTGAAGAACGAGGCCGGCGAGACGGTCGGCGCGATCGGCTTCGCGCTGTTCGACCAGTTGAAGACGCTCACGCCGATCTTTTCCCGCTACGCCCAGCTTCAGCAGCAACTGATCGCGACGCAGCGTTCGCTCGCGCAGGCGCGCCGCGCGAAATACACGTTCGCGAGTTTCGTCGGCACGAGTGCGGCGAGCCTCGAAACCAAGCGCCAGGCGCGCCGCGCCGCCCAGGTCGATTCGCCGGTGCTGCTGCTCGGCGAGACGGGCACCGGCAAGGAATTGCTCGCGCATGCGATCCACGCGGCGTCGGCGCGTGCACTCCAGCCGCTCGTGACCGTCAACGTTGCCGCGATTCCCGACACGCTGCTCGAAACCGAATTCTTCGGCGCGGCGCCCGGTGCGTACACGGGCGCCGACCGCAAGGGGCGCGTCGGCAAGTTCGAGCTGGCCGATCGCGGGACGCTGTTTCTCGACGAGATCGGCGACATGCCGCTGCCACTGCAGGGCAAGCTGCTGCGCGTGCTGCAGGACAAGGAGTTCGAGCCGGTCGGCTCGAACCGGATCGTGCGCGCGGACGTCCGGATCATCGCGGCCACGAGCGCCGACCTGCCGGCGCTGGTCGCGGCCGGGCGTTTTCGCGCGGATCTCTATTACCGGCTGAACGTGCTGACGATCCACGCGCCGCCGCTGCGCGAGCGCGCCTCCGACATCGCCGCGCTCGTCTACGCAACCCTCGAGGAACTGGCCGCGCAACACGGGCGCGCGGCCCATTGCGAGCTGACCGACGATGCGCTGCGGATGCTGTGTGCGTACCCGTGGCCGGGCAACGTGCGCGAGTTGCGCAATACGCTCGAGCGTGCGCTGATGCTGTCGGACCGGTCGGTGATCGATGCGCGTGCGCTCGCGCCGTTTTTCGGGCCTGCGCGCGCACAGCCCGACGGCATGCCGCCCACGCAGGCGGAGGCCGAACCTGAGGCAGGCGCGGCGCCTGCCGCATCCGCCGTGTCGTACGCGGACGCGTTGGCGGCGTGGGAGCGCCAGTTCCTGACCGATGCGCTCGCGGCTTGCGACGGCAAGGTGGTGGAAGCGGCCGCGCGCATCGGGATCGGCCGCGCGACGCTGTACAAGAAGCTGGCGGCGCTGGGCATCGACCGGTAGCGCGCCTGTGTCCGGCGCGGCTCGAACGAGGAGGCGACGATGAAGCGAACCTGCATCGCGTGGTGGCTGGGCGTGACGCTGGCGGCGTCCGTGCTGGCGGCATCCGCGCTGGCGGCATCCGCGCTCGCGCAACCGGATGCGGCGGGCGAACAGACGATGCGACGCAACTGGTACAACGATCCGTTCGTCGCGCTGTCGCGGGACGTGCCCGAATGCCCGTTGCCGCTCGGCCCGTGGATGACGCGGGCCGAGATGACGGACGACGCGCACTACCGTGCCGAACGCGGCACCACGTGCTGGCTCGCGCACCGCTGCACGAAGCCGAACTCCTACATGTATGACGCACCGATCGCGGCTGCGGCGAAGGCGCACTTTGCCGGCGCGACGCGGCTGAGCGGCACGAGCCTGTGGATCACGGTGCAGCGGCGCTTCGTCTACGTGGAAGGGTGTGCGGACGCGTCGTTCGATCGCGCGGCGCTGCAACGCGAATTGGCGGCGCTGCCCGACGTCGAGCAGGTTTTCGTTCGCATCACCGACGATCCGCGCCGGTCGGTGCCGTACAAGACCCGCGCGCAACCCGACCGGGCGCCGAATTGACGAGCGTGCAGGGGCGCATGGCATACTCGCGACATTCAGAAAAAGGTTGACGGGAAGAACAATGAAACACATGCTTGCGTCGGTCTGTCGAAGGCCCGACGCGTTGTTGCGGCGGGCCGGGGCGATTGTCTTGCTGGCGGTGCTCGGGGGATGCGGCGGAAGTGCTCCGCTATTTACTTCGGATGGCCGTCCGACCACGTTGGTGCAATGCACGAGCGGCGATTCATGGGGCAATTGCATGGACAACGCGCGCGCCACCTGCAGCGGTGAATTCGACGTGCTTCAGCAATCGGTCGACGGCGGCGTGCGGAGTCTTCTCTTCGCATGCAAGAGAAAAAGCGGTTATTGATCCCGTTTTCTCAGCCGGAGAAATCTCCCGATCGCGCAGACCCCTTTTTTATTTGCTTCGAGTCACCTATTTTTCACGAATAACACTCACGGAGTCCCATCCATATGGCGACCTACAGGCAACTGACCGCGCAGCTCGAACGGCTTCAGCAAAAGATCGACAGGGAACGCGAAAAGGCGATTGCCGATGCGATTGCCGATATCCGCGCGAAAATCGAGGAATACGACATTACGCCGGAAGAGCTCGGGTTCCGTTCCACGGGCGCCCCTGTCAAGGCCAAGCGTCCGCTGCCGCCGAAATATCGCCATCCGAAGACGGGTGAAACGTGGAGTGGCCGTGGACGGTCGCCGGCGTGGCTCGGCAAGAATCGCGCGCGTTTCCTGATCAAGGACTGACTCCCGAAAATTCTCACCTTTCGCGTGCCGACCGACGGTGCGAACGGCCATGCGGCCGTCGCACCGTTTTGTTTTGGTGCGCGCGCCGATCATTTGAATCCCCCGAAGCGTGGCGCGCTGCTGCGCGATTGCCGCGTGCCGTTTCGGCAAATCACCGCGATTTATCCACGTTTCGCGCCGATTCCCGGTAAACCGCCGCGCAATCGCATGTCGCATGTGCGTATCCGCAGGCGAATTGCGCGGTGCATGCGCCGACGATGTTTCCATCACCTTTCGCCGTTTCGCGCATTCACGTGCGCAATTCCCGAACGTTCTCACCTTGGCTCCTGTAAATCCTCACCATTGCCGAGCCGGCGCGGACGAACGCGTTCGCGTTTCGCGTGACGCTGCATGCCGGACACCCGTGCATGGTGCAGGGCTTGACCGAGGTCGAGTAGTCGGCCGTCCGGCATATAGGCAGCCGCGAACGGTTCGCCTATGCTTTGAATTCGCGCAGGCCGGACGGCGGCTCGTCGAGCCGCATCCGGGTCCGGCCATCTTTCGTTACCGCAGGGAGCCGATGTGACCGTTCGCCATCTCGATGCGTTGTTCCAGCCCAGGTCCGTTGCGGTCGTCGGCGCGTCGTCGCGCGCGGGCAGTATCGGCGCGATGGTGTGGTCGCGCGTGCTCGACGGCGCGTTCCAGGGGCCCGTGTGGCCCGTCAATCCGAAATACGACGCGCTGAACGGCTACAAGGTCGTGCCGGATGTCGACCGGTTGCCCGCACCGCCGTCGGTTGCCGTGATCTGCACGCCGCCCGCGACCTGGGCCGGCATCGTGCGCAAGCTCGGCGAGCTCGGCACGCGCGTGGCGGTGATCGTCGGCGAGGCGCGCACGGATGCCGATCGCGCCGCGCTCGATCGCACGCTGAAGGCGGCGAAGCCGTTCGTGCTCCGTATCGTCGGGCCGGGCAGCCTCGGCGTGCTGTCGCCCGCACGGCATGCCCATTTCGGCGCGCCGGCCTATACGGCGCGTTCGGGCGGTGTCGCGTGGGTGTCGCAATCGAATGCGCTGACGAACGCGGTGCTCGGCTGGGCCGACGCGAGGGGCCTCGGTTTTTCGCATGTCGTCGCGCTCGGCAGCGAGTCCGACGTCGATGCGGGCGACGTGCTCGACTATCTCGCGAGCGACCCCGGCACGCGCGCGATCCTGCTCGAACTCGATACCGTGCGCGCGGCGCGCAAGTTCATGTCCGCCGCCCGCGCGGCCGCGCGCAACAAGCCGGTGCTCGCCTTGCGCACCGGGCGCGCCGATCCCGGCGACGCGCTTTATACGGCGGCGTTCCAGCGCGCGGGGATGGTACGGGTCGATGCGCTCGACGATCTGCTCGACGAGATCGAGACGCTCGGCGTCGGTCGCGTCACGGCGCGCGGTGCGGCCACGCTCGTGACGAGCGATGCAGGCGTCGCGAAACTCGCGGTCGACGCGGTGGCCGAAGTGCGCGACGTGCTGGCCGAATGGCCGGCGGAGGCAACGGCGGCCGTCGCGCAAGCGCTGCCGCATCTCGCATCGCCCGGCAATCCGCTGACGCTGGGCGACGATGCGCGGCCCGAGCATTTTGCCGCGGCGGTCAAGGCGCTCGCGCCGTTCCCGCAAACGGGCACGCTGTTCGTCGTCCATTCGACTTCCCACAGCGCGCCGGCCGATGCGGTCGCGCACACGCTGATCGAAGCGCGGCAGTACGCGCATCGCGGCATCCTCGCGTGTTTCTTCGGCGCGGTCGACGCGGCGACGCGCGATGCATTGCATGCGAACGGCATTCCCGTGCACACCACGCCGCAGCGGCTCGCACGCGCGTATGCGCGTCTCGTCGACTACAACCTCGGGCGGCAACTGCTGATGCAAACACCCGAGGGCACGCCGCCGCAGCCGGCGGCATGCATCGCGTCCGCGCGAGAGGAGGCGCGCGGGTGGCTGGAGGCGGGGCGGCACGAACTCGCCGGCGAGCCCGCGCTGCAATGGCTGGCGCATTTCGGCCTGCAAGGCGCGGCGCCGTCCGACGAGCCGCGCGATGCCGTGGTCGTCGACGTGACGGTCGACATGCACGACGACCCGAATTTCGGTCCGGTATTCCGCTACCTGGTGCCTCCGGCGGACGGCGTGTCCGCGCCGTTCGTCGTCTATGGCCTGCCGCCGCTGAACACCGTGCTCGCCCGCGCGGTGATGGAACGCTCGCCGTATGCACGCAGCACACCCGTCGAGCCGACGCTCGACGCATTGACGGCGCTGTCGCAGGTCGTCTGCGACGTGCGCGAAGTCGTGGCGATGTCGGTCACGCTGCGCGTGCTGTCCGATCGTGCGCAAGTGATGGCACCGCGTATCACGCTGGCCACGGGCCGCAGCCGGCTCGCGATCATGCCGTATCCGCGCCACCTCGAGCAGACGCTCGAGTGGCGCGGCGAGACGGTAACGATCCGCCCGATCCGTCCGGAAGACGAGGCCGCGCACAACGAGCTGCTCGGCGCGATGACACCGGACGATCTGCGGATGCGATTCTTCGGTGCGGTGCGCAGCTTCGATCATTCACAGGTGGCGCGCATGACGCAGATCGATTACGACCGTGAGATGGCCTTCATCGCGTCGGTTGACGACGGGGCAGGCCGGTCGCACACGCTCGGCGCGGTACGCGCGGTGGCCGATCCCGACAACGAGACGGCGGAGTTCGCGATCGGCATTCGGCCGGACCAGAAGGGCAAGGGGCTTGGCCGGCTGATGATGAACCGGATCATCGACTACGCGCGTTCGCGCGGAACCGCATGGATGATCGGCGAGGCGCTGCGCGAGAACGCGGCGATGATCGCGCTCGCGCGTGCGTGCGGGTTCACGGTCACAGCGACGGAAGAGCCCGGCATCGTGGGCTTCAGGATGAAGCTGCAGGCGTGACGCGCGGCGCTTCTCTTCCTTTGCCGGATACGGCATGCCGCACGCACATTCGCCCCCGGCCGCGGCGCGAGCGAAGGCGGGCAACGATGCCTTTACACCCCCATCGCGTCAAAGGTGAGCTTTTTCGGGGGCCATGCGTGAGCCTTTCCGGGAACGCAGGAGTGAGCTTTTTCGGGAGCCTTCGGTGAGCCCTTTCGGGAAGGGGCGGTGAGCGTCTCCGGGAGACGCCGGTGAGCCTTTCCGGGACGCAATGGTGAGCCTCTGCGGGAAGCTGCGGTGAGGGTCTGCGGGAGGCTCGGGTGAGCCGTTCCGGGAGCCCTCGGTGAGCGCTTTCGGGACGTTCAGGTGAGCACTTGCGGGAGGCTGAGGTGAGATTTTTCGGGAGCCCGCGCCGGCGGTGCTCCCGTGGGCACGGCGCCGGCTGTCGCGTTGCGCGCGCCGGTGTCGGCCGTGCCAGGCGGTCCGGTCAGGCGGCCAGTTTCGACGCCGCGTCGTTCACCTGGTCGCGCGAAATCGCGAGTTCGGTCAGGTGCGCGTCCGCGTACACGGCGCCGGTTTCGCGCTCGAGGCGGGCGATCGTCAGTGCGCAGCGTGCGGTGTCCTTCGGCATCGCGATGAAGCGCTTGACCGATTCGCCGGACGTGAATGCTTCGAACAGCGCGCCGCGCACGTCGTCCGGAAGCGTCTTGGTCCACTGGTACGGCTTGCCGTTGAACGTGATCGACGGCGGCAGCGTGCGTTCTTTCTTGGTCGCCGTGATGAGCCCGTAGGTGCGGGCCGCGTCGCCGATCTGCTCGGGCGAGAAGAGCTCGTCGGGCGTGATGTCGAACTGCTCGATGTAGTTCTCGATCGCCTGCATCGCGGCGGCACGATCGTCGCGCTTCTTCTGCGCGCGCGCGACGATATCGCGCAGTTCGTCCGCCTCCTCGGGCGTGATCGTGAAGCTTGCCTGCTTCTGCTGAAGTTCGGAGAAACGCTGGAATTCTTGATCGTTCAGAAGTTTGGCCATGACATCCATCGGACACGGCGGCCGCGACAACCGGCCGCCGTAGTTTTTGAGAGGGCCGCTATTTTAGCGTAGCGACCCTGCATGGCGCGGCCGTGCGAAGCATCGCGGCCACGCGCAACATGCGCAACATGCGTGATACGCGGCGGCGCCGCGCGTGCCGCGTCGCGGCGCGCGTTGCCGCCGCACCCGCATCGGTCCGACGCGCTCGCGTGCGCCGGTCAGTTCCGCTCGATGCGGCTCATCGACAGCGTCGCGGCGGTGGCGCGCAGGCGCTCGGCTGCCGCGTCGACCGACGGCGCCATGTGCGCATCGATCCGGCGCATGTACGGGCAGGTCAGCACCGCGATCGCATGACCGGACGGCCCGAGGATCGGGACGCTGATGTCGACGACGCCATAGGCCTGACGGCTGTCCCGGCACAGGAAACCGTCGCTGCGGATCGCCTGGCACGCGTACGCGAGTTCCTGCTCGTTCAGCGGCGCTTCGCCCTTGACCTTGCGGTGCTCGACGAGCATGTGCGCGCGCTGCTCGGCGCCCTGGAACGACAGCATCACCCGCCCCGATGCCGTATCGGCGAGCCCGATGCGCGAACCGAGCCGGACCGACACGCCCCACGGGCCGGGCCCGTCGACTTGCGCGATCACGAGCAGGTTGCCGCGATCGTAGACGGACAGGTGGCACGATTGTTCGGAGGAATCGGCGAAGCGCTGCATCGGCGGCAGCGCCTCGGCGATCAGCCGGCTCATCGGCGGGTGCCGGTGCGCGAGCGAGAACAGCTTGAGGCTGAGCGTATAGCGGTCGCCGCCGGTCGAGCGCATCACGTAGCGGCGCGCGACGAGGCGTTCGAGCATCCGGTAGATCTCGCTCGCGTTGCGGCCGAGCTCCTTCGTGATTTCGGTGCGGGTGAGGCCTTCTTTCTGCTCCGACAGGAGTTCGAGGATGTCGAGACCCTTGTCGAGCGCGGGTGCGCGATAGCGTTCGAGTCCCCCGCCGTCTCCATGGGCGTCGTTACCGGGGGACCGGTCGTTGATCATCTGCATCGTCTTGGTATCGTGGGTCGGTGAAGTGCTCACGATCGGTCGGCAGCGCACGCGCAACGGCTTTGCAACGCCCACGTGCAAAGCCTGTACGCGCCGGCGAGCGCACTTCGATCGAGCATAACAATAAACAATTGAGAAATAATTCGGCAAATTCTTACTGATTATTACCAATCTGGCGCGTATGTGCGGCTGCTCAGACGACAAATATGGCAAGAAAGTGCATATTTATTTTATGTGACGAAATAGTCGCAGTGAATCGATGACGCCTGTATGGCGAGTATTCACGTCGCGTTGCCCGGAGCGGATCGGGCCGGCGCGGGACCCTGACGGATAACGGCGATGCTGCGCCGCAGCGCCCGCGGGCGCACCAATAGTCGGTATCCGTCGCGCGTCATTTCATGGCGCGCGGCCGATGGTACAAAGAGCGGCAGGCAACGCTGGCGCGCTGCGCGCGAGCGCCGTTTCGCCGGCGTCGACCCGCAAACCGACGGCCGCCCGTTCGTTGCGTGCGTCGGCATCCTGTCACATCCGATCACGGAGGTTGAGTTCGATGAAACTGCTTCGCTATGGCCCGTCCGGCCAGGAAAAGCCCGGTATTCTCGACGCGGACGGCCGGATTCGCGACCTGTCGGCGCATGTGCCGGATCTGTCCGGCGATGTGCTGTCCGACGCGGGTCTCGCGCGCCTGCGCGCCATCGATCCGGCCACGCTGCCGCTCGTGTCGGGCGAGCCGCGCATCGGCGCGTGCGTCGGCCATGTCGGCAAGTTCATCGGCATCGGCCTGAACTACGCCGATCACGCGGCCGAAGCCGGCATGCCGGTGCCGAAGGAGCCCGTCGTGTTCGGCAAGTGGACGAGCTCGATCTGCGGCCCGAACGACGGCATCGACATCCCGAAGGGTTCGGTCAAGACGGACTGGGAAGTCGAGCTGGGCGTCGTGATCGGCGCGACCTGCAAGGACGTCGACGAAGCCCGCGCGCTCGATCACGTCGCGGGCTACTGCGTCGTCAACGACGTGTCGGAGCGCGAATGGCAGATCGAGCGCGGCGGCCAGTGGGACAAGGGCAAGGGCTTCGACACGTTCGGCCCGATCGGTCCGTGGCTCGTCACGCGTGACGAGGTGCCCGATCCGCAGCGTCTCGACCTGTGGCTCGAGATCGACGGCCACCGCTATCAGAACGGCAACACGCGCACGATGGTGTTCACCGTCGCGCAGCTGATCGCCTATCTGTCGAGCTGCATGACGCTGCAGCCGGGTGACGTGATCACGACCGGCACGCCGCCGGGCGTCGGGATGGGCATCAAGCCGTCGCCGGTGTTCCTGAAGGCCGGCCAGACGGTGCGCCTCGGGATCGACGGGCTCGGCGAGCAGTTGCAGGGCACGCGCAACGCGCAGTAGCCGTTCGGCGATGCGAAAAGCAGAGGCCCGATTCCGCGCACGACGGAATCGGGCCTTGGGTCGACGGGTGGCAGATCACGCGCGATGCACGCGTCTCCAATGTAACGAACGCCCCCGTCACACGATGTTGTCCAGCTCGCAATGGGCTTCGAGCCGATATCCGTCGGGATCGACGACGAACGCCGCGTAATAACCGGGGCCGTAGTGCTCGCGCTTGCCGGGCCCGCCGTTGTCCTGGCCGCCGTGCTCGAGCGCGGCGCGGTAGAACGCGTCGACTTCCACCGGTGACGACGCCTTGAACGACACATGCAGCCCCGATTCCGGATCGGCCGCCACGGGGCGCGCCGTGTACGTGAGCCACAGAACCGGTTCGGCCGTGCCGTAGCCCAGTGACGACGCGTCGCCGAACAGCCGCTTGTAGCCGAGCGCGCCGAGCGTGCTGTCGTAGAACGTGCGGCTGCGGCCGATGTGGGCGACGCCGAAGGAAAGGTGATCGATCATGTCATTGCTCCTTGAGACTGCGTGGGTGTCAGTGCGGCAAGCGAGTTTTAACCACCATGCAGGTTATGCTAGGAAACGTCCTTGCGCTTGTCAACCGGCATGCTGGTTAGATACGATCGCGTCATGAGCAAAACGCAACCTTCCGTCACGACGGACTGCCTGGTTCCGGCGCCGCCGGAAACGCTGAGCATCGATTTCGCGAACACGCTGTACTGGCGCGGCGCCGACACGCCGACGGAGACCTTCGGGACGCTGGAAGACCTGTTGACGTGGTGCCGCGAGCAGGCGGGCGTGCCGGCCGGCCTGGCCGACGCGTGCGGCGCGTCGATCGCGGATGCCGGGCCGGCATGGCTCGACGGTGCGCTGGCGCTGCGGGAGACGCTTTACCGGCTCTACCTCGCGCAGGCCGAGCAGCGCGAGCCGCCGGCGCGCGACGTCGCTGCGCTGCGCGGCCATCTCGCGCAAGCGGCGCCGCGTGTCGCGCTGGCGCGCACGAACGACCGGTACGCGTGGCAGGTCGGGCGCGAGGCCGCAACGCTCGGCGGGCTGCTGAGCCCGGTACTGTGGTCGGCGATCGACCTGCTCGGCGGTGCGCGGCTCGCGAAGGTCAAGCGTTGCGCGAACGACGCCTGCCAGTGGCTGTTCATCGACGACAGCAAGAACGGCAGCCGCCGCTGGTGTTCGATGTCGTCGTGCGGCAATCGCGCGAAGGCGTATCGCCACTATCACAAGGCGGACTGACCGGGGACCGGCGGCGGACCTGTGCGCACGGCCGCGTCGCGGCGGGCGTCGCCTACCTGCCGGACAGCTTCCGCCACAGCGTCGTCTTGCTGATGCCGAGCATCGCGCATGCGCGGTCGCGGTCGCCGCCGCACGCGTCGAGTACCGCGCGGATCTCGTCGGCCTCCGCGCGACGGCGGCGTGCGTACAGCGTCTGCGCATCGTCCGGATCGGCACCCGCGTCGGCCGGGCTCGCGAACAGCTCGGGCGCGATCGCCTGCAGCGCGTCGGGATCGAGCACGCCGCACGGCGCAGCCTGCCCGTCGTCGCCCGCTTCCTCGGCCAGCTCCACCGCGATCCGCTCGATCACGTTCTGCAGTTCCCGCACGTTGCCGGGCCACCGGTAGCGCATCAGGATCGCCTGCGCCGCGTCGAGCATGCGCGCCGCGTCGCCGGCATCGCGCAGGCTGTCCGCGAGCCGCGGCTCGCGCCGCGCGGCCTGCACGAGCAGCGTGGCCGCGAGCGCCGGGATGTCGGCCGCGCGCTCGCGCAGCGGCGGCAGGCCGACGTTCAGGATGTTGAGCCGGTAGTAGAGATCCGCGCGGAACGTGCCGGCCTCGACGGCGGCGAGCAGCGGACGGTGCGTCGCGGCGATCACGCGCACGTCGATGCGGATCGGCTCGGTCGAGCCGAGGCGGATCACCTCGCGCTCCTGCAGCACGCGCAGCAGCCGGCTCTGCAGCGACGGCGGCATCTCGCCGATCTCGTCGAGAAACAGCGTGCCGCGGTGCGCGGCTTCGAACAGGCCGGTCTTGCCGCCGCGCCGCGCACCAGTGAACGCGCCTTCCTCATAGCCGAACAGCTCGCTTTCGAGCAGCGCTTCCGGAAACGCGCCGCAATTGACCGCGACGAACGGGTAGCTGCGCCGCGCGGACAGCGCGTGCAGGCTCTGCGCGATCATTTCCTTGCCGGTGCCGCTTTCGCCGAGCACGAGCACGGTCGCGTCGGATTTCGCGTAGCGGCGCACGAGATCGCGCACGCGCGCCATCGGCGCCGATGCGCCGACCACGTCGTCGAGCGCGTAGCGCGCCGCGAACTGCTGCGTGGTGGGTTGCGAACGCAGTGCGCGGTCGAGCCGTTCGACCGCGCGCGATTCCTGGAACGTCAGCACGCTGCCCGACGTGACGCCGCGATCGACGAGCGGCCCGCGATGCACGACGTAGCGCACGCCGCGCACGGTTGCGAGCGCGTCGCCGTCCTCGCCGCGCAGCGTGCGCAACTCGGGCCGCAGGTCGACGAGCGCGCGGCCGACGGCCGCCGCGGGTTCGACCCCGAGCGCCGACGCGAGCCGTTCGTTGATCGCCTCCACGCGGCCGCGCGCGTCGAGCGCGACCACGCCGTCGCGCAGGTGCTGGAGCAGGTTGTCGAGCCGCTGGCGGCGGAACGCCTCGGCGTGCGTCGCATACGCGACTTCGAGCGCCGTATCGACGGCCTTGCGCACCGATGCGTGCGAATACAGGAACACCGCGCCCATGCCGGCGCCGGCCGCGAGATCGGTGACGAGGCCGGGGCCGACGATCGTCTCGATGCCGCGGTCGCGCAGCTCGTGCACGCAGGCTTCCGCTTCCTGCGCGGACTGATATGACGCAAACTGCACGTCGAGGCCGTAGGCGGCGACGAAGCGGCGCACTTCGGGCGGCGTTTCGCCGGCGCTGACGAGCGCGATCCGCGACGCGTCGCGCCGGGCCCGCGCGAGCGCCTGCATCACGTCGAAGCCGGTCGGCGACACGACCACCACCGGCACCTGCGCACGCGTTTTCAGGAAGCCGCCGTTCGAGCCGGCCGCGACGATCACGTCGGGCCGCGCGGCACCGGCCTCGGCGATCGCGCTGAGCGCATCCTCATAGGCGCGCGTGACGATGCGCACGTCGGCGCGTTCGTCGAATTCGCCGGCGATCTCGCGAAACAGCTCGCGCAGGCGGCTGATGCCCATCGCCCAGATGCGCGGGCGCGCCGCGCGATCCGCCGGGCCGACGGGCTTGGTCGAGGAAAGGTCCATGGCGGTCGATTATGCGCGCGCGATTTCATTTTTGAAACACGAAATTGCCGAATTGAAATCGCCGGGTGCGGTTTCGCCCGTGCCGGTTGCTTAAGAATCAGTGGGTTAGCGACGTTCCGCGAGCTGGCCCGGTCCTTGCTGTTATCGGGCATTCCATCAGGAGGCCGTTCATGAGCAACACGCATCTTCAGAGCGCCGGCGCGAAATTCCGCGCGGCAGTCGCGGCGGAGCAGCCGCTGCAGGTGGTCGGCGCGATCACCGCGTATGCGGCCAAGATGGCGCAGGCCGTCGGCTTCAAGGCCGTGTATCTGTCCGGTGGCGGCGTCGCCGCGAACTCGCTCGGGATCCCCGACCTCGGCATCAGCACGATGGAAGACGTGCTGATCGACGCGAACCGGATCACCAACGCGACCGACCTGCCGCTGCTGGTCGACATCGATACGGGCTGGGGCGGCGCGTTCAACATCGCGCGCACGGTGCGCTCGTTCATCAAGGCCGGCGTCGCGGCCGTGCACCTGGAAGACCAGGTCGGCCAGAAGCGCTGCGGCCACCGTCCGGGCAAGGAAGTCGTGCCGGCCGAGGAAATGGTCGACCG
The DNA here is from genome assembly GCF_001718835.1 of Burkholderia cepacia. Classification (NCBI taxonomy): domain Bacteria; kingdom Pseudomonadati; phylum Pseudomonadota; class Betaproteobacteria; order Burkholderiales; family Burkholderiaceae; genus Burkholderia; species Burkholderia cepacia. Next base: position 3,242,930 of record NZ_CP013444.1, on the reverse strand, counting down.
CGTGAAGGCCGCGGTCGATGCGCGCACCGACGATCAATTCGTGATCATGGCGCGTACCGACGCCGCCGCCGCCGAAGGGATCGATTCGGCGATCGAGCGCGCGGTGGCCTATGTCGAGGCCGGCGCGGACATGATCTTCCCGGAAGCGATGAAGACGCTCGACGACTACCGCCGCTTCAAGGCGGCCGTGAAGGTGCCGATCCTCGCGAACCTGACCGAGTTCGGCTCGACGCCGCTGTTCACGCTCGACGAGCTGCGCGAGGCGAACGTCGACATCGCGCTGTACTGCTGCGGCGCGTATCGCGCGATGAACAAGGCCGCGCTGAACTTCTACGAGACGCTGCGCCGCGACGGCACGCAGAAGGCTGCCGTGCCGACGATGCAGACGCGCGCCGAGCTGTACGACTTCCTCGGCTATCACGAATACGAGCGCAAGCTCGACGAGCTGTTCGCGCAGGGCAAGAAGTAATTCGGCCCGCGCGCCGGGCACGGTTCCCGGAACGCTTTGCATGAAACCGGGCGGCGCGCACCCGTGCCGCGCCCGGCGGACATGACACCCCCGATACCTATTGGAGAACGGAAACATGAGCGAGACGAAAGACGCAGCAGCACCGGCCGCCGCAGGCGCATTCAAGCCGAAGAAGTCGGTGGCGCTGTCGGGCGTGACGGCCGGCAACACGGCGCTGTGCACGGTCGGCAAGACCGGCAACGACCTGCACTATCGCGGCTACGACATTCTCGACGTCGCCGAGTCGTGCGAATTCGAGGAAATCGCGCACCTGCTCGTGCACGGCACGCTGCCGAACCTGACCGAACTGGCCGCATACAAGGCGAAGCTGCGCGCGCTGCGCGGCCTGCCGAACGCGCTGAAGGCCGCGCTCGAGCAGATCCCGGCATCCGCGCACCCGATGGACGTGATGCGCACGGGCGTGTCGGTGCTCGGCACCGTGCTGCCGGAGAAGGACGACCACAACCTGCCGGGCGCGCGCGACATCGCCGACCGCCTGATGGCGTCGCTCGGTTCGATGCTGCTGTACTGGTATCACTTCTCGCACAACGGCAAGCGCATCGAAACGGAAACCGACGACGACTCGATCGGCGGCCACTTCCTGCACCTGCTGCACGGCAAGACGCCGTCGAAGTCGTGGGTCGAGGCGATGCACACGTCGCTGATCCTGTACGCGGAGCACGAATTCAACGCGTCGACGTTCACCGGCCGCGTGATCGCGGGCACGGGCTCGGACATCTACTCGGCGATCACCGGCGCGATCGGCGCGCTGCGCGGGCCGAAGCACGGCGGCGCGAACGAAGTCGCGTATGAAATCCAGAGCCGCTACAGCTCGCCGGACGACGCCGAAGCCGACATCCGCCGCCGCGTCGAGAACAAGGAAGTCGTGATCGGCTTCGGCCACCCGGTCTACACGATCTCCGATCCGCGCAACAAGGTGATCAAGGGCGTCGCGCACAAGCTGTCGAAGGAAGCGGGCGACCTGAAGCTGTACAACATCGCCGAGCGCCTCGAATCGGTGATGTGGGAAGCGAAGAAGATGTTCCCGAACCTCGACTGGTTCAGCGCGGTGTCGTATCACATGATGGGCGTGCCGACCGCGATGTTCACGCCGCTGTTCGTGATCTCGCGCACGTCGGGCTGGAGCGCGCACATCATCGAGCAGCGCATCGACAACAAGATCATCCGCCCGAGCGCGAACTACACCGGCCCGGAAGACCTGCAGTTCGTGCCGATCGAGAAGCGCTGATCCGGCGCCCGGGGGAGGCCGGTCGGCTTCCCCCGCTCATGAATCCCCAGCTTTCCCCCACATCATGAATACCGCCTACCGCAAACCCCTGCCCGGCACGTCGCTGGACTATTTCGACGCGCGCGCCGCGGTCGACGCGATCGCACCCGGCGCGTACGACACGCTGCCGTACACGTCGCGCGTGCTCGCCGAAAACCTCGTGCGCCGTTGCGATCCGGCGATCCTCGCCGATTCGCTGAAGCAGATCATCGAGCGCAAGCGCGAACGCGACTTCCCGTGGTTCCCGGCGCGGGTCGTGTGCCACGACATCCTCGGGCAGACGGCGCTCGTCGACCTCGCGGGCCTGCGCGATGCGATCGCCGACGGCGGCGGCGACCCGGCGAAGGTGAACCCGGTCGTGCCCGTGCAGCTGATCGTCGACCACTCGCTCGCCGTCGAATGCGGCGGCTTCGATCCGGACGCGTTCGCGAAGAACCGCGCGATCGAGGATCGCCGCAACGAGGACCGCTTCCACTTCATCGAGTGGACGAAGAAGGCGTTCGAGAACGTCGACGTGATCCCGCCGGGCAACGGCATCATGCACCAGATCAACCTCGAGAAGATGTCGCCGGTGATCCAGGCGCAGGACGGCGTCGCGTACCCGGACACCTGCGTCGGCACCGACAGCCACACGCCGCACGTCGACGCGCTCGGCGTGATCGCGATCGGCGTCGGCGGGCTCGAAGCGGAGAACGTGATGCTGGGCCGCGCATCGTGGATGCGCCTGCCCGACATCGTCGGCGTCGAGCTGACCGGCAAGCGCCAGCCCGGCATCACCGCGACCGACGTCGTGCTCGCACTGACCGAGTTCCTGCGCAAGGAAAAGGTGGTCGGTGCGTATCTGGAGTTCCGCGGCGAAGGGGCGGCGAGCCTCACGCTCGGCGATCGCGCGACGATCTCGAACATGGCGCCCGAATACGGCGCGACGGCCGCGATGTTCTTCATCGACGGCCAGACGACCGACTACCTGCGCCTCACCGGCCGCAGCGACGAGCAGGTGAAGCTCGTCGAGACCTACGCGAAGGCGGCGGGCCTGTGGGCCGATACGCTCGCCAACGCGCAGTACGAGCGCACGCTGACGTTCGACCTGTCGAGCGTGGTGCGCAACATGGCCGGCCCGTCGAACCCGCACAAGCGGCTGCCGACCTCCGATCTCGCCGCGCGCGGGATCGCCGGCCAATGGGAAGAGAAGGCGGGCGAGATGCCCGACGGCGCGGTGATCATCGCCGCGATCACGAGCTGCACGAACACCAGCAACCCGCGCAACGTGATCGCCGCGGCCTTGCTCGCGCGCAACGCGAATGCGCGCGGCCTCACCCGCAAGCCGTGGGTGAAGAGCTCGCTCGCGCCGGGCTCCAAGGCGGTCGAGCTGTACCTGGAAGAAGCGAACCTGCTGCCCGAACTCGAGAAGCTCGGCTTCGGCATCGTCGCGTTCGCGTGCACGACCTGCAACGGGATGTCGGGCGCGCTCGACCCGAAGATCCAGCAGGAAATCGTCGACCGCGACCTGTACGCGACGGCCGTGCTGTCAGGCAACCGCAACTTCGACGGCCGGATTCACCCGTATGCGAAGCAGGCGTTCCTCGCGTCGCCGCCGCTCGTCGTCGCGTATGCGATCGCCGGCACGATCCGTTTCGACATCGAGAAGGACGTGCTCGGCCACGACGCGGACGGCAAGCCCGTCACGCTGAAGGACATCTGGCCGACCGACGAGGAGATCGACGCGATCGTCGCGTCGAGCGTGAAGCCCGAGCAGTTCCGCAAGGTCTACGAACCGATGTTCGCGCGCAGCGCCGATGCGGGCGAGCGCGCGGCGCCGCTGTACGACTGGCGCGCGCAGAGCACCTACATCCGCCGTCCGCCGTACTGGGAAGGCGCGCTGGCCGGCGAGCGCACGCTGCAGGGCATGCGCCCGCTCGCGGTGCTCGGCGACAACATCACGACCGACCACCTGTCGCCGTCGAACGCGATCCTGCCGGACAGCGCGGCCGGCGAATACCTCGCGAAGATGGGCCTGCCGGAAGAAGACTTCAACTCGTACGCGACGCACCGGGGAGACCACCTGACCGCGCAGCGCGCGACCTTCGCGAACCCGACGCTGATCAACGAGATGGCGGTCGTCGACGGCGCGGTGAAGAAGGGCTCGCTCGCGCGCGTCGAGCCGGAAGGCAAGGTCATGCGGATGTGGGAAGCGATCGAGACGTACATGAATCGCAAGCAGCCGCTGATCGTCGTGGCCGGCGCCGACTACGGCCAGGGTTCGTCGCGCGACTGGGCCGCGAAGGGCGTGCGGCTCGCGGGCGTCGAGGCGATCGCCGCCGAAGGCTTCGAGCGGATCCACCGCACGAACCTGATCGGGATGGGCGTGCTGCCGCTCGAGTTCAAGCCCGGCACGAACCGGACGACGCTCGGCATCGACGGCACCGAAACCTTCGACGTGATCGGCGAGCGCACGCCGCGTGCCGACCTGACGCTGGTGATTCACCGCAAGAACGGCGAGCGCGTCGAGGTGCCGATGACGTGCCGGCTCGATACGGCCGAGGAAGTGTCGATCTACGAAGCGGGCGGCGTGCTGCAGCGCTTCGCGCAGGACTTCCTCGAATCGTCGCAGGCGGCTTGACCGGGTCACACAGGGACAACGCAAACATGGCTCACATTCCTCAAATCAGGATTCCGGCGACCTATATCCGCGGCGGCACCAGCAAGGGTGTGTTCTTCCGGCTGCAGGACCTGCCGGACGCCGCGCAGGCGCCCGGCGCCGCGCGCGACGCGCTGCTGCTGCGCGTGATCGGCAGCCCCGATCCGTACGGCAAGCAGATCGACGGGATGGGCGGCGCGACGTCGTCCACCAGCAAGACGGTGATCGTGTCGAAGAGCACGCGGCCCGGCCACGACGTCGACTACCTGTTCGGGCAGGTCGCGATCGACCGCGCGTTCGTCGACTGGACCGGCAACTGCGGCAACCTGTCGGCGGCGGTCGGCCCGTTCGCGATCGGCGGCGGGCTCGTCGATCCGTCGCGCGTGCCGCGCGACGGCATCGCGACCGTGCGGATCTGGCAGGCGAACATCGGCAAGACGATCGTCGCTCACGTGCCGATCGTGAACGGCGCGGTGCAGGAGACGGGCGACTTCGAGCTGGACGGCGTCACGTTCCCGGCCGCGGAAGTGCAGCTCGAATTCATGGACCCGGCCGCCGAGGAAGAAGGCGCGGGCGGGTCGATGTTCCCGACCGGCAACCTCGTCGACGATCTCGCGGTGCCGGGCGTCGGCACGCTGAAGGCGACGATGATCAACGCGGGCATCCCGACGATCTTCGTCGAGGCGGAAGCGATCGGCTATACGGGCACCGAGCTGCAGGACGCGATCAACGGCGATGCGAAGGCGCTCGAGAAGTTCGAGACGATCCGCGCGCACGGCGCGCTGCGCATGGGCCTGATCGACACGCTCGATGAAATCGCGACGCGGCAGCACACGCCGAAGATCGCGTTCGTCGCGAAGCCGGCCGATTACGTCGCGTCGAGCGGCAAGCGCGTGAACGCGGGCGACGTCGACCTGCTGGTGCGCGCGATGTCGATGGGCAAGCTGCACCACGCGATGATGGGCACGGCGGCGGTCGCGATCGGCACGGCCGCGGCGATCCCCGGCACGCTCGTCAACCTGGCGGCGGGCGGCGGCGAACGCAACGCGGTGCGCTTCGGCCATCCGTCGGGCACGCTGCGCGTCGGCGCGGAGGCGCAGCAGCAAGCGAACGGCGAGTGGACCGTCACGAAGGCGATCATGAGCCGCAGCGCGCGCGTGCTGATGGAAGGCTGGGTGCGGGTGCCGGGGGATGCGTTCTGACGCGGCGCGTTCAGTGTGAACAGCCCTGCCGATCCCTGCGAAGCGGACCCCGCCGAGCAGGGATTTTTCGTTTGAGGGGGCGTCCGTCGCAAACGCCCACCGACCGCAAAGCATGGAGAACCGCATGCCGATCGAATCGCCGCTGACGGGCGTTCATATCGTCGAATTCGAAGGTCTCGGCCCCGGCCCGCTCGCGGGCTGGATGCTCGCGGGGATGGGGGCGCGGATCACGCTGATCGCGCGCCCGGCCGGCCGCACGAGCGCGCCGGACGCATTGAAGGCCCGCGACGGCGACCTGCTGCGCGAAGGCAAGACGATCGTCGAACTCGACCTGAAATCGCCGGCGGGGCGCGACGCAGCGCTCGCGCTGGTGTCACGCGCCGATGCGCTGATCGAGGGCCTGCGGCCCGGCGTGATGGAGCGGCTCGGCCTCGGCCCGGCGGATTGCGCACCGCATAACCCCCGGCTCGTCTATGGCCGGATGACCGGCTGGGGCCAGCACGGCCCGCTCGCGGCCGCGGCCGGGCACGACCTGAACTACGTCGCGCTGACGGGGCTGCTGTCGCTCGCCGCGCCGCGCGGCGCGGACAGCGCCAAGCCCGGCCTGCCGCCGACCGTCGTCGGCGATGCGGGCGGCGCGCTCGGGCTCGCGTTCGGGATCGTCTGCGCGCTGTTCGACGTGCGCGGCGGCGGGCCGGGGCGCGTGGTCGACGGCGCGATCGTCGACATCGTAACGATGCTCGGTTCGCTCGCGCTGTGGGCGCGCGCGAACGGGCAACTCGACGGCGCGCAGCCGAGCCTGTTCCACGATGCGCCGTTCTACGACGTGTATCGCTGCGCGGACGGCGAGTGCGTGACGATCGGCGCGCTCGAGCCGCCGTTCTATGCATTGCTGGTCGAGCGCCTCGGGCTGACCGACGTCGATCCGGCGTCGCAGTACGACCGCGCGCGCTGGCCCGCGCTGAAGGCGCGTTTCGCCGATGTGTTCGCCCGGCAGCCGTCCGCGCACTGGCGCGCGCTGCTCGAAGGCACCGACGTGTGCTTCGCGCCGCTGCTGAGCGTGGCGGAGGCGGCGAAGCATCCGCACAATGTCGCGCGCGGGGTCTATCGCACCGATGTGGACGGCACCGTGCGCGCGAATGTCGCGCCGCGTTTCCTGTCGCTGGCAGGCAATTGGGCGGAGTAGGCGCGTCTGCCGGGATGAGCTTCGGAGGCTCAGGTATCGAGGACCGGTGAGCCAATTTTGGCACTAAATTTGGTGCTAAATGACGTACAATCGACGCTTATTCGAGGAAGGAGCCGAAATGCCTCACACCATCCTGGCAAGCGTTACGGCGAGCGTCTCCGAGCTGAAGCGGAACCCGATGGGAACCGTTGCGGCGGGAGAGGGTTCCCCGGTGGCGATCCTGAACCACAACGAACCGGCGTTCTATTGCATCCCTGCGAAGACCTGGGAGGCGATGCTCGAACGTCTGGAGGATATCGAAGACAACGCGCTGGCTGATGCGCGTGCCAAGGAGAAGGCCGTCAAGGTCAAGCTGAATGACCTTTGAACTCGCATTTCTCGAACCTGCATTGAGAGAGTGGAAGAGGTTTGATCGCACCGTTCGCGACCAGTTCAAATCCAAACTCGCCGAGCGGCTTGAAAACCCTCGCATCCCCTCGGCAAAGCCGCACGGCCACCCGGATCGCTACAAGATCAAGCTACGCAGCGCCGGCTACCGACTTGTCTACGAAGTGCGCGACACGGAGGTCATCGTGCTGGTTGTCGCAGTCGGCCGGCGCGAACGCGATGCAGTCTATCTTGCCGCGCTGAAACGTTAGAGCGAGACGGGCCGCGCATAGTCTGCGGCCGCTGGCCCGCATGCTTGACCGTTCAGCTCGGGTGCGCCGCGTCGCCCTGCACGCGATCGATTTCAGTCGGCGCAGCGCCTCAGGCCGTTTCCTCCGGCGCATCCGGCATCTTCCCGTCGCCGACGCGGTTGATCGTGCCTTGCGCGATCGCGACGAGTCGCTCGTGATCGCCGTCGATGACGAACACGTGACATTGGCAGGTCGCCTGGTGCCGGCCCGCATAAACGAGCTTCGCGCGCGCGACGAGCGTGCCGTTCACGGCCGGGCGCAGGTAGTTGATCTTGTATTCGGCCGTAATCACGCGCGGGCCCAGCACGAGCGCGCCGGCGAACGTCAGCGCGTTGTCCGCGAGGTAGCTGATGACGCCGCCGTGCACGAAACCGTGTTGCTGCCGCAGTTCATCGCGCACGGGCAGACACAGCGACACCTCGTTGTCGCCGATATGCATCAGCTCCGTGCCCAGCAGCATGCTGAACGGTTGCGCGCGCAATGCGCCGCGCGCGTGATCCGTGATGTCGGTCATCGAACTTCCTTCGAAATGAGTGCCCGCTTGCGCTGAACTCTAGGAAGGGGGCTGCGGATAAGCAAGGAAATTCGTCCGCATTTCCTGCGATTGGCGGCGCCGCGCAATGCGATTATTGCGTCGCACGCGCGCGACCTCCGCAAATTGGAGGAGGTTCTCGGGCATGCCTAAAGTCCGCCCGGGAAATGCCGCTAATGCCGGGGCATTGCCTCATCGTCCGCTTTCCAGGAATCTCCCCCCATGTTCGGAAAAATCAAGCTCGCGTCGGGTCTGCTCGGCGTGTTGACCGTGTTCTGCCTTTTCCTGTTCGCGATCGAGGCGCTCGGCTTCTGGGCGCTCACGTCGACGCGCAGCGGCGTCGACGACCTGTCGAACGTCGCGATCACGCAGGTCGGCGCGGCGAGCCAGGCCACCCAGCAACTGCTCGACGCGCGCATCAACCTGTCGCGCGCCGGCACACGGATGGTGCGCGGCGGCCCGAAGCCGGACGACATCATCCGCCATGCCGGCGCCTCGCTCGCGGAAGCCGACAAGGCGTTCGCCGCGCTGACGGCCGTGCAGCCGGTCGACGAGACCAACCGCGCGCGCGTCGCGGCGCTGACCGAGCGCTACCGGAAAATCCACGCGGCGCTCGCGGAGCTCGTGCAGTTCCTCGACGCCGACAACATCCAGGCATTCCTCGACCAGCCGACGCAGCGCATCCAGGATGCTTACCTGACCGAGCTGCATCGCTTCGTCGAGTACGGCAGCGCGTCGAGCCGCTCGGCGCTCGACACGATCGACGGCGGCATGCTGTGGTTCAAGTCGGTCGGCATCGTGCTGCTGGCGGCGATGCTCGTGGCGAGCGCGGCGATCTACGCGGCCGCGCGGCGCGCGGTCGTCGCGCCGCTGGAAGAGGCCGGCCGCCATTTCGAGCGGATCGCGCAGGGCCGGCTCGATGAAGTCGTGCGGGCAGGCGGCGTGTTCGAGATCGACCGGATGCTGCGCGGCCTCGCGACGATGCAGACGAGCATCGCGGGCACCGTGCGCACGGTGCGCCAGGCGTCCGATGCGATCCACCTCGGCGCGGGCGAGATCGCCAGCGGCAACGCCGACCTGTCGGCGCGCACCGGCACGCAGGCCGCGTCGCTGGAGGAGACGGCCGCGAGCATGGAGGAGCTGACGGCGACCGTCCGTCAGAACACCGACAGCGCACGCGCGGCGAGTGCGCTGGCCGACGCGGCGCTCGAGGCGACGAGCCACGGCGGCGGCGTGGTCGACAGCGTGATCGACCGGATGCGCGGCATCGCGCAGAGCTCGGGGCGGATCGCGGAGATCATCTCGGTGATCGACGGCATCGCGTTCCAGACCAACATCCTGGCGCTGAACGCGGCCGTGGAGGCCGCGCGGGCCGGCGAACAGGGCCGCGGCTTCGCGGTCGTCGCGGGCGAAGTGCGCTCGCTCGCGCAGCGCAGCGCGCAATCGGCGAAGGAGATCAAGGCGCTGATCGAGGATTCGGTCGCGCAGATCAACGGCGGCGCGGAGCTCGTCGAGCGCGCCGGCGAAGCGATGCGGACGGTGTCGACGTCGATCACGCGCGTCGTGCAGACGATGTCCGAGATCACCTCGGCGTCGGTCGAGCAGAGCGTCGGGATCGAGCAGGTGAACCAGGCCGTCACGCAGATGGATCAGCTCACGCAGCAGAACGCGGCGCTCGTCGAGGAAGTCGCGGCGGCGGCCGCGTCGCTGAACGACCAGACCGCGCACCTGATGCAGGCAGTGTCGGTATTCGAACTGGGCGATGGCCGTGCCGCACGCGATGAGCGTGCGGCGCCGGCGTTCGCCGGGACGGGTTACGAACCGGCCGGCAGCGCCGCGTAGGCGGTCGCGAGGTGGTAGGGCGTCGTCGACGGCATGTCGGCGCGCGACACCTGCCCGTCAGCCGTCTTGCACTCGAACCAGCCGCGCGGATGCAGGAAGCGCGCGGCGAAGCGTTCGGTCTGCCGCGCGAGCGGCGCGGAGGCCGGCGTGCCGCCGTGCGTCGCGAGCGCGCGCAGATACTCCGTCTGCGCCCAGATCCGCTGCGTGCCGTCGACGCATGCGCCTTGCGCATCGAGCGCCGCGCAGACGCCGCCCGTCTGCGGATCGACACCGTATTGCTCCGCAAAGCCGAACGCGCGCGACAGCGCAGCGGGGAGCCCTGTTTGCGCGAGCCGCGCGCCGGCCGCATCGACCAGGTAGAACCACTCGAACTGATGGCCGGGCTCGAAACGGTTGTCTGCCGCGCCGAGCGGCAGCTCGGCCACGCAGCCGGTCGCCGCGTCGACGAACGTGCGCTCGACGGCCTGCGCGGTGTGCGCGAGCGCGTCGTCGAACGCCGCGTCGCCGAATGCATCGGCAGCCGCGAGCCACGCTTCGGTCAGGTGCATCAGCGGATTCTGCAGCGCCCCGCTGCCGGACGGCGAGAAATCGGCGTGGCGCGCCGCATCGAGCAGCGCGTCGCCGGGGTGCGGCGCGAAACGGTCGCGGATCAGCGCGGCCGTGTCTTCGGCGACCGTGCGCGCGGCGCGCTCGCCCGAGGCCGCGTGATACGCGGCGCACGCGAACACGATGAATGCGTGCGTATAGAGATCCTTGGTCGTGTCGAGCGGCGCGCCCTGCGCGTCGACGCTGTAGATCCAGCCGCCGTGGCGCGTGTCGCGAAAGTGCCGGCCCAGCGCGTCGAACAGCGTGGACGCGTGCGCGGTGTCGCCGGCCTGTGCGAACACGAACAGTTGCCGTGCGCAGGCCATTGCGCGATAACGGGTCGCGGGCAGCGGCGCGTGGGTGGCCGGATCGACGGCTTCGAACGGCAACTGCAATGTCTGGTCGAACCCTGAACCCCGCCAGATCGGCAAGACGACGTGCGCGAAATGGTGGCGCAGCTGGGCGGCCTGGGCGGAAGCGGAGTCGGAAACGGACATGACGGGGTTGAGCGCTGGGTTCGAAACGTGTCGGCGCGGCCCGGAGGATCGGCGCGGCCGGGGCCAAGGATAAAACATTCCGCGCGGCCGGCACCAAAAAAAGGACGGAAATCCGCTGCGTGCGCGCGCTGCCCGGCGTGACGCGCGGCGACGACGGAAACGATCGGGCCTGAGATGAATAGGCGACAGGTCATGCGACAATGCACGGTCACTGATTCCGTTTGACGCTCCGGTTCCGCGTTCGCGGGGCCCCGCATCCCGACCTCCATGACCGAATCCGTAGCCACGCCCCGTTCCCGTTCCAACCGTCCGTCCGCGAAGCCGCGCCGTCGCGCCGCCGCCGCTGCCGCGGGCCGCGCGCCGGCCCGCGCGACGATGCAGCCCGGCGGCGACGCGCAGGCGGCCGGCGCGCCTCGCGACGAGCGTACGCTCGACCTGTTCGGCGATCCGGTGCTCGAGGCCGGTGAAGGGGTGTCGGCGGTCGCACGCAGTCGGGTGGCCGAGGCCGCGGCCGTCGTCGACGCTGCAAGGGACGCGCCGGATCATCAGCAAGCGACGCTCGACGGGTTCGACGCGCCGGAGGTGGCGGTCCCGGCTGCGGCTGGCGGCGAGCTTGCCGCCGATGGCGCGACGGCAGGGGCCGGACATGTGCCGGCGGCTGCCGACGCTGCATCCGGGGCGGCTTTCGAGCCGACGGAGCAAGGCATGCCGGCTGGCGCCGAGCGCGAGCCGGCGGCCGAGGCGACGCTGGAAGTCGTCTCCGACGCGACGGCGCAGGATGCGTCAGCTCACACCGCCGACGCCGCGTCGGCAGCGCAGGACAGCGGCGCGCCGAGCCGTGCCGAGGACATCGCGACGGCCGGCGCGGCGGCAACGCTGCCGCTTGCAGCGGCAGCCGCGGTTTCCACGGAAGACGACGGCGGCGCGGCAACGAAGCCGGCGCTCCCGCGCGCGGCAGGCGCCCGCTCATCGACAGGGACGAAGCGTCGCACGTCGGCGGCAGCCGCCCGCGAAGCGACCGCACAGCCCGCGCCGGGAGCAGCGGACGAAGCGTCCGGGCCGGGCAAGGCAGACACGCCGCCGCGCATGACCGCCTCTGCGATGAGCGTCGAGCCTTCCGTCAGCGCGCCCGAACGCGACGATGCGGCTGCGTCGGCTGCGTCGGCTGCGCGGCCGGCGGCGTCCGCGGCGACGTTCGTCACGAAACCGTCGTCGGACCACGCCGGGCCGTCGTTCGATGCCGATACGCAGCTGCGGCCGCTCTCCGACCGTCTTGCCGCATTGCAGGCGGAAACGACCGCGCTGCGACGCGCGGCCGATCGCGAGATGCGCCGCGTCAACCGCCTGCTGCTGGCGTTGGCCGTCGTCGTGCTGGCCGGGCTCGTTGCGCTGGTGCTGCAGACGATGCAGGTGTCGCGCCTGAAGCTCGGCGCCGTCGCCCAGCAGCAGCGAATCGATCGCCTGACCGCTGATCTGGCGACGCAGCAGGCCACGGTCACGACGCTCGAGCAGCACAACGACGCGCTCCTGTCGCAGGTCGACCGCCTGGAACGCAACGTGAGCCGCCAGACGGCGGCGGGGAAGCGCGTCCGTCGGGGCCGCTGAACGTTTCGACCCTACCTGGAGAGCCCCGCCACACCGAGATCGGCGTTTGTGGCGCTGGGCTCGTCATTGGCCGGTTGCGGCAAATTGCTGCGGCACGCTGGCAGAGTTCAGGGAAAACCCTTAGAATAACGTCAATCTAAGGGAAAACCCTAGCTACATCTGTCAGGAGTCTCACATGAGCTTCATCCTCGCCCTGCTGCAAAAGATCGACGACCTGTTCGTGTCGCCCCACCTGCCGCTCGACGCCGAATACTCGTACGCAGCGCGTCGTGCCGAAGCCGAGCGCGTGCGCCGTGCGCACCTCGTGCCGATCGTCCTGTATCGTCGCTGATTCGCTGATTCGCTGATTCGCTGATTCGCTGATTCGCTGATTCGCTGATTCGCTGATTCGCTGATTCGCTGATTCGCTGATTCGCTGATTCGCTGATTCGCTGATTCGCGGCCAGCGCGACGCCCGTCGCACCTGCCCGCCCGTTTTCCGCCGCCGCACCGTACGTGTGCGAGCGCGACCGTCCCGCTACACTGGAAGTCCGAATCCGTTCACGGTGACCGGGCCATGCTGCAGATGCGGCCGATGACGGCCAGCGAATTCCACGCGTACCGTACGCGAGCCATCGACGGCTACGCGCGCGATCTCGTCTCATCCGGACAAAATGCTGTCGAAGACGCGGCCAGCCGGGCGCGCGCCTGTTTCGACACGCTGCTGCCGGATGGCCTGCTGACACCGGGCCAGATACTCGTCTCCCTCGTCGACGCCGCCAGCGGCGATGCGGTGGGCGACCTCTGGTACGCGATCGTGCCTGAAGGGCCGAACCGCACGCTGTTCATCTACGACCTCGACATCGTCCCTTCCCGGCGCCGCCAAGGCTGGGCCACGCGCACGCTCGATGCGCTCGACGCCGAGGCGCGCCGCTACGGCATCACCGAGATCGGGCTGTCGGTGTTCAATCACAACACGGCGGCCCGCGCGCTGTATCGTGCGTGCGGCTTCGCGCCGATCACGACGACGTTGATCAAGCCGGTCGTGTCGGGCTAACGCCGGTTCAATCCGGCCCGCCACGCGGCCCCCCATGCAAACGGGCCCGGCGCAACCGGGCCCGTCCTTTCTTTCCCGTTATGGCGCCGCGCTCAGCCACGCGGCGCGTCGCCTCACCGAGCCCGCCCCTTCCATCTCCGCAGCAGCAACGCGTTGGTCACGACGCTGACGCTGGAAAACGCCATCGCCGCGCCCGCGATCACCGGGTTCAGCCAGCCGAGCGCCGCGAGCGGCACGCCGACCAGGTTGTAGACGAACGCCCAGAACAGGTTCTGCTGGATCTTCCGGTACGTGCGTCTGGAGATGTCGATCGCGTCGGCGACGAGCGCCGGGTCGCCGCGCATCAGCGTGATGCCGGCCGTGTGCATCGCGACGTCGGTGCCCGTCGCCATCGCGATGCCGACGTCGGCCGCGGCGAGCGCGGGCGCATCGTTGATCCCGTCGCCGACCATCGCGACGATTCCGCCGTGCGTGCGCTTCAACTCGGCGACGACGCGCGCCTTGTCGTCGGGCAGTACCTGCGCATGCACCTCGCCGATGCCGAGCGCCGCCGCGACCGCCGCCGCGCTGCCACGGTTGTCGCCCGTCACGAGCACGCTTGCGACGCCGCGCGCCGACAGCGCCGCGATCGCGTCTCGGGCGCCCGGCTTCACGGTGTCGCCGAAGGCGATCAGCGCGAGCAACGCGCGCGGCGCATCGGTGCGCATCAGCCATGAGATCGTGTTGCCCGCGCGTTCGAGCTCGGCCGCGCGGGTGTCGAGCGCGGGCGGCACGACGATGCCGAGCTCGTCGCGCCAGCGTGTGCTGCCCAGCGCCAGCAGCCGGCCGGCGACGCGCGCCTCGACACCGCGTCCGGCGACCGCCCGTGCGTCGGTCGCGACGGGCGCCGACGTCGCGCCGCCACGCGCCGCGACGTCGGCATGGTGCGCGGCGACCACGGCGCGCGCAAGCGGATGGTCGCTCTGACGCTGCACCGCCGCGGCGAGCGCGAGCGCTTCGTCATGCGGCACGCCGACGGCTTCGAACGCCGTCACCGAAGGCTTGCCCTCGGTCAGCGTGCCGGTCTTGTCGAACGCGATCACGGTCGCGCGCTGCGCGAGTTCGAGCGCCTGCGCATCCTTGATCAGCACGCCGTGCCGGGCGGCGACGCCCGTGCCGGCCATGATCGCGGCGGGCGTCGCGAGGCCGAGCGCGCACGGGCACGCGATGACGAGCACCGCGACCGCGTTGAGGATCGCGGTTTCCGTCCCGGCGCCGGCAATCAGCCAGCCGGCCAGCGTCAGCACGGCGATGCCGAGGATGGCCGGCACGAACACCTCGCTGACGCGATCGACGAGCCGCTGGATCGGCGCCTTCTCGGCCTGCGCGGATTCGACGAGGCGGATGATGCGCGCGAGCGTCGTCTCCGCGCCGATCGCGGTGGTTTCGACGACGAGCGCGCCTTCGCCGTTGATCGACCCGGCCGTGACGGGGTCGCCGTCGTCCTTCGGCACCGGCAGGCTTTCGCCGGTGATCAGCGATTCGTCGATGTGCGAGCGGCCCGACACGATCCGGCCGTCGACGGGCACACGCTCGCCGGGCCGGATGCTGACGCGGGTGCCGACGCGCACCTGCGCCAGCGGCACGTCGCGTTCTACACCGTGCTCGACGACGCGGGCCCGGTCGGGACGCAACGCGTTCAGCGCGCGGATTGCGTCGGTGGTCTGGCGCTTCGCGCGCGATTCGAGCCATTTGCCGAAGCGCACCAGCGTGACGATGACGGCCGACGCCTCGAAATACAGGTGGCCGGGATGGTCGGTGCCGCGCAGCAGCATCCACAGGCTCAGCCCGTACGCGGCCGACGTGCCGAGCGCGACGAGCAGGTCCATGTTGCCGGTGCGCGCCTTCACCGCGTGCCAGGCCGCGCGGTAGAAGCGCGCGCCGAAGCCGAACTGGACGATCGACGCGAGCACGAGCTGGACCCAGCCGTTCGGCATCAGGTGGATGCCGAACGGCGCGACGAGCATCGGCGCGACCAGGGGCGCGCTCAGCAGCGCGGCGGCGATCACGAGATCGCGTTCGCGAATCGCTTCGAGGCGCTTGCGCGTGTCGGCGTCCGTGGCGCCCGGTTTCTGGCTGGCGGGCGCGCTGGCCGCGGCGGGCAAGCCGGATGCGCCGGCCGGCGGCGCGGCGACGCGCGACGCCCGGTAGCCGGCGGTGGTGACGGCCGCGATCAGCGTGGCGGCGTCGAGGGCGCCGGCGCCGTGCACCGATGCGCGCTCGGTCGCGAGGTTGACCGAAACGCGCGCGACGCCCGGCACGGCGGCCAGCGCCTTTTCGACGCGGCCGACGCAGGACGCGCAGGTCATCCCGTCGATGTCGAGTTCGATCGCGCCGAGCGCGGCGTCCGGCGCGATGGCGGGCTCCGGTTCCGCGACCGGCGTCGCCTGATAGCCGGCCTGCCTGACTGCGTCGACCAGTTGGGCGGTCGTCACGCCGCCCGCCGCGTCGACCGTCGCGCGCTCTGTCGCGAGGTTGACCGACGCGCGGGCGACGCCCGACACGTTCGCGAGCGCCTTTTCGACGCGCGCGACGCACGATGCGCAGGTCATCCCTTCGATTTCGAGTTCGATCGGCGCCGTCGCGGGGGCGGCCGGCGATGCCGTCGCGGCGGCGGCGTCAGCGTGACGTTCGCTCGTGTCGGCCGACTCGCGCAACGTCGCGCGATAGCCCGCGTCGCTGACCGCTTCGACCAGCCGGGCCGGATCGACCGTATCGTGCGCGCTCACGGTGGCCGAGCGATCGGCTAGATCGACGGCGCAGTCGACGACGCCCGGCACCGCGGCCAGCGCCCGTTGCACGCGGCCCGTGCAGGCGCCGCAATGCATGCCGTCGACGCTCAGCTCGATCGTGTGCAGCGCTGCGGAGGCAAGTGGTTCAGTCATGTCGGATTCCCAAAAAGAGCGGTCTGAGCCGCAGACAGGTCAAGTATCAACATTCCCATCATGGGAAGGTCAAGCAGCAGCGACGATGTGCCGCGGGCAGGCATCGGCCATGCGTCCGCCTTGCATCCGCGTCGAACCGTCGGCAGAGGGCTCCATACATGAACATACAGGTCTTCATGATGGACGACTGCGCGACTCAGGGCTACGGCCGGGTCATCCCGAAGCTCGCGAAACCTTGCAGGACGTGTGTCCGATACGTCGTCGACAACTTCGCCGCGCAGCCCGTGTTCGAGAATTTTCCTGCCGCCGTCACGATTGCTCTGCAAAAGGCTACGCGCCAACGTCATGCAATAATTCGCGCTTTCAATTACATAATTCACTTATTGAAAATCAAAATTACAATAAATTATTTGTCGAGTTTTCCAAATATGAAAATCTGCCGCATAAAATGAAGCTGTCGATCCGGAGCGTTCTGGTGACATGGACTCGACATCCAGTTTTCAATTCTCTTTATTGTTTTAAAAAATAGCGAAGGAGAAGCGATCATGGCTCAAGTCACACTGTGGGGCAGTGTCCAAAGAGACGGCGTGGTTTTGGATGGCTCGGGCGGATATTCTGTGAAACGTGAAAGCGCCGGCACGTATCAGATCAAGTTTAGTGTCGCATTCACGAAGACGCCGGCGGTTGTCGGTTCACAAGGGGCATACAATAGCGGGCAAAGCACGCTGGACAACGTGATCTTCCCGGTAGTTCATCCTCGTGAGATCACGGTTCAAACTGGCGACGAAAAAGGAAAATATTCCGACCGGAATTTCAGCTTCATCGTTATCGGAACGATTGCCTGAATGTCGATCGGATCCGCATTTATATCGACTGCGGTAGTTTGATTTGAAGAAGATGTCGGGGCGAATGCGGTTCCAATTCAATGACCGGCCGCGTTGGTGCAGCCACCGACGCGGGCCGCGCAATGCACGCCTGTCGGATTCCGCCGAACCTGAACGAGTGGTCATGTTCGACCTGTCCGCAACGACAGCGCAGGCCTGCATAACCGCCAACTTCACAGCCAGCCAGCCCGGTCGGCCGTTCTGAGCTGCTGGCGCGTGCAGTCTCATTCCCGTTTCCAATTTCGCGTCGACGGCATCGGCCGGCGGTCGGTCGCCGTGGCGCCTTGGCTCGCACAAGTTCTGTGAGTTGACCATCCTGTATGTCACCCAACGCTCGAGATGGGCTCGACGATGGCGTCCGCCCCGCGCATTTCGCGGTCGCAATGACAAGCATCCGGCATATTAGGGGATGCCCGTAGGCGCTATGATACCGGCCTGACGATAGCGCCCGCTGCGGTGAAATTGCAGCGGGGCAAGGCCGGGGCAGCCTCGGTTGACCTTGCTTGGCCTTGGATTCGCAGGTCGCGAATCGCGCAAGGCGTTGATTTACAAAGAATTAGATACGGCCACGAATCAATGATAAAAACCCGACGAGAATCAGTTTCTCTGCGGCGCGTGTGCGCGTCGCTGGCCATGGCGGCCCTTCTGGCCGGATGCGCCACCCAGCCCGACGCGATCCCGCGCAAGACCGGCTGGATGCGCGCGGAAGTCGCCGACTCCTATGTATACGCGTATCCGCTCGTGCTGATGGACGTCGCGAAGGAAGCGGCGACGGGCGGCGACGGTGCGCAGCCGGGGCAGGCGCCGCTCAACACGCTGCGCCACGCGCAGGCGCTGCCGCCCGTCGGCGCGGTCAATCCGCCGCTGCCGGGCGTCGACACGCTCGACTCGACCGGCTGGCTCGACGTCGCCGCCGAACCCGTGATCGTCACGCTGCCCGACACGCGCGGCCGCTACTGGGACGCGCGCGCGCTCGACATGTGGACGAACGTGCTGTGGTCGTCGAGCGTGGCGGCGCGAGGCGCACGCGGCGGCGCGCGATCGCAAACGATTGCCTTCGCGGCGAAGGACTGGCAGGGCACGTTGCCGAAGGGCGCGGCCCGGGTCGACGTCCCGTCGGCCAACGCGTGGATCGAAGTCCGTCTGCAGACGAGCGGCGGGCGCGACCTGACGAACGTGAAGAAACTGCAGCGCGCGATCCGCGTGGTGCCGCTGTCCGTCTACACGGGCGCGGCGCGCGGCGCGTCGGTCGCGGTTCATGCGGGCAGCGCGCCGTCCGAGGCGGTGGGCGGCGGCACGCCGGCCGAGCAGGTGGCCGCGCTCGACCCGAAGGCGTTCTTCACGCGCTTCGCGCAGGCGCTGCAGGACAACCCGGCGCCCGCCGACGACGCGCACGCGCAGGCGTTGCTCGGCGACATCGGCGTGTCGGCCGGCTACCCGGTGCTGTGGACGGGCGACCGCCTCGCGGCCGCGACGGCCGGCGTCGCCGAGGCGCGCGCGCGGCTCTCGACACCGCCGTCGAACCTGTTGAACGCGAACGGCTGGAGCTGGATCGGCGATACGGCCGGCAAGTACGGCCAGGACTACACGCTGCGTGCGTACGCGGCCTACACGCAGTTCGGCACCGCGACGCGCGACGACGAAACGCTCGCGGTCGTGCGTGTCGACAGCGACGGCCATCCGTTGAACGGCGCGAACCGCTACGTGCTGCATTTCGCGCCAGGTGCGCTGCCGCCGGTTCGCGCGTTCTGGACGCTCACGCCCTATGCGACGAACGGCGCGCTGCCCGACGTCGGATCGGCGCGCCGCTCGCTCGGCGATCGCGACCGCCTGCGCCGCAACCACGACGGCTCGATCGACATCGTCGTGTCGGCGTCGCCGGGCGGCACGCATGCGGGCAACTGGCTGCCGGCGCCGCGCGCCGATTTCGCACTCGCGTTGCGCCTGTACGCACCGAAGCCGCAGGCGAGCGACGGGTCGTGGATGCCGCCCGTCGTCGTGCGCAAGTGAACGCGCCGCCGCCGCGCCGGTCCGACCGGCAGGCGCGGCGGCGGCCCCATCTGCGTTCCGTCACCTCCTGAGCCTATACTTTCGGGAAACGGGCCGGATCGCACCGATTCCCCGGATTCCCTGAAATATTGCTCCCAAGGCAATTCGGCATGGCAAGCCTCAACAAAGACACCGTTTCCTCGACGCTGCACGCGCTGCGCGACGTCGCGCGCGCACGCCGCACCCGGCGCATCGGCCTCGGCCTGCTGATCTTCGTCGTTTTATTCGGACTGCTCGGGTTCTTCGCGGCGCCGCCGCTGATCCGCCATGTCGCCGAACAGCAGTTGAGCCAGCAGCTCGACCGCCCCGCCACGATCCGGCGCATCGCGCTGAATCCGTACACGCTGAACCTCGAGGCCGACGGCATCCATCTCGGCGACAAGGGCGGGCAGGGCGACTTCATCGACATCGCGAAGCTCGTCGTGCGGCCGTCGTGGTCGTCGCTGTTCCGCGGCGCGCCGATCGTCAATGAAATCCGCCTCGATTCGCCGCGCTTCCATATCGTCCGCTACGATGCGCAGCGCTTCAATTTCACCGACCTGATCGAGAAATTCTCGACGCCGTCGCCCAAACCGGAAAGCAAGCCGACGCAGTTCTCGGTGTCGAACATCCAGGTCAACAACGGCCGGATCGATTTCGACGACCGCCTGCTGAACGAAAAGCACGTCGTCGACAACTGGACGCTCGGCATTCCGTATATCGCGACGCTGGCATCGAAGACCGACATCTTCGTCGAGCCGAAGCTGCGCGCGCGCTTCGACGGCAGCCCGATTGCGATCGACGGCAAGACCAAGCCGTTCGCGCAGTCGCGCGAATCGGAGATCGCGCTGAAATTCGACCGCCTCGACGTGCCGAAGCTGATCTCGTACGTGCCCGCGAAGCTGCCGGTGGCCGTGACGAGCGGCCTGCTGAGCAGCGACCTCACGGTCAATTTCGTGATGAGCGGCGAGACGCCCGCGCTGCGCGTATCGGGCACCGTCGACCTGAACGACGCGAAGGTGACGGACCGCGCGTCCGCGCCGCTGTTCGCCGCGCGCGGCGTGCATGTCGCGGCGGCCAGCCTCGAGCCGCTGCGCAACGCGATGCACTTCGACGAAATCCGGATCGACCAGCCGGTGGTCGACCTTGCGCGCGACAAGCAGGGCGTGCTGAACGTCGAGAAGCTCGCCGCGCATCCCGCGGCGCAGCCCAACGCAAAGGCGCCGGCGGCCGCGCCGGCCGCGTCGGGCGTGGCCGTGCCGGCAGCGGCGAGCGCGGCGACGGCCGCATCGGGCGCCGCAGTGCCGACCGAAACCAAGACGCCGCCGCTCGACCTGACGATCCGCCATTTCGCGATCGACGGCGGCACGGTCAACGTCGACGACCGCGTGCCGGCGACGCCGACCGCACTGTCGCTCACGAAGCTCGCCGCGACGCTCGACGGCTTCTCGATGCAGGGCAAGACCTCCGCGAAATACACGCTGTCGACGTCGCTGTCGCGCGGCGGCGACGTGACGGCCGAAGGTACGTTCAATCTCGCGGGGAAGCAGGCCGACAGCAAGCTGACGGTCGCCGCGCTCGCGCTGCCGGCGCTGCAGCCGTATCTCGGCGAGGCCACGCGTGCGCGCGTGCTCGACGGCACGCTCGGCGCCACCGTCAACGCGAAGGCCGACTGGGGCAAGACGCCGCTCGCCGCGCAGGTCGCCGACAGCACGGTCAGCCTGAAGTCGCTGAAGATCGCGGCCCCCGACGCGAAGGCGCCCGCGATCGTGCTGCCCGACGCGAGCGCGAAGATCGCGAAGGTCGACGTTGCCGCGCGCACCGCGGAGATCGCGAGCGTCGACGCGAGCGGGCTCGCGCTCGACGTGCAGCGCCTGAAGGACGGCAGGATCGACCTCGCGGCGCTGGCCGAACCCGCGCAGGCGTCGGTGCCGAAGCGCACCGTCGCGCGCAAGGCCGAGGCGGCCGCGCCGTCGTGGCATTACCGGATCGATGCGCTGAACGTGAAGGATTCGTCCGCGAACTTCACCGACCTGTCGACGCCGCGCCCGGTGAAGCTGGCGATCAAGCCGCTGGAACTGTCGGTGCAGAAGATCAGCGACGACATGACGAAGCCGCTGCCCGTGCAGCTGAAGGCGACGCTGAACCGCAAGGGCTCGCTGAACGTGACGGGCGACGTGACCGCGCAGCCGCTGAAGCTCGGCCTGAAGATCAACGGCAACCGCCTCGACGCGGCCGCGTTCGAGCCGTACTTCGGCAGCGCGCTGAACGCGACGATCGCCAGCGCGCTGCTCAACGCGCAGGGCAACCTGACGTTCGCGCAGGTGAAGGACGCGCCGCGCGCGACCTATCGCGGCGACGTCGCGCTCGTCGACGTGCGGATGCTCGACAAGGCGACCTCCGACCCGTTCGCGGGCTGGCGCTCGCTCGCGCTGACGAACCTGAAGGCGAACTACGACGAGAAGGGCACCGACGTCGACGCCGCGCGCGTGACGTTCTCGAACTTCTACGGCCGCGTGCTGCTCGACGCGCAGGGGCGGCTGAACCTGAAGGACGTGGTCGCGAAGGAATCGGGCCCCGCGCAGTCGCTCACGCGTGACGCGAGCAAGGGCGAGCCGGTGCCGCTGTCGCCGCCGGCCGCCTCGGCGCCGGCTGCCGCGCAGCAGGCGTCCGCGCCGGCCGCCGCGTCGGCGACGGTGGTCGTGAAGGCCGCGCAGCCGCCGCAGAACCCGGTGCGGATGCATTTCGGCGAGTTGCTGCTGCAGAACGGCCGCGTCACGTACACCGACAACTTCATCAAGCCGAACTACACGGCGAACCTCGTCGCGATCAAGGGCACGGTCGGCGCGTTCGGCACGGATTCGACGACGTCCGCGCCGGTCGACGTCGCCGCGAACCTCGCGGGCAACGGGCCGATCTCGATCAAGGGGTCGGTGAACCCGCTGATCGAGAAGCCGGCGCTCGACCTCACCGCGACTGCGCACGACATCGAGCTGACCAACCTGACGCCGTATTCGGCGAAGTATGCGGGCTATCCGATCACGAAGGGCAAGCTCAACGTCGACCTGCATTACGAGCTCGTGAACGACCAGCTGAAGGCGAACAACCACATCTTCATCGACCAGCTCACGTTCGGCGATCATGTGGAGAACGACACGGCGACCAGGCTGCCGGTGAAGCTCGCGATTTCGCTGCTGAAGAACACGCGCGGCCAGATCGACGTGAACCTGCCGGTGTCGGGCTCGCTGTCGAACCCCGAGTTCAGTGTCGGCGGGCTGATCTGGCGCGCGGTGCTGAACCTGATCGCGAAGGCCGTCACGTCGCCGTTCTCGCTGCTCGCGCATGCGTTCGGCAGCGGCGGCGAGGATCTCGGCTACGTCGAGTTCGCGCCGGGCTCGTACCAGCTCGACGACGCGCAGCAGAAGAAGCTCGACACCGTCGTGAAGATGCTGACCGAGAAGCCGTCGATCCGCCTCGACCTGATCGGCCGCGTCGACCCGGCGAAGGATACGTCGGGGCTCGGCGACGCGTACGTCGAGCGGCTGGTGCGCCAGCAGAAGCTGAAGGACGTGGTCGGGCAGGGCGAGAGCATCGACCCGATGTCGGTGAAGGTCGAGCCGGCCGAGTACAGCAAGTACCTGACGCGCGCGTACAAGGCCGCCGACTTCAAGAAGCCGCGCAACCTGATCGGCCTGCAAAAGACGCTGCCCGATGCCGACATGAAGAAGGCGCTCGCCGAACACGCGCCGGCCGACGAAGGCAGCCTGCGCGCGCTCGCGCAGCAGCGCGCGCAGGCCGTGCGCCAGTACCTCGACGGGAAGATCGATTCGAGCCGCGTGTTCGTCGTCGCGCCGAAGCTCGATGCGAAGGGCATCGACGACAAGGGCGCGACCACCCGCGTCGATTTCGGCTTGAAGTGATCCTTACCGTTCTTCCGCTGCCGCGTCCGTCTGTTCGGGCGCGGCAGCGGAACGTTCAGCGCGCGACTTCGGGTTCGCGCTTGCCCAGTTCCTTCTTCGCGGCCAGCGGCAGACGCGCGTCGTCCCACTGCGCCAGCCATTCGACTTCCTTCGCGGTGAACACCTGTCCGTAGTTGCGCAACGCGTACTGCAACGCGTCGACGACGTGGTGGCGAATGATTTCGGGGGTGCGTGCATCGTCCAGCACGAACCGGAGGGCTTCCAGGGTCGACATACTCGTGCTCCGGGTCAGGGAAAACCCTTTATCACACGCCAATAGTCGCGCGCCAAGCCGGAAAAAAAGTGCTGATGGCTGTTCGTGATGAGGGTCAGGCGGCGCTGCGCCAGGGCGCCAAGTCTCGGGCTTCTTCAAGGATCCATTTCGCAAACGCCTGTAGCGGCCCCTCGCTCAATTCGATCGGCTCAGGAAGAACGAGGCAGAAGTTCTTGGCGATCGCTTTGCCGTCCGGCCAAGGCGCGACCAGACGGCCTTGTTCAAGCTCCGTCTCGACGTAAAGACGCGGCACCAGCGCGACACCCAGGCCGGCCACCGCCGCTTCGATCAGCATCGAATGGAGATCGTAGCGCGCGCCGACCGCCGAATTGCTCAGCACGAGGCCGGACTCTTGTGCATACATCTGCCACGCGTCCGGGTTCTGCCGCCGGTGAAGGCGTGGCAATGCATCCAGCGACGGGTTCGCCCCGGCGCCCGCGAGCAACGCCGGACTGCACACGGGCACCAGCACTTCCTCCAGCAGCGGATGCAGATGCATCCCCGCCCATGCCGGATGCTCGAAATGGATGGCGGCATCGAAACCGCTCCCGGCCAGCAGGAACGGTTCCATGCGTTCGGCGATATGCACCGTGACGTTCGGATGCCTGGTTTGAAAATGTTTCAGTCGCGGAATGAGCCAACGGGTGGCGAAGGTCGGAATGGCGGCGATGTCGATACTCGCGCCTTCGACGGGCTGCCCCATCAGGTACAGGCTGTCCCGTTCCAGCCGATCCAGAATCTCGCGAACCTGCACTGCGTACCGCGCACCGTTCGGTGCCAGCCGTACCCGGTTGCCGATCCGCTCGAACAGCGTGACGCCCAGGAACGCCTCCAGCCGGCCGATCTGACGGCTGACGGCGCCCTCGGTTCGGGCGAGTTCATCAGCGGCTCGGGCAAAGCTGCCGTGTCGGGCCGCGGCTTCGAATGCCTGCAGCGCGGAATTGCTCGGGATCTTGCGTCGCATTGGAGTCTCTCCGATCGGAATGCGTTCGTCGCCAGCTTGAGTAAATGTCACGGAAGGCTGATTTTAATTCGATATCTAAGCGAGATGCAGCGGGCTAGCATTACACAACTGCAATGAATATGCATCATTTGCAGAAAAATGCGCGTCCGTCGCGAAGGATAATCTGATGATCTACACCGTGGAATGCAGCTTCGCCGACGCCGACAGCGAAGCCGAATGGAACGACTTCTACAGCCTTGAAAAGCTGCCTGCCCTGATCTCGGTGACGGGGTTTCACACGTCGCAGCGGTTCAAGTCGCTGAGCGATGATTGCCCGGCCTACCTGGCCGTCCACACGATCGACGGCCTCGATGTCCTGACCGGCGACGAATATCGCCGGAAAGGCGGCGGCAATTTTGCGAAATGGCAGCAACACATCACCGACTGGCATCGCAATCTCTATGGCGATATCGGCCTTGCGCCGGCGGTCAATGCCGACGAACTCCTCGCGCTCTGTGCAAGCGGCCCCGATCCCCTGATCCGGATGGGCCTCACACCGTTGGCCATGCGCGCAGTTGCGCTGGAGAAATTGCCGGAGCGCCGTTGGCTCGCGACGCTGCCTCGGCAACACGCTCGGCTTGTCGAGAGCATCCCCGAAGGCGTCCACCTCTACGCGCCGATGACCGAGCAACTAACGAGCTTTCGCCCCGTTTCGACCGAACAGCAAAAATAGGTCCGCGATGCCCAATGTCACTATCTATATTCCTGCGGGGCAAATGCCGTCTGACGAGAGGCTCGCCGAGCTTACCCGCGACTGCGTCAAACTCTGTACGAGCGTCCTTGAAGCGGCACTCAAGAACGTTCACGTCATCTATGTCGACGTTCGGCATGGGCACGGACATCCCGTCTTCGCGGAAGTCCAATATCGCGTCGAGACGTTGCGCACGCCCGCGGTAATGAACCAGTTCATGGAAGCCTTGGAGAGCGCCATCGCTCGCTGCACGGGCCTCACGGCGCGCATCCGTTGCTTCGGTCATGCCGCGTCGAACATTCACGCCCGGAATTAGCCGGTCTGGAGAAGCGTTGTGTCTACCGTTACCTTTCCAAGCCAGCAAGCTGGCGACTTCACGATTACCGCCATCAGCGATGGCTACCTCACCGCGAGTCTCGACTTTCTGTCGAATATCGACGCGTCCGAGGCCGCCGGAATGCAGCGTGAAGCAGGGCAAGAGGAGCCCACGGCCGTGCACATCAATTGCTACGTGGTACGCGGAGCAGGCCGCACGATTCTCATCGATGGTGGGGCTGGAGGGATCAAGCAATGGGGCGGCCGCCTGAAGACCAATCTATTGCTTGCCGGCATCGAACCCTCCACGATCGATACGATCCTGCTCACACACGCGCATCCCGATCATGTCGGGGGGCTGGTGAATGCGGCCGGACAAATTGCCTTTCCGGAGGCGGAGCTCGTTGCTCATCGGCGCGAGGTCGAATTTTGGCAGGACGACGGCAATCTGAGTCGCGCCAGCGAGCGGGCCCGCGGCAACTTCCTGATAGCGCGCCAGGTGTTCGACGGCTACAGCGACAGGCTCCGTACGTTCGACGAGGGGGAGGTGCTTCCCGGTATCAGAGCGATGCCGCTGCCGGGACACACGGATGGACACACCGGATATATCGTCGAATCCCGTGATCGGAGCCTGCTTGTCTGGGGGGATATCGTTCATTTTCCTTACGTCCAGATCAAGCGGCCAGACGTATCGATTGCATTCGATCAAGACCCGTCCCTGGCAGCCGCCACACGCTCACGGCTTTTGGACCTGGTCAGTTCGGAGGGGCTTTTGATCGCCGGCATGCATCTGGGGGAACCCGGTTTCGCGCGAATCAGGCGAACGCGGGGGGAATACGGGCTGCTTTACGAGACCGACGCATGAGGCCGCGAAACCATCACATCGCGACCATTTGATGTCACTTGCGATTGGTTACGTTTGACAGACAACAGAAAGCCCCGCTTCACGGAGCCGCCCCACAGCTCGGCGATATTGACGCGCCTGTTTCGCAGGCCATGCAGTTCAACGTCAATCGATGAGGTGGGGTGATCATGTCTTTCCTTGGTAAGCAGCGGAAGTGGGTGGCGACGGTGGCGGGCACGCTGGCGCTCGCGAGCGCGGGCGTCCACGCGCAGGGCGACAACGAACGGCATGAGCACGGCCGCCGCGTGGCGAAGCACGTGCTGCTGATCAGCGTCGACGGCCTGCACGAGCAGGATCTCGCGCGCTGCATCGGCGCGAACACGTGCCCGAATATCGCGGTGCTCGCGAAGAGCGGCGTGACCTACACGAATGCCTATACGCCCGGCCTGTCGGATTCGTTTCCGGGCCTCGCCGCGCTCGTGACCGGCGGCTCGCCGAAGACGGCCGGCCTGTTCTACGACGTGTCGTACGACCGCAACCTGTACGCGCCGGGCGACACGAGCTGCTCGGGCAAGCAGGGCTGGAACGTCGTGTTCGACGAGACGACCGGCATCGACGCCGAGAACGGCGGCGCACTGGTTCACCTGAACGGCGGCGGCGCATTCAATCCGCAGGCGATCCCGAACGCGAAGGTCGACGGCAAGTGCGTGCCGGTCTATCCGCACAACTACGTGAAGACCAATACGGTGTTCGAGGCCGTGAAGGCGGGCATCCCGAACGCGACCACCGCGTGGGCCGACAAGCACGCATGGGGCTATGACTGGCTGAACGGGCCGTCGGGCACCGGCGTCGATGATCTCGCGCGCACCGAGATCAACTCGATCGACCCGGCGACCCAGACGGACTACACGGACGTCTATTCGCATACCGCGCAATTCGACAACCTGCACGTGCAGGCGCTGATCAACCAGATCAACGGCCGCGACTCGACGGGCACGAAGAGCGCGCCGGTGCCGACGCTGTTCGGCGCCGACTTCCAGACGCTGAGCGTCGCGCAGAAGGCGGTGGTGACGAAGGGCGGCGGCTATCTCGACGCGAACTTCACGCCGAACGGGCAGGTCGCGAACGCGATCACGTACGTCGACAACGCGATCGGCCATGTCGTCGCGGCGCTGAAGCAGGCGAACCTGTATGCGTCGACGGCCGTGATCGTCACGTCGAAGCATGGTCAATCACCGACCGATCACACGAAGCTCGTGAAGAACGGCGACACGCTGACGAAGCTGCTCGAAGCGAACAACTATCTCGACCCGAACGGCAACTTCGGCCAGAACAACACGAAGACGGGCAACCTGAACGACGGTTCGGGCCTGGTCGGCACGGGCTTCGTGCAGACCGACGACGTCGGCCTGATCTGGCTGCGCGACCGCAACCAGCGCACGGCCGTGGTGCAGACGCTGAAGGCGAACCTGGGCTGCAACGCGCAGGGGATCTGCGCGGACGGCCCGCAGGCGTACATCCTGTACGGCGCGGCGCTCGCCGAGCGGTTCGGCGACCCGGCCAACGGCCGCACGCCGGACATCATCGTCCAGCCGAATCCGGGCGTGATCTACACGTCGAGCACGAAGAAGGACGAGGAGCACGGCGGCAACGCGCCGGACGACAGCCACCTCGGCCTGCTCGTGTCGTATCCGGGCCTGCATCGCGCGCGCACGGTGACCGACACGGTCGGCACGAAGCAGGTCGCGCCGACGATCCTCGGGCTGCTCGGCGTCGAGCCGGAGCGGCTGCACGCGGTCGTCGCCGAGCACACGCACGTGCTGCCGGGGCTGGGCATCGAGCACTGACCGGGTGAATCGCCTGCCGCCCGCGCGCGGCAGGCGCACTGCGCGGCGCCGGGCGGTCGACGGCGCCGCGCTTGTGCTGGTGAACGACGCGCGGCGCCGCAGTTACTTCGCGAACAGCACCGGCATCATCTTCACTGCACAGTCGCGCATGCGCTCGCCGCTTGCCCGGGTTTTCGGATCGTCGTCGCCAGCTAGCGCGTCACCGGCTTTTTTCATCGCCGCATAGCTGCCGCGCATCGCCGCGTACAGGTAGATCGGCGAGCTGGGGCCCGGGCTGGGGCCCTCGAAATAGCCGGTTGCGGCGAGTTCGCCCAGGTAGTAGGTGTACAGCGCACCGACGTGGTTCGCCTGCAGCCACGCCATCAATTGCCCCCGCCGGTACTGGCTGACGAGGTCGTCCTTCGGGCGCGAGCCGAGCGCGACGAAGATCTGCAGCCGCGCGAGCCAGTTGCCCTTGCGCGCGGCGTCGACGAGCGCCCGCCATTGCTGGCGCGTCGTCGTGCCGGGCGTGCGCAGGCTGTCCAGATAATCGACGACGGCCTGCTGGTCCGGAGCCGGGCCGATCTGGGCGGGCGACCTGCACACGAAGCGGGACACGTCGATGTCGGCGGCGCTCATGGTGTCGAGGTCGTGCTCGATCTTGTGGAAGACGTCCCCGATCTGATGGCTAGCGTCGTCGACGGACCATTCGGCCGGCAGCGGGCCCAGCCACGCGAGTTCGTCGTCGTTGGCCGCCGCGGCCTTGCGATAGCGAGCCAGCGCCGCATCGCGCCGCGTCTTCGCTTCCTCCTTCTCGGCGCGCTCCTCCTCTTCGCGCCGCTGCGAGACCTTGTCGACCGTGTCGACCATCTTGACGCAGCGCCCGAAGTCGGCGCCCTGGCGCGCCCAGCATGCGTTGTCGACCGTGTAGATCCAGCGGAGATTGATCGTGTCCAGCGCGTAGCGCGTCTCGCCCGCTTGCCGCGCAACGGCCGCGCGTCCGTTTGCGTCGGTCACGCCCTCGCGCAGCACCTTGCCGTCGTGCGTGGTCCAGCTGTAGGGTTCGTCGCTCCACGGCAGCTTGCCGGCGCCGTCGCGGCTCAGGCTCAGGTAGTGGCGGGACGCGGCGTTGTCGGCGGCTTGCGCGGCGCTGGCCGTGGCGGCCATGCATGCCGCGGCAAGCGCGGTTGCCGCGATGCGTTTCCAGACTGGACCGCGTGCGCCCGCGTGATGCTTGTTCATTGCCCTCTCCGAATTCGTTTTTGTTGATTGTTGGAAGGCGGCAAGTATAGCCGGCGCGTTCGGGCCGGCTTCGTGACGGCGTACCGTCGGCAGCCTCGCTTCACCCGCTCGCGCATTCGTCCAGCATCCATTCCCTGAAGCGCCGCAACGCTTCGCTCGTCTCGATGCGCTCCGGCGCGTAGCACAGGTAGTGCCCCTGCGCGTCGACGTCGACCGGCGCGTCGAACGGCTCGACGAGTGTGCCGGCCGCAAGGTTGTCGAGGATCAGGAAGCGCGGCACGAGGGCGATCCCGAGCCCCGCCTGCGCCGCCTGGATCAGCACCGAATACTGTTCGAAGCGCGGCCCCGCGAGCGCGTTCATCTGCGTCACGCGATGACGCTCCGCCCATGCGGACCACGCGATCTCGGCCTGCTCGTGCACGAGACGCGGCGCGGCCGCGGCGTCGGCGGGCGCGCGCAGCGCATGCCGGTCCGCGAATTCGCGCGTGCACACCGGCGCGAAGGTCCGCCCGTCCAGGTAATCGCTTCGCACGCCTTCCCATGCGCCGTCGCCGTAGCGGATCGCCGCGTCGAGCCCGAACGGGAACATGTCGCCGTGCGCGAGATGGCGGCGAAAGCTTAGCGTGACGCTCGGCGCGCTGGCGAGAAAGCGCGCGAGCCGCGGCACGAGCCACTTGGTCGTAAAGGTCGGCACGCTCGCGATCGTCAGCAGGTCGCTGTTCTCGCGTGCGCTCAGCAGTTCGATCGATGCGTTGCCGATCTCGCGCAGCGGCCCGACGACGCGTGCGTGGTACACCTGCCCGGCGCGCGTCAGCGCGAGATTGCGTCCCTCGCGCACGAACAGCTTCACGCCGAACAGCGCTTCGAGATTCGCGATCTGCCGGCTCACCGCGCTGGGCGTCAGGCCCAGCTCCCGCGCCGCGTACGAGAAATTCAGGTACTTCGCAGAACTGGCGAACGCATGCAGTTCCGCCACGTTCGGATACAGGTGCTTCATCGCCGACTATTCCCTACGCGCACAGATCGATGCGGGCTTTGTACGTTTTTTTCATGACGATGCCATGTCGGAACCGCACACTGCGTCCGTCTCGATCAAGCGTGCAGCCTCCTTCCGGCGGGCGCTGCGCGACGTTTTTCCTCATCGGCAGCGAGCGTACCCATGCATCCGTCTACCGCCCCGGCACTGGCCGATGGTGTTCCGATTCGTCGTAACAAAGCCGTGCGCCCGGGCGCGTGGCGCTTCGTGCTGCAGGCGCTCGTCGCGGTGTTCGGGGTCTACCTGCTGCTGCCGATCGCGCTGCTGCTGATCGGCTCCGTCGGCCAGTCGTGGACGAACACGCTGCTGCCCAGCGGCTTCACCGGGCACTGGTTCGCCGATCTGGCCGCGAACGGGAGCTTCACCCGCGCGTTCGGCGTGAGCCTGATGGTCGCGCTGGCATGCTGCGCGCTCAATGCCGTGGTCGGCCTGCCGCTCGCGTACGCGCTGCATCACCGTGCGCAGGCCGGGCGCGGCGTCGCGACACGCATCGTGATGCTGATGCCGGTCGGCGTGCCGGCGCTGACGCTCGGCTTCGGCTATATCGCGATCTTCAGCGGCGACACGCTGCCGTGGATGGGCACGCTGCCGCTGATGATCGCGGCCCACGCGGTGTTGACGCTGCCGTACCTGCTGCAGACCCTGCTCAGCGACCTGCGCCATCTCGGCCTCGAGCGCCTTGAGGCCTGCGCGGCGACGCTCGGCGCGACGCCGCTGCGCCAGTTCTTCACGATCGTGCTGCCGAACCTGCGGCACAGCCTGTTTTCCGGGCTCGTGATGGTGGCCGCGCTGTCGATCGGCGAATTCCAGGTGTCGAACCTGATCGCGGGCTTCCGCTATCGCAACTACCCGATCGTGCTGCTGCAGGCGTTCTACGGCGCGTCGGGGATGGCGTGCGCGGCCACCGTCGTGCTGCTCGTGCTCGCCGTGCTGGCGACGCTCGTGTCCGTCAGCACCGTGCAACGTCTGAAGTGAGTCCGTCATGAGTCTCGATTTCGAACACGTCAGTTTCCAGTATCCCGGCGCGCGTCACGGCGTTGACGACGTCACGCTGTCCGCTACGCAAGGCGAGCTGCTCGCCGTGATGGGGCGCAGCGGCTCCGGCAAATCCACGCTGCTGCGGCTCGCCGCCGGCCTGCTCGACGGCTGGCGCGGCCGCATCGCGATCGGCGGCGACGACGTGGCGGGCGTGCCCGTGTGGCAGCGCGAGGTGGGCATGGTGTTCCAGCATTACGCGCTGTTTCCGAACCTGTCGGTCGTCGACAACGTCGCGTACGGCCTGCGCATGCGCGGCGTCGCGGCCGACGCCCGGCGCCGGCGCGCGCTGGAGATGCTCGAGCGGGTCGGCCTGTCGGCGCATGCGGATCGCGGCATCGCGATGCTGTCCGGCGGGCAGCAGCAGCGCGTCGCGCTGGCCCGGGCGCTCGTGATCGAACCGAAGCTGCTGCTGCTCGACGAGCCGCTCGCGGCGCTCGACGCCGGCATCCGTCATCAGCTGCGCGACGAGATCCGCGCGCTGCAGCGCGCGTGCGGCGCGACGACGCTGCTCGTCACGCACGACCAGGACGAGGCGCTGAGCATGGCCGACCGCGTCGCGATCGTCGACGGCGGCCGCATGCTGCAGGCCGGCACGCCGCGCGACCTGTACGAGCGTCCGGCCAGCGCGCAGGTCGCCCGCTTCGTCGGCCATTCGACGGTGCTGCGCGGCCGCGTGCTCGCGCAGGGCGCGGTCGACGTGCGCTTCACGACGCTGTGCGCCGAGACGGGCGCGCACCGGCCGGGTGACACGGTCGACGTGCTGGTGCGGCCCGAGCACGTGCAGCCCGATCCGCCCGCGTACGCGGTGAACCGCATCGACGGCCGGATCGGCGAGGTGCGCTACTTCGGCGCGACGCAGCGTTTCGACTTCGTGCCGGCGGGCGGAACCGACGCGTTGCTGTGCGAAGGGCGCGAACTGCCCGCGCGCTGCATCTCGATCGAGCCGCGCCATCTGCTCGTGCTGCCCGCCGCGTAAGCACGCGGGCGACCCCATTCATTCAACGGAGATTCACGATGTCTGCACGCCGCCTGTTCCTCAAAACGATGCGCCGCCGCCTGCTGGCGCTCTGCGCGCTCGCGACGCTCGCGCCGCTGGGCGCCCACGCCGCGCCGCTCTATCCAGGCGAAGACGCGCTGTACGAGAAGGCTGCCGACGAAGGGCTCGTCGTGTCGTTCGACACGGGGCCGGAATGGGCGAACTGGAAGGCGCTGTTCGCCGAATTCCGCAAGCGCTATCCGAAGGTCGAGATCACGTACAACGATATCGGCTCGGCGGCCACCGTCGTCGCGCTCGACAAGTCGCGTCGCCGCCCGCAGGCCGACACCGCGTACTACTTTGCCGCGTCGGCGCTCGATGCGGCGGGCAAGGACGTGGTCGCGCCGTTCAAGCCGCTCAACTTCGACAAGCTGCCGGCGGTGTTCCGCGCGGCCGACGCCCGCTGGTTCGCGGTGCACTCGCTGAACATCGCGTTCCTCGTCAACAAGAAGCTCGTCAAGAGCGTGCCGCAGCGCTGGTCCGACCTGCTGAAGCCCGAGTACCGTAACGCAGTCGTCTATCTCGATCCGCGCTCGACCGGGCAGGGGCAGGTGGCGGTGTTCGCGGCCGCGTATGCGAACGGCGGCAGCGTCGAGAACCCGAAGCCGGGCGCGGAATTCTTCGGCAAGCTGAAGAACGCGGGCAACGTGCTGCGCGTCGAGGGCACGACGCCCTATGCGAAGTTCGTGAAAGGCGAGATCCCGATCCTGATCGGCTACGAGAACGACGGGCTCAAGGCGAAATACGCGGACGGGATGGGCGACGCGGCGGAAGTCGTGATTCCGCAGGACGGCAGCGTGTCGGCGCCGTACGCGATGAGCCTCGTGAAGAACGGCCCGAACCCGGCCGCCGCGCAGCTGTGGCTCAACCTCGTGATGAGCGACGTCGGGCAGGCGCTGTTCGCGCAAGGCTACGTGCGTCCGGCGGTGCCCGGCACGCCGGTGGCGCCGGACGTCGCGGCGAAGCTGCCGAATGCGCCGCAGGTGCGCCCGCTCGACGTCGCGAAGGCGGCGGCGCGCAAGGCCGAGGTCGACCAGTTGTGGTCGCAGGCGACGCTCGGCAAGTAAGGAGCGCGAGATGCAGGCCACTCTACCGGAACGCGGCGCGTTGCGCCGCTTCGGCGCGGCGCCGGCCGCGGGATTGCTCGCGGTGTTCTTCGTCCTGCCGCTCGCGGCGCTCGTCGGCGCGGCCTTCACGGACGGCGGCCGCGCGTTCGCCGCGGTGCTGCGCGATCCGCTCGTCGCCGATGCGGTCGCGCGCTCGCTGGCGCTGGCGGTCGGCGCCGGCACGCTGTCGGTCGGGGTCGGCGT
This sequence comes from Burkholderia cepacia, assembly GCF_001718835.1. Classification (NCBI taxonomy): domain Bacteria; kingdom Pseudomonadati; phylum Pseudomonadota; class Betaproteobacteria; order Burkholderiales; family Burkholderiaceae; genus Burkholderia; species Burkholderia cepacia. The sequence goes on along the minus strand of NZ_CP013444.1, from coordinate 3,208,924 downwards.
GCCGGTCGCTTTCGCGCTGGCGGGGCAGTCGCCCGCCCGCCGCCACTGGTCGCTCGCGCTGCTCGGCGTGCCGCTCGCGTTCTCCGGGCTGGTGATCGCGTACGGCTTCATCCTCGCGTTCGGCCGCGCCGGCTTCGTCACCGCGCTGCTGGCGTCGCTGGGGGCCGACCAGAACGTGATCGGCGGCGCGATCTACACGATGCCGGGGCTCGCCGTTGCCTACGCGTATTACCTGATCCCGCGCGTCGCGCTGATGATCTATCCGGCGCTCGCGAATCTCGACCGGCGGCCGCTCGAAGCGGCGCTGACGCTCGGCGCGCGGCCGTGGCGCGCGTGGCTCGACGTCGCGTGGCGCGAGCTGTGGCCGTCGGTCGCGTCCGCGTGGTGCCTCGTGACGGCGATCGCGCTCGGCACCTACGGCACGGCGCTCGCGCTGGCCGGCACGCAAATCAACATCCTGCCGCTGCTGATGTACCTGAAGCTGTCGGACGGGCAAACCGATTTCTCGCAGGCGGCCGTGCTGTCGATCGTGCTGACGGCGCTCTGCACCTGCGTTCTTGCACTGGGGGAAGGCCTTGTTCGGCAACGGCGTCATTGAATGTGAATGGTCGGAGGACGCGCGCGACGCGCTCGCGCGGCTCGCGCAGCGGCAGCGCGGCGCGCGCCGGCACCGGATGCCGATCGGCGTGATCGGGCCGCGCGATGCGACCGACATGCAAATGCGCATCGCCGAGCAGATCGCATACGGCATCGCGGCGGCGGGCGTCGCGCTCGTCGGCGGCGGCAAGCAGGGCGTGATGGAGGCCGCCGCGCGCGGCGCGCATGCGGCCGGCGGGTGCGCGATCGGGCTGTTGCCCGAGGACGATGCGCAGGAGGCGAACCCGTACCTGAGCGTCGCGCTGCCGACCGGTCTGGGCATCACGCGCAATGCGCTGATCGCGCGCGCATCGCTGTGCCTGGTTGCGGTGGGCGGCGGCCTCGGCACGCTGTCCGAGATCGCGCTCGGCCTGCAATGGGGCAAGCCGGTGTTCACGATTTGCGACGCGCCGCAGGTGGCGGGCGTCGAGTGCTTCGGCGAAGCGGACCTGCTCGTCGCGCGTGTCGCGCGGTGGCTGTCCGATTCGGCGTAGGTCGGCATCTCGCTCGGGGGGATGCATCGTTTCAGGTGGCATCGAATCAATAGACAGGAATCCTCTACATGAAGAAGATCACTTTGGCGCTCTGCGCCGCCGGCTGCCTTGGCACCGCGGCGCATGCGCAAGGCACCGTCACGCTCTACGGGATCGTCGACGCGGGGCTGGGGTACGCGAGCAACCAGCGCGTCGCGACGAGCAAGGGTTCGCTGGGCTCGCCGGTCGCGTATCGCGGCGCATCGAGCTACAGCTTCGCGAGCGGCACGTGGTCCGGCAGCCGCTGGGGGCTGAAAGGCAAGGAAGACCTTGGCGACGGGCTCGCCGCGGTGTTCCAGCTCGAGAGCGGCTTCAACATCGGCAACGGGCAGCTCGGCCAGGGCGGTCGCATGTTCGGCCGGCAGTCGTGGATGGGGTTGTCGAGCACGCGCTACGGCACGTTGACGATGGGCCGCCAGTATGATCCGGTCGTCGATTTCGTCGGCTCGATCGGGCCCGGCTCGTTCCTGACCGGGATGGGCGCGCATCCGGGCGATCTCGACAACATCGACAACCAGTCGCGCGAGAACAACTCGGTCAAGTACGTCAGCCCGAAGTTCGGCGGCTTCACGTTCGGCGCGCTGTACGGCTTCGGCAACCAGGCCGGCAGCGTGAAGAACCAGAACACGTGGAGCGTCGGCGGCCAGTACGTGAACGGGCCGTTCGCGATCGGCGCCGCGTACCTGTACGCGACGAACGCGTTCGGCGCGAACGGCGGCGCATGGACCGGCTCGTATGACGGCACGTTCGCGTCGTCGATCAACGAGGGCTTCGCGTCGTCGAAGAGCATGCAGATCGTTGCGGCCGCATCGACCTACCAGATCGGCGCGGTGACGATGGGCCTGTCGTACAGCAATACGCAGTACCGGGCGGGCGCGTTCTCGACGTTCAAGGGCACCGCGACCTACAACTCGGTCGGCGGCACCGTGTCGTGGCAGGCGTCGCCCGCGCTGCGCGTCGCGGCGGGCTACGATTTCACGCGCGGCAGCTCGGTCGGCGGCGAAGCCGCGCCGAAGTATCACCAGCTGAACCTCGCGTCGTATTACTACCTGTCGAAGCGCACCGCGCTGTACGGCCTCGTCGGCTACCAGAAGGCGAGCGGCAAGACGCTCGACGCATTCGGCAACGTCGTCAACGCGACGGCGTCGGTCGGCGACGTCGGCAACGGCATCTCGTCCGCCGGCGATACGCAGACGCTCGTGCGGGTGGGCGTGCGGCATACGTTCTGAGCGCGGCGCGGTACTTTCTCCAGCGATTTCGATACGGCTCTCGCGCGATGCGAGGGCCGTTTTTTTTTGACGCGTGGGTGGAGCGGAATGCGTCGGAGGCTGGCGGGCGCAGGGTTCATCGGCGAACGCCTGCCCGTCATTCTCATATTTCGGCAGAATTCTATATAATCCATGCAGGAAGGTCGGCATAATTTGTATAGATTTCTACTAAAATGAGTCAAGCGTGCACCATCCAGCTTCACGCCGACGGCATCTGGCATGACGTCGGCGCCGTCAGTCTGCTCGGCCAATCCGAGGAGGGCTGGCGTTGCCGCACGTACACGGGATACGACGTCGAATGGGCGTTCGAACACCAGGCTGCCAGGGACGCGCACGCAATGACCTGTCGCTTTCCGGTCGGCCTCGAGTCGCAGGAGCAACCGCATTGGCCTGTATTCCTGATTGACCTGCTGCCGCAGGGTTTCGGCCGTCTCGAACTGCTCCGTCGCCTCGGGGTGCCGGAAACGGCGGAGGAGGGCGCCGACTGGCCGCTGTTGCTGGCGGGTGCGGGCAATTCGATCGGCAACCTTCGCGTGAAGGAGGCGGCGCAATGGCTGGCCGAGCGGCGAGGGCCATTGCAGGGCTTCACAGATGACGAGGTCGCCGCCCGCGGCGATGCGTTCAGCGAATATCTTGCCACGCATGGGTTCTTTGTCGCCGGCTCGTCCGGTGTACAGGGCGAATGGCCCAAGCTGCTGCTGACTCGAGCCGACGACGGCCTCCTCTACCTCGATCACACCCTGCCCGACGAGCGAGCGACGGAACACTACATCGTGAAGTTCGGACGCGGCGCGAACGAGCGTCTCGCACAAATCCTGCGGCACGAGGCTCCGTACATGGCGCTCGCGAAATTTCTCGGCCTGCGCGTGCATGCGCCGCTCGCACTGCGCGGCCGATCCCTCTTCATTCCTCGCTTCGACCGTGTGCGCGGTGCCGCCGGCGTCGCCCGCCTCGCTCAGGAGAGTATTGCGTCGTTGACTGGCAAGGCCGGTTTCGGCGTCGTGCCGACTCACGATGAAGTGTGCTGGCATCTCGTACGCGAATGCACGGACCCGCAGGCCGAGGTGAGTGAATATCTGTGTCGCGACGTCGCGAACCTGGCACTGGGCAACAAGGACAATCACGCGCGTAACACCGCGTTGCAGCGCGATTTCGACGGACGCATCGCGCTTACGCCGCTATACGATTTCGCGCCGATGTACTTGCATCCGGACGGCATCGCCCGGCGCATTCGCTGGCAAGCCAATGACGGTGGCAGGCCGGATTGGGCGCGAGTACTGGACGCAGTCGTCCGGGCGAGTGAGCCGCAACCTGGAGAAACACATCGCGCGCTCGATCGTGCCGCATTGGCAGCGCGCCTTCGCGACATGGCGCCACGTCTGCGGGACGTCGCCGATCGCGGCACGGATTTCGACCTTGAACCGGACGTGCACGCGCACTTGCGGCTGGGCATCGCACGGCTTGCGGACGAAATGGCCCGACTCTGACACGATAGAAGATAGAAGACGCGATGGACAAGCGCTACACCGCACTCTCGCTTCCGGATCAACTGGCGCTGCGGCGGCGGGCGATCGAGGATGTTCTTTCGCATCCCGAATGGACGCTGCGGGAATCCGTCTGTCATCTCAAGCGCACGATGCGGCTGACCAGCGCCGAAATGGCGAAGCTTGCGGGCGTGTCGACGAAAACGATGCAGGATATCGAGCAGGGGCGCAGCGAGGGCACCGTGCAGACGATGAACCGCATCTTCGGCATGCTCGGGCTGAAGCTCGGGGTAGTGAGGCAGGCACCGTAGTCTGCGCACGCACGAAACGACAAAGCGCCCGGCAGCCATGGGCGCCGGGCGCTTTTCGTCGGATCATTTCACCGCAAACAGCGTCAGGTTCATGAAGATCTTGAACGCGTAGCCGAGCGTGACGGCGCCGATCACGCCGCCGGCCCACAGGACGACGAACCACATCCAGCCGCGCATCCGCGGCCGGGGTGCCGCGGCGGAGCGCTCGGCAGAATCAGTGGTGGTAGTAATGCTGGTCTTCATGGCGCACCTTGCCTCGGAATACCCAGTAACCCATCGTCGTGTAGGCGATGATGATCGGGAGGATAACCGCTGCGCCGACCAGTGTGAAGGTCTGGCTGGAGCGCGGCGCTGCGGCTTCCCAGATCGTCATCGTCTGGGGAATCGCGTACGGGAACAGCGTGACGAGCAGGCCGACGTAGCCGAGCAGCACGAGCGCCAGCGCGAGCACGAACGGCGTCATGTCGTGCCGGTCGCGTACCGCGCGACGCATCCACGCCGCGCACGCGGCAACCAGGAACGGCACCGGCAGCAGGCGCCAGAACAGCCCCGAATCGAACCAGCGCTGCGCGATGGCCGGATCCTGCAGCGGCGTCCACAGGCTGACGACCGCGATGAAGCCGAGCAGCACGAGCGTCAGCGGCCACACGACGCGATGGAGGCGCCGCTGCAGGTCGCCTTCCGTCTTCGCGACGAGCCAGCAGCAGCCGAGCAGCGCGTAGGTCACGATCAGGCCGAGGCCGGTCAGCAGGCTGAACGGCGTGAGCCAGTCGAAGGCATCGCCCGCGAACACGCCGTCCTTCACGTTGATGCCCTGCAGGAACGCGCCGAGCGCGATCCCCTGGAACAGCGTCGCGCCGGCCGAGCCGCCGATGAACGCGAGATCCCACAGCTGCTTCGTGCGCCGCGCCTTCGCGCGGATCTCGAACGACACGCCGCGGAAGATCAGGCACACCAGCATGAAGATCAGCGGCAGGTACAGCGCCGACAGCACGGTCGAATAGACGACCGGGAACACCGCGAACAGCCCCGCGCCGCCGAGCACGAGCCACGTCTCGTTGCCGTCCCACACGGGCGCGACCGTGTTCATCATCAGGTCGCGTTCCTTCTCGTCCGGGAAGAACGGGAAGACGATGCCGATGCCGAGGTCGAAGCCGTCGAGCACGACGTACATGAAGAGCCCCAATGCGATGATCGCGGCCCAGATTACGGTGACGTCCATAGGTTTTCTCGTGTGCGGAATGGGGTGGAACCGGGGTAGGCTCAGACGGTCTCGATCAGCTCGTCGACGGCCGACATCGGGCGGCGCGCGGTGTGATCGGGGCGCGTGTCGGGTGTGCCGTCGTGCTTCACGTCGGGCAGCGCGGGGCCGGCCTTCATCAGCTTCAGCATGTAGTACACGCCGGTGCCGAACACGAGGAAGTACACGATCACGAACGTCATCATCGACAGGCTGACCTGCTGCACCGACAGCGGCGACACGGCATGCGCGGTGCGCATCACGCCATACACGACCCACGGCTGGCGGCCCGCTTCGGTCGTGACCCAGCCCGCGAGCAGCGACACGAAGCCGGTCGGGCCCATCACGAGCGCGAAGCGCTGGAACCACTTCGATTCATACAGGCTGCCGTGGCGGCGCAGCAGCCACGCGAGCGCGGCGAGGCCGATCATCGCGATGCCGAGGCCGACCATGATCCGGAAGCTCCAGAACACGACCGTCGAGTTCGGGCGGTCTTCCGGCGCGAAGTCCTTCAGCCCGCGGATCTCGCCGTCCCAGCTGTGCGTGAGGATCAGGCTGCCGAGGTGCGGCACCTTCACCGCGTAGCGGGTCGTTTCCGCCTGCATGTCCGGGATGCCGAACAGGTTGAGCGCCGTGCCGCCCTTCTCGGTTTCCCACAGCCCTTCGATCGCGGCGATCTTCGCGGGCTGGTGCTTCAGCGTGTTGATGCCGTGCTGGTCGCCGATCACGGCCTGCAGCGGCGCGAGCACGAGCAGCAGCCACAGCGCCATCGAGAACATCTTCTTCACGCCCTTGTCGCGGCGGCCCTTCAGCAGGTGCCATGCGCCCGTTGCGGCCACCACCAGCGCGGCGACGATGAACGCGGCGATCGCCATGTGGAACAGGCGGTACGGGAACGACGGGTTGAAGATGATCGCGAACCAGTCGGTCGGCACGACGCGGCCGTCGACGATCTCGAAGCCCTGCGGCGTCTGCATCCAGCTGTTCGACGCGAGGATCCAGAACGTCGAGATCAGCGTGCCGATCGCGACCATCAGCGTCGCGCCGAAGTGCGCGCGCGGGCTCACGCGGTTCCAGCCGAACAGCATGATGCCGAGGAAGCCGGCCTCGAGGAAGAACGCGGTCATGACCTCGTACATCAGCAGCGGCCCGGTGACGGCGCCGGCGAAGCTCGAGAAGCCCGACCAGTTCGTGCCGAACTGGTAGCTCATCACGACGCCGGAGACGACGCCCATCCCGAACGCGACCGCGAAGATCTTCGACCAGAACAGGCAGAGGGATTTGTAGTACTGCTTGCCGGTTTTCAGCCAGCGATATTCGAGGACGGCGATGAAGCTGGCGAGGCCGATGCTCAGCGCCGGAAAGACGATGTGAAAGGAGACGGTGAACGCGAATTGCAGGCGGGCCAGATCGAGGGCCGAAAGAGCGGTGTCCATACCAGTTGACCGAGGCTGACGATACCCGCCGGCGGGTGCCGGCGGACCCCGGCGGACGGGCGTCGGGGTTGGCTGGAGTATGGGCCGCGATGTTGCACCGCGAAATGCGCCAACTCGTCGCAGATGTCCAGACCCTGTGCGGCGGCAGCGCGTTAAATCGTTGATTCGTATCAAGATCGCGGCGCGGCCCGCGGCGGGCGGGGCGCGGCGGCCTGACGCACGTGCGTCAATATGGCGCGTCGCGTCATCGGGCGCGCGATGGCGGCTCGCCCCGCTCGTCCCCTTCGGCCCGTTATCCCATCACGCACGCGCGGCCGGCAACCGCCCGGCGAATTGCGTACACTCTGAGTCTCGTTTCGGCAGGCCGGCTCGGGCACGCCCGTGCCGGCCCGCGCTCACTCAGGGACCACCGATGATCGATTTACGCAGCGATACCGTGACACGTCCGAGCCAGGCAATGCTGGCCGCGATGACTGCCGCCGAAGTCGGCGACGACGTATGGGGTGACGACCCGACCGTGCTGCGCCTGCAGGCGGTGACGGCCGAGCGGGCCGGCAAGGAAGCCGGCCTGTTCTTCCCGAGCGGCACGCAGAGCAACCTCGCCGCGCTGATGGCCCATTGCGAACGCGGCGACGAGTACATCGTCGGCCAGCTCGCGCACACCTACAAGTACGAAGGCGGCGGCGCGGCCGTGCTGGGCAGCATCCAGCCGCAGCCGATCGAGAACGCGCCGGACGGCACGCTGCCGCTCGCGAAGATCGCCGCGGCGATCAAGCCGATCGACAATCACTTTGCCCGCACGCGCCTGCTCGCGCTCGAAAACACGATCGGCGGCCGCGTGCTGCCGGCCGGCTATGCGGAAGAGGCCGCCGCGGTGGCGCGCAGCCGCGGGCTGTCCACGCACCTCGACGGCGCGCGCGTGTGCAACGCGGCGGTCGCGTCGGGCCGTTCGATCGCCGCGCTGTGCGCGCCGTTCGACACCGTGTCGATCTGCTTTTCGAAGGGGCTGGGCGCACCGGTCGGCTCGGTACTGGTCGGCCATCGTGCGCTGATCGAGCGCGCACAACGCTGGCGCAAGGTGCTCGGCGGCGCGATGCGGCAGTCGGGCATTCTCGCGGCCGCGTGCCTGTATGCGCTCGACCACAACGTCGAGCGGCTCGCGGACGATCACGCGAACGCCGCGCATCTCGCGGCGGGCCTCGCGCGCATCGACGCGGTGAAGGTGCTGTCGCACGCGACGAACATGGTGTTCGCGCAATTCCCCGAAACCGATTGCGCGCCGCTCGAAGCGTGGCTCAAGGAACGCGGGATCCTCACCCAGATGCTGTACGCGTCGCGCTTCGTCACGCATTGCGACGTGTCGCGCGCGGACATCGATACCTTCATCGACGCGGTCGGCGCGTATTTCGCGCAGCGCCGCGCGTAACCGGGCGGCGGCGCTGCGCCGTCGAAGCGATCAGCGCGCGAGCGGCGCGAGCAGCCGGCGGGCAGCCTCGACGACGCGTTCGGACAACGACGCCATCGTCGGCGACTGCACGGTCCACGCGTGCCAGTACAGCGTGACGTCGGTCGGATGCGCGGGCGCGAGATCGACGAGCCCCTGCGCGTCGAGCGGTGCGGTGCCGATCAGCGGCTCTGGCACCATCGCGTAACCGAGCCCGTGCCGCACCGCCGCGAAGTGCGAATGGGTGCCCGGCACGTAGTGGCACGGGTAGGCGCCCTCGGGCAGCCCGAATTTCTCCTTCAGGAACGACGACTGCAGCGTATCGCGCCGCGAGTACGCGACGACGGGCGCCTTGCGCGCGCTCGTGCGGTTCAGCCCGCGCGGGAACCAGCGCACCGCGAACGCGGCGGCCGCGAGCAGCCGGTAGCGCATCGTGCCGAGCGGCGTCGCGAGGCAGCCGCGCATCGGCTTCGGCTCGGTCGTCACGCAGCCCACCGCCATCCCGCTTTCGAGCAGCGCGAACGTGTGGTCCTGGTCTTCGACGATCAGCTCGAACAGGATGCGCTCGCCGGCGAGCACGGAGGTCAGTGCCGGCAGAAACCACGTGCCGAGGCTGTCGGAATTGAGCGCGATCGTGACCGAGATCGGCGATTCGCGTTCGGTCGCGAGCGTGCTTTGCAGGTCGGCCTGCAGCAGCGCGACGCGCCGCAGGTGCTGCAGCACGCGCTGCCCGGCCACCGTCGGGCGGCACGGCCGCGTGCGCAGCACGAGCGGCGTGCCGAGGCTCGCTTCCAGTGCGCGGACCCGCTGCGTGACGGCCGATGCGGTCAAGTGCAGGCGCACGGCCGCCTGCTCGAAGCTGCCCGTGTCGGCGACGGCCAGCAGTGCGGCGGCCTGCTTGGGATCGATCGTCAGCGACATTCAGCGACATTCGCGGAACACGACGTCCGGTATCCAGTTGCGCTTGCGGCGCGCGAGCCGCTCATCCGTGTCCTCCCCGTCGAAGGACGCGACGGCGGTCCGCTCGATGAGCGCGGCGTCGCGCCAGTCGAGCGCGAAGGAGATGTTGCCGCAGTGACAGCTTCCCGAGATGATCATCGATCGGCTCCTTGGCTGAGTCGCCGGATTCTGGTTGAAAGGGGAAGCGGGATTGTTTCACAGATTTGCGAGTGGTCCCATGGCGCAGGTCGGTGCTCAGGCTGTGGATAAAAAACGCCCGCCTTGCGGCGGGCGTCCTCCGTGAAACGGTATGCCTGTCGGCAGGCTATTGCCAGGCGGGCGCCGGCGTGATCTGCGTCGTATAGCTGGTCGCCGGGAGCAGCGTGATCGTGGAATTGCTCTGGCCGCCGTACGTTTCGTGCACGGTGCCGAACGTGACGCCGGTGACCGGCACCACGACCGATTGTCCGTCGCTGCGCGATGCGCTGAGCGTGATCGACACGCCGGGCTTCAGCGTGGCGGCCACGTTCGACGAGTTGAACACGAGCCGCTGCTTCGCGAGCGTGCCGGCGTCGGACAGGTACGGGCTGCGGATCGGCAGGCCCTTGTAGTACTTGTTGTACTTCGTCAGCACCGCGTTCAGCAGGTCGCCGAGCAGGAAGCTCGTGCCGCTGTACATCCGCAGGTTCGACTGGTGGAACATCAGCGGCCGCAGGTCATACGTGAGCAGGTAGCTCACGAGCGTGTCGGACACGTGGTCGAGCACTTGCGGATAGGTCTGGTCGGTGCCCCACCGCGTCGGATCGATCCCGTTCGCGCCGTAGAAGTAGTTGTATTCGGCGACCCATTCCGCCGGCTGCGACACGTTGTAGAACAGCGCGGTCGCATAGCGCGGGATCTCGAAGATGTTCGGGTTCACGCAGTTGAACTTGCCCGCGTTGTACGGCGGCAGCGGCCACGCGACGCCGTTGTTGTTGATCGGGCAGCCGGGCGTGCCGACCGGCGGCGTCGGCTTCGACGAATCGGACACGAGCACCGTGATCCCGAACTGCCGCAGCGCGCCGAGCGTCGTCGCGTTGTAGAGCCCGGAGATTTCCGGCGTGACGATCACGGTCCTGTTGTAGCGCTCGAAGCCGAACGTCTGCGCGACGCTGTCGTTGTTCTGCAATTCGGTCGTGACCTGCGAGGCCGACGTCGTGAACGGCGGATCGAGCAGGATGTGGTCGTACGTATGCGTGATCCACTTGAACTCGTATTCGTTCGCGTTGGTCTCGACCGACAGCGTGTCGGTGCCCGTCGTCGGGTAGAACCCTTGGCCGCCATAAGCGGTGCCGAAGCCCGATCCGTTGAACGCCATCGTGAACTTCAGCGCGCCCGCGTTGGCGGTGTTGGCGTTGGCGTTGTCCTGCCAGCCCATCGTGTTGTCGAAGTCGGCGCCGATCATCCGGTATTCGCACGCGGTCGTGCCCGTGTTCGGGTCCGTCGAGCCGACGGGGTTGCCGAGCGGGCACTGGCCGGGGGGGCTCGTGCTCGTCGTCTGGCCGGTCCTCACGTCGTACCAGTTGCCCGTGGAGTCCGACTGCGCATACGGGTAGATCTCGTCCGGGATGCCGAGATCGTCGACCTGCGGATCCATGTACACGTGCCGCACGCCGACGAACAGCCCGCGCGTGACCCAGTTGACGAGGCCGTACGACAGCGTCATCGAATGCATCAGGTACGGGTTGTTGTCGAACGACACCGCCATGATCTCGCGCGACGTGCTGTCGCCCGCGAGCGGCGTCGTGTTGCCGAACAGGCAGGTCGATGCGACCGAATAGGTGGTGCCGTTCGACGCCGTGGCCTGGATCTGCGTCGTCGTGGTCGTGCCGGCCGGCAGCGGGCTCGCGGGCGACATGAAGTACGTCCACGCGTTCTGCACCGTCAGCGGATTGGTCGTGCTCGTACCGGCGTTCATGTACGGGAACAGCGTCTTGCCGGTGGCCGTCAGCATGGTGTCGAGCGGTGACGACGACGTATCCCGGAAGCCGACGTACTGCATGCAGCCGGTATCGCCCGGCCACGTGTAGACGCTCGCGAGCCGCACGTTGTACTTGAACTGGTAGCGCGCGAGCGTCGTCGCGAGCGCGCCGCCGGCGAACGGGTTCATGTAGCGGGCGTCGCTGACCGGCATGATGATGCCCTGGTACAGCGCATGGTCGCCGGCTTCGAGCGGCGGCAGCGTCGGATTGTTGGTGTCGTAGTTGTAGATCGAGTACGGCACGCCCAGCCGGTCGAGGATCGACTGCGTCGCCTGCAGCTCGGGCGAGTTGCCGGCCTGCTGGCTGGCGAGCACCAGCACCTTCAGGTCGATTTGCGCGTCCGCCGGGACGGCGTGGGCGACCTGCGCCGCGGCGCAGAGCCCGGCCGCGGCCAGCCCGCGCGCGATTGGCCCGGAGGATCGGAACAACGTTCGTATCGCACTCATGGCATACCTCTCGCCTCAGTGATCGAATGGATGAAACCTTTCCCGACAACGACTTCAGCGCGATGCCTACAGTGGTTTCGGGGTGATCTTGCTCTTCGCCTCGCTCGGATGCGGGCCGGTCGGAAGCTTCGGGAACTTGGCGGGGATGCTTCCTTTCACGGGCAGGGAGCCGTGACCGATGTGGCGTGGTCCCTTGCCGGCGGCAAACGCTGCCGGCGAGCTGAGCGCGGCGAACGCGACGGCGCTCGCGCAAAGACCGGTCAGCACCGCGCGCCATACGCGCAGCGATCCGTTTGTACCTCGCACTTTCATGGTGCCCTCCTGAAGCGACTGGCGTCGTTCGAGACGTTGCAAAAATGACTTCCCGTCCGCCGGCTTGCCTGGCGTGTCGGCGCCGATCGGCGCCCACGGGACGTGTCCGGTTCAACGAAACGGAACGCGCGGACAGGGCAGCGGCCTGTTCCGGCGCGGCGTCGGTGACGCCGCCTTGTTCCTGTGGGCGCGACCGCGCCGGCGTGCGCGCGCCGATGTCGCGCACATGCGAACCTGCATCCTGTTGTAAGCGAACGCCGTGCCACGGGTACTAACGTGATGATTCGATGGGCGAATTTGTTTTCCTGACGCGCGCGCCACGCTGCAACGCCGGAAAAACGTTTCACGCGTGATCGGCGCGGGGAACGGAGGTGCGGATGCGCGGGCCGGCGATGACCGCGCCGGCCGGCGGGGACGCCGGCGCGGCGGGGGCGAAGGGAAGGCGATGCGGGGGAGGTAGCGGCCGACGCAGGGGCGGCGGGGTCAAGCGCGTGCGCCGGTCATGGCTGCCGGGGTGTTTCGGCGGGCGGCGTGCCGTCGCGGAACAGTGCTTTCAGCTGCGTGCGCAGTTCGGCGCTGTCGGCGTGCTGGTGCACCGCGACCGCGTGCTGAACCGCGGCCTCCAGCAGTTCGCTGTCGGAATCGGCGGAGATCGCGACCGAGCAGTTCGTCGCGCTGGGAAACTCGCGGCAATCGATATAGCGGCGAGACATGATGTTCTCCTTGCAGGAAGGGGGCCCGGCCGGGCCGTTGCGCGACCGCCGGTGCGCCGCGACGCGGCGCGTGCGTCACGTTCGGGGAATCGATGGAAAAAGTATAGGCGGCGCAACGCGGCGGTTCGGCGCCGCGGCGCTCGCATGCGGGATCGGACACTTTGCGGCCGCGCGCTGCGCGGCGCCGCCCGTGACGCGCGCAATTTGACCTACGCTATAAGCGCGCGCGGGACGCGGCGCGTGCGTGCCTGCGTCCCGCGCGCGTCATGAGGATTTCGAGGGTTCCATTTCATGGAGGACGAAATGTCGATTCGACTAGGCGAGGACGCGCCCGATTTCACCGCGGAGACCACCGAGGGAACGATCCGCTTTCATGAATGGATCGGCGACCACTGGGCGATCCTGTTTTCCCATCCGAAGGATTTCACGCCGGTATGCACGACCGAACTCGGCTACATGGCCGGGCTCAAGCCGGAATTCGACAAGCGCAACACGAAGATCATCGGGCTGTCGATCGATCCGGTCAGCGATCACCAGCGGTGGGTGAAGGACATCGAGGAAACGCAGGGTCACGCGGTCAACTATCCGCTGATCGGCGACGACGAGCTCAAGGTCGCGAAGCTGTACGACATGATTCATCCGAATGCCGGCGGCGGCCCGCGCACGGCGGTCGACAACGCGACCGTGCGTTCGGTGTTCATCATCGGGCCGGACAAGAAGGTCAAGGCGATGCTCGTTTATCCGATGAGCGCGGGACGCAATTTCGACGAGGTGCTGCGCCTGCTCGACGCGTTGCAGCTCAACGCGCGGCATACGGTGGCGACGCCGGTCAACTGGCGGCCCGGCGACGATGTCATCATTCCGACGTCGGTGTCGGACGATGCGGCGAAGCAGAAATATCCGCAGGGCTTCCGGACGCTGAAGCCGTACCTGCGCTACGTGACGCAGCCGCGTTGACGGCATGACGGGATGCGGATCGGCTCGCCCCGCGAGGCGGCCGACCGCGTGGGCGGGGGGCGGCGCGGCGCGCGACGCCGGGAAAGGCGGCAGGGCAGGAGGCGGAGCGACTTCGCGATGATCTTCCGGCAACTCTTCGACCCGCAATCGTCGACGTACACGTACCTGCTCGCCGATCGAGCGTCGCGCGAAGCGCTGCTGATCGATCCGGTGTTCGAGCAGGTGCGCCGCGACGCGGCGCTGCTCGACGAACTCGGGCTGCGGCTCGTCGCGACCGTCGACACGCACGTGCATGCCGATCACGTGACGGGCGCGTGGCTGCTGAAGCAGCGCACGGGCAGCACCATCGCCATTTCCGCGGCGAGCGGCGCGGCGGGCGCGGACCGCTATCTGCGCGACGGCGACCGCTGCGCGTTCGGCGCGCGCTACCTGACCGTGCGCGCGACGCCCGGCCACACGAGCGGCTGCATCAGCCTCGTGCTCGACGACGAATCGATGGCGTTCACCGGCGATTGCCTGCTGATCCGCGGCACCGGCCGCACCGACTTCCAGCAGGGCGACCCGCGCGCACTGTATCGCGCGGTGCACGGCCGGCTCTTCACGCTGCCGGCCGCGTGCCTGCTGTATCCGGCGCACGACTATCGCGGGCTCACGGTGACGAGCGTCGGCGAGGAGCGGCGCTTCAATCCGCGCCTCGGCGGCGACCTGAGCGAAGACGATTTCGCGGGCTACATGCGCAACCTCGGGCTCGCGCACCCGCGCCAGATCGACGTCGCGGTGCCGGCGAACCTGCAATGCGGCGTCGCGGCGAGCGCGCCGGAGCGCCAGGACGAGCCCGGCTGGGCACCGCTCGTCTATACGTTCGCCGGGTTCTGGGAAATCGATCCGCAATGGCTCGAGGATCATCTGCCGGCGGTGCAGGTGGTCGACGTGCGCGAGCCGGACGAATTCACGGGCCCGCTCGGCCACCTGCCCGGCGCGACGCCGATTCCGCTCGGCGAACTGGCCGCGCGTGCCGGCGAGATCGCGCGCGACCGGCCGGTCGTGACCGTGTGCCGGGCCGGCGGGCGATCCGCGCAGGCGACGGTGATCCTGCTGAAGGCCGGTTTCGACACGGTCGCCAATCTCGGCGGCGGGATGCTGCGCTGGCGTGCCGAGGGGCGCGCGGTTGTAAACGGCCGGCTTTAGCGCCGGCGGCCGCATCGCGGGACGCCGGCGCGAGCGACCGGCAGCGCGCGGTGGTTCGACGTGACAGCAGCAGCGGCAGCATCGCGACGCCCTCCGATTACATCGTGTGCGTGGCTGACTGCGCGAGCGTCAGCAGTTCGTCGAACTGCGTGATCAGCTCGAAGCACAGCAGGAACGCGAGCGTATAGGCCGGCGCGGGAAAGCGCCCGATCAGCCGCAGCACCGGCGGCGCGAAGCGCGAGCGGATCGCGTCGCGCGTCAGCAGCCAGGCGATCCCGATGCCGATCGCGGCGCCCGCGATCAGGTCGGTCGGGTAGTGGAAGCCGAGATAGGCGCGCGGCACGCAGATGAACACGACCGCATACAGCAGCGCGAACACGCCGGCGCGACGCGCGATGATGAAGATGCCGGTGGCGATCGCCATCCACAGCATCGCGTGATCGCTCGGAAACGAACTCCATGCCTGCAGCGTGGCCGCGCGCAGTCCATCCGACGGGAAGTGCAGGTGCAGCTCGGGGTTGTAGATCGGCCGCACGCGGAACGGCAGCACCTGGGCGAGCAGCCGGCCGACCGCGAGCGCGACGAGCCCGCTCGCGATCGTCGCGACGACCTGCTCGCGCTGCCGCTCGCGGTTCGGGCCCGGCTGGAACCACAGCCAGCACAGCACGGGAACGAGCACGAAGCCCTTGAACGTGTACAGGCCCGCGATCACGCGGATCGCGTGATTCATCAGCGGGCTGAGCGTGATCCGGGTGAGGTAGAACTGGATGGCGGTATCGAAGCTGTTCATGTTCGGCAGTTCTCGGCGCAAGCGCCACGGGGTGGCAAGTATGTCACCCGTTATTTCGAAGAAAATGCGAAAAAATACCGGGAATCCCCTGATGAAACAGGCCCTTCGACAAAGGGGCCGGATGCCGTCTCCTGAAAAAAATAATTCGGTGAACTGGAAAAATTGAACCGATTGGCCTGCGCATTGCATGGCACGCGCGCATCGGGTTCGCGAGCCGGCCGGGCCTGCCGGACGACGCGCGTTCGCGCGTCAGCCGCACGAAAATAAAAAAGGGCGGGCACGACATGCGTGCCCGCCCTGTGCGCAACGCGCCGGCCGTGCCGGCGCGCATGCCGCGTCAGCGCCGCCAGATCCGCGTGGCGAGTGCCGCGAGCGACGCCGCGACGGCGAGCGCGAGCACCGCGGTCCAGCCGAACTGCGCGAGCAGTTGGCTGCCGATCGCGGCGCCGGCTGCCATGCCGATGAACATGCCGACGAACAGCACCGCGTTGAGGCGGCTGCGCGACGCGGGATCGATGCGGTACACGATCGACTGGTGCGCGATCAGCGTCGCCTGCACGCCGAGGTCGAAGCCGACCGTGCCCGCCGCGAGCAGTGCGAGCTGCGCGTGCGCCGACAGCAGCGGCGCGAGCCCCATGACCGCGAACGACAGCGTGGCGATGCCGATGCCGAGCCGCGTGATCCGCTCCGGCCCATGACGGTCGGCGAGCCGGCCGGCGACCGGCGCGGCCAGTGCGCCGGCCGCGCCTGCGAGGCCGAATGCGCCGGCTGCCGCGCTGCCGAGATGGAACGGCGCGCCGTGCAGCATCACTGCGAGCGTCGACCAGAACGCGCTGAAGCCGACCGACAGCAGGCCTTGCGCCAGCGCCGCGCGCCGCAGCGCGGGATGGCGGCGCCACAGCTCGCCGAGCGAGCCCATCAGCGCGCGATACGACAGGCGCGTCGTCGGTTCGAAGCGCGGCAGGCCGCGCGCGGCCACGACGCCGATCGCCGCGACGCTCGCGGCGGCGATCACGAACATCGTGCGCCAGCCGAGGTTCTCGGCGACGAAGCCGCTGATCACCCGCGACAGCAGGATGCCCATCAGCAGGCCGGTCATCACGGTGCCGACCGTGCGGCCGCGATGCGCGTCGTGCGCGAGCGTGGCCGCGGCCGGCACGACGTCCTGCGCCATCGTCGCGGACAGGCCGATCGCGAAGCTCGCGGCCAGCAGCAGGCCGATCGACGGCGCGGCCGCGGCCAGCAGCAGCGCGCCGACCAGCGCGGCCGCCTTGGTCACGATCACGCGGCGGCGGTCGAACCGGTCGCCGAGCGGCGCGAGCAGCAGGATGCCGAGCGCATAGCCGAGCTGCGTCAGCGTCGGCACGAGGCCGACCGCGCGCCCGGACGCGCCGAGATCGGGCCCGAGCACGCCGAGCATCGGCTGGCTGTAGTAGAGCGGGGCGACCGCGAGGCCGGCCGCGGCGGCGAGCAGCAGCACGAGGCGGCCGTCGAGCGGCGTGGCGGCCGCCGCGTGCGGCGGGGCAAGCGGCGCGCGGGCCGCGGCGTCGAGGTTCGTCGGGGTGGACATGACGGGCATCCTGTGTCGGGTGAAGGAATGGACGCGAGTTTGCCGGCGCGGCGCGGGCGACGGTAGTAGCGTGCGGCGCAGATTTGTTATACGTTCAGCGTATGAAAGAGAAATCCCCTGTCAAGTCCGCAGCTGGCGGGTCTGCACGTCACCGCACGGTTCCGGTGGAGGGCGCCGGCTATCGTTTCGAGCTGATGGAAACCTTCGTGCGCATAGTCGAATCGGGCAGCCTGTCGGCCGCCGCCGCGCAACTGAACACGACCCAGCCGACCATCAGCCGCCGGCTCCAGGCGCTCGAGCGCTCGCTCGGCGTGCGGCTGCTGCAGCGCACGACGCACACGATGCGGCTGACCGTCGACGGCGAGCGCTGCTTCAAGCGCGCGAAGGAGCTGCTGGCGAGCTGGGCGGCGTTCGAAGCCGACCTGCGCGGCGCGCAGGAGGAGCCCGAGGGGCTGCTGCGGGTCGCGGTGCCGCACGCGTTCGGGCAGGAGCGCTTCGTCGGGCCGCTGGCGGGGTTCCTGCGCGACTATCCGCGCGTGTCGGTGGAGTGGCTGTTGCAGGACGAAGTGCGGGATTTCATCGGCAGTGGCATCGACTGCGCGATCCAGGTCGGCGAGCCGACCGATCCGGGCGTCGTCGCGATCCGGCTGTCGAAGGTGCCGCGCTTCGTGGTCGCCGCGCCGTCGGTGCTGAACGGCGCCCCCGTGCCGGCCGAGCCCGACGCGCTCGCCGCGCTGCCGTGGCTGTCGCTGAGCACCTACTATCGCAACGAACTGGCGCTCACGCATGCGATCACGGGCGAGACGCGGCGCATCGCGATCCGGCCGCGCATCAGCACCGCGAACCTGTATGCGCTGCGCAGCGCCGCGCTGCTGGGCATCGGCGCGTGCGTCGGCTCGTCGTGGCTGCTGGCGGACGACCTGGCGCACGGGCGTCTCGTGCACCTCGCGCCGCAATGGGAGGCCGCGCCGCTGCCGGTCTACCTGACCTATCCGTATGCGCAGTTCTATCCGTCGCGGCTCGTGCGGTTCGCCGCGCTGATGCGGGAGGCGGTGCCGGGGCTGGTCGAAGGGCACGACGGGTGACGCGCCCGGCGCGCATCACGCGCCGTAGCAACGCAAGCGCGCGAGATCGACGACGGTGATCCCGCCGTATTCGAGCCGCACGAGCCCTTCCTTCTGCAGCGTCTTCAGCGACTGGTTCGCGACCTGCCGGGTGATGCCGGACAGCAGGCCGAGCTCTTCCTGCGTGATGTCGAGATGATCGCCGCCGCCCGGATACAGCACCGGATTGAACAGCGACGCGAGGCAGCGCGCGAGCCGCGGCGTCGCATCGAGCAGCCGGTCGTATTCGAGCAGCGCCATGAAATGCGACAGCCGTTCGTTGAGCTGACGGACCAGGAAGCGGTTGAACGCGACGCTGTGCTCGACGAGCCACATGAAGGTCGGCCGTTCCATGAAGGCCATGCGCGTGTCGCGCAGCGCGACGATGTCGTAGCGGCGAGGCTCGTTCTTCAGCACGGTGCCCTCGCCGAACCAGCCGCCGGCCGGCACGCCGGTGAACGTGACGCTGCGACCTTCCGGCGACACCGTGCCGATCTTGATCAGGCCGGTCACGACGCCGGTCCAGCTTTCGAGCACGGTGTTTTTCGGGCAGATGCACGCGCCGCGCGCGAACGTCTTCTCGACGATGCCCGCGCAGGCGCGCTCCGCCTCGTCGTCGGGCAGCTCGATCGACCACGCGGCGATATGCGCGAGCCGTGCGCGGCTGATGCCGGGGCGCGCGGGGCCGGCGCCGGGGACGGGCGGCTCAGTCACGCCGAATGCCTTCGGGCAGTGCACTGATGCGGCGCACTTCGGGCGAATCGAGCCACGCGCGCGACGTCGCGCAGTCGGCGAACATGTCGGTCGCATCCTCGCCCCAGAACAGGTCGCCGTCGAGTTCGAAGGTCGGCACACCGAATACGCCATGCGCGATCGCATCGTCGGTGTTCGCGCGCAGCGCGTCCTTCACGTCCTGCGCATCGACGGCGCTCACGCCTTCCGGGAAGCCGACGGCTTCGCACAGCGCGGCAAAGCCTTCCGGCGTCGACACGTCCTGGCCGTCGCGCCAGATATGCCGGAAGATCCGGCGGATCGGATCGAGCGAGCCGCCCATCGCGATGGCGAGCCGCAGCGGCTTGATCGGATTGAACGGATGTGCGGGCGGCATCCGGTATGCGATGCCGAGCTGCCCGGCGCGGTAATGCGCGTAGCGGTAGATGAACCCGCGCTTGGCGGCGATCTCGGTGGGGCCTTTTTGCCCGCAGTGCTTCAGCAGCGCGGCGAGCACGATCGGGCGCGGCTCGATGGTCAGGGTCCGCGGCAGCCGCTCGAACTGCTCGAGCTGCAGGTACGCGAACGGCGAGACGAAATCGAAATACCAGGTGGCGGTTTGCTTGGGGCTCATCGCGCGAGTCCTTCCGGGGTTGCCTGCGCTGCATGTGCGTGCAGCGTCGGCGCCAGCGTGAACGGCGCGCCGGTCATGGCGCGGATGTCCTCCAGTGTTGCATGCGACAGGATTTCGCGCAGCACCAGGCCGTCGTCCGTCACGTCGAACACCGCATGCTCGGTGACGATCACCTTCACGCAGCCGCTGCCGGTGAGCGGCAGCGTGCAGCGCGGCAGGATCTTCGGGCGGCCGTGCTTGTCGGTGTGCTGGAGCGCGGCGATCACCTTGCGCGTGCCGTGGCACAGGTCCATCGCGCCGCCGATCCCGGGCCACCATTTGCCGTCGCGCCGGCACGCCCAGTTCGCGAGGTTGCCCTGCGCGTCGACCTGCAGCGCGCCGAGGATCGTGACGTCGATGTAGCCGTTGCGCATCGCGCCGAGCGACGTCGCGAGATCCATCAGCGCCGCGCCGGGCGGCAACGTGATCGGCTCGCAGCCGGCGTTGGTGACGTCGCTGTCGAGCGCGTCGAGCGACGGCCGGCCGCCGAAGCCGAACGCGCCGTTCTCGGTATGGAAGATCACGCCGGCGTCGGCGTCGAGATAGTTCGCAGTCAGCGTGGGGATGCCGAGCCCCAGGTTGACGACTTCGCCCGCGCGCAATTCCTGCGCGCAGCGGGCGGCGATGCGTTGTTTCGGATGCGTGGGCAGCGCGGGGGCGGGCATGGCGGTCTCCTTCATGGCGTGTGCGGGGGCGCGTCGATCAGGCGTGCGTTGCGTCGTCGGCGGACGGCAGCCGGCCGAGCTTCGTCCATTGCCGGCGGTACAGCGCGTGCTGTTCGTCGAGCGTCAGCCCCTGCACGACCGCATCGACGAATACGCCGGGACAACCGACCCGCTCGGGCGGAATCGCGCCGACCTCGACGATCTCGTTGACTTCGACGATCGTGTAGCGGCCCGCCATCGCGATGTCGCGCTGGTTCTGCAGCGACGTGCCGCGAAACTCGACGTTGCCGAACGTGTCGGCGCGCCAGCCCTTGATGATCGACACGTCCGCAGTGAGCGGCGGCTCGACGAAGCACGTGCGGCCGTCGATCTCGATCTTCCGCTTCGGCGCATCGAGGGCGGGGAACATGCCCGGCTGGTCGAGGATGCCGACGCCGACCGGCACGAGCACGCCGCCCAGGCCCATCGCGCCGGCGCGCACCTTCTCGGCCCAGGTGCCCATCGGGAAGAACTCCGTCACGCGCACCGCGTCGGTCAGGTACGCGTGCGTCGACTCGTCGGTCGTGCCGACGTGCGTGCCGATGAATTCGGCAAGCTGGCCGGACGCGAACAGCCGCGCCTTGAGGAAGCCGCCGCGCAGGCCGGGCGTGTTGGCGATCAGCGTCAGTCCGTTCACGTCGCGGCGCAGCAACGCGTCGATGCAGACGGCGGCTTCGCCCGCGCCGACAAATTCGCCGAGCATCAGGCGGCTGCCGGAGCGCACGTGCGACAGCGCGTCGTCGACCGGTCTCACCTTGTTCTCGTAGCGCATCGGCGTCTCCTCCCGGGTTGTGATGCCGCGAGTGTAGGCGGCGCGGCGGGCGGAAGTTGTCTTGTGGATGACAATTGCGGCGCGGGATTGGCCGGCGCGCGGCGGAATCGGGCGGACGTCGCGAAGCGCATCCGGCCCGCAGGCTCAACCGCGCCGGATGCCGTCCGGCAGCGCGCTGATGCGTTGCACTTCGGGCGAATCGAGCCACGCGCGCGACGTCGCGCAGTCGGCGAACATGTCGGTCGCATCCTCGCCCCAGAACAGGTCGCCGTCGAGTTCGAAGGTCGGCACACCGAATACGCCATGCGCGATCGCATCGTCGGTGTTCGCGCGCAGCGCGTCCTTCACTTCCTGCGCATCGACGGCGCTCACGCCTTCCGGGAAGCCGACGGCTTCGCACAGCGCGGCAAAGCCTTCCGGCGTCGACACGTCCTGGCCGTCGCGCCAGATATGCCGGAAGATCCGGCGGATCGCGTCGAGCGAGCCGCCCATTGCGATCGCAAGGCGCAGCGGCCTGATCGGATTGAACGGGTGCGCGGGCGGCATCCGGAACGCAATGCCGAGCTTGTCCGCGCGATATTGCGCGTGGCGATAGGTGAAGACGCGTTTCGCCGCGATCTCGGCCGGCGCTTTCTGGCCCCAGTGCGCGAGCAGTGCGCCGAGCACGATGGGCCGCGGCTCGATGGCCAGCGTCGGCGGCAGCCGGTCGAACTGTTCCAGTTGCAGATAGGCGAACGGCGAAACGAAATCGAAATACCAAGCTGCGGTGGTCGCGGTGTTCATCGCGGTGCTCTCCGAGGCGTGTGCGTGGGGCGGCCGCCGGTGACGGCGGCGCGAAGGCACGAAGGCACGGCGTGTCGAGGCGGTCGCGGATGCTGGCCAGTGTCGCATGCGGGCGGGTTTCGCGCATCCTCGGCGGCGCGCGGCGTTCGACCGTCAACCTTCAACTGGTCTCGACCAGCGCCGCCAGCCGCGCGAGCGCCATGTGCCAGCCGGTTTCGTTGTCGGCGGCCGGCACGCCGGGCGGCACCCCGTCGTGCACGGCGTCCACGCGCGTGCCGCCCGCTTCGTCGGACAGCGTGATCGTCATCGTCATGGCGCCGCGCAGCAGCGGATCGTCGGTTTCGAACACGTCGATCTCGACGACGAGTTCATTCGGCACAAGGGTCACGAAGCGGCCGTGATAGGTATCGGTGCGCGCGGTGGTCTTGCCGGCGTCGGTCGGTGCGTCATAGGTCAGCGTGATGCGGAACGCGCCGCCTTCGCGCGCGTCGTACGCATGCACGCGGCACGTCATGCCGTCGGGCACCTTCCATTGCTCGACCGCGTGCGGATCGAGCAGCGCGCGATACACTTTCGCGCGGGGCGCGTTCAGATGCCGGCTGACGCTGGTCGAGTTCAGGCGAGCCATGCCGCTCCCTCCGGAAAATCGTTCGATCGAACACGGGGCGTGCCGTCGCGCATCGGCGGTCGGCACATGGTCAACGCAACGTGCCCGCCAGTTCGTCGAGCTGCGTGATGCAGGTGTTCCAGCCCTCGAAGAATCCGAGCGCTTCATGGCGCTCGCGCGTGGCGGCGTCCGGATGCATCACGCGCGCCTCGTAGCGGCATCCGGCGTCGTCGTCGCTCAGCGTGACGATCGCGGTGAACCCGAGCCACGGCGTATGCGGCCGCCAGCCGCCCGCGAGCATCGACGTGAACGCGATGCGCGATTCGGGCACGATTTCGAGGAAGCAGCCGGGGTTGTCGCTCGTGCCGCCGTCGGGGCCGCGCATGAACGTGTGGAAAGCGCCGCCCGGACGCAGGTCGAATGCGCGCACTTCGGTGGTCCACGGTTTCGGGCACCACCATTCCTTCAGCAGGTCGGGGTCGGTCCACGCGCGCCACAGCGCGTGGCGCGGCGCGTGCAGGACGCGGGTGATGACCAGGTCGCGGGTGTCATCGGGTTCAGCGGGTTCGGGTGACATCGGCTTGCTCCTCTGCGTGATGGCGTTCGAAGAATTCGGCCATGCGGTCGGACCGCGCTTCCGACTTCGCGCGTTGCGCGGCGATCCACTGCTCCGCTTCCGACAGCCGGCTGCCGACCAGCGTGCAGGTGCGCGAGCGGCCGGATTTCCGGGTCTGCACGAGGCCGCTGCGCTCGAGCACCGCCACGTGCTTCATGAACGACGGCAGCGCCATGTCGAACGGTTCGGCCAGTGCGGAGACGGTCCGCTCGCCCTGGCCGAGCGCGCCGACGATCGCGCAGCGCGTCGGATCGGACAGCGCACGGAACACGTCGCTGAGGCCGGCATCAAGGTTAGCCATGCGGCTAAATATAGGACAGGGCCGGGCAAATCGCCAGGCATCGATCCCGAAAATGCCGGTCATGATTATATGAATAATCGAAACGATTTGATTTTATTTGCGGTGCGGGAATTTGATCGGAAATTGGATTCATGCGCGAGTGCCTGTTTGTAAAATGATCCGATCCGAAATTGCGTCAGGATATCCCGCCCTTTTATTGGCTGGCTGCGGTTCGGCTGGAAATGTAAAGCATTGCAATATCTGATTCCGGATGGCGCTTTGCGGTTGCGGCGGGATTAATTGTTTGGCAGGATTTTCAATAAGTTGCGCGGATTTAAAATAACAAACGTGTCGATTATTTTGCTGGCCGAAAAATATGCCGGGCGAGCAACGATTCAACAGATAGCTGACGGAAACAGGTAACGAGGCGGCGAACATTCCGAACGTGTTCGCGATCAGTGAGTCAATCGCTTGCCCGGCTGCGTCGATGCGTCACTCGAGCGACCCGGGCGGATTCGATACGGGGCAGCCATGGCGATACTCATGAACGATTCTTCCGGGGAAGCGTGCCTGCTCCGCGCGTATCACGTGTTCGGCCGGGATGCCGCGCGTTGCGATACGGTCATCCCGGACCCGTCGGTTTCCCGCGTCCATGCGCATATCCGCTGGATCGGCGGGTGCTGGGTGCTCCACGATCACAGCAGCAACGGCACGTCGATATCGGGCGCACCGTTGCGCGACGGCGAGCATGCGGTGCTGAAGCAAGGCGACGTGATCCGCTTCGGGAAGATGGGCGTCGCGCCGTGGCGCGTTGAAGCGCTCGACGATCCGGCCGATACGCTGTGGCCGATACGAGGCGCTGCGCATCCGATCGTGCTCGCGCCGCGCCAGATCCTGGCCGCACGCGCCGCGCAGCCGGTCACGATCGTCCGGTCGCCGGCCGGCGAATGGCTGTGTGACGACACGTTGCCGCCGCGAACCTTGCGTCACGGCGACGAAGTCGCGGCCGGAGACGCAGCGTGGCGCCTCGCGCTCGCGCGCAGCAGCACGACGATGCTGCTCGCCGCGCCCGCCGATCCGGCCGTGCCGGCACAACTGCTCGAATTCCTCGTCAGCCGGGACGAAGAGCATGTGCGCATGCTGCTGCATGTTCGCGGCGGCGTGGTCGATCTCGGCGAGCGCGCGCATCACTACAGTCTCGTCACGCTTGCCCGCGCGCGCTCGGCCGACATGCAGGCCGGCTACGACGCCGCCACGCAAGGCTGGATCGAACTCGATCGGCTGGCGCGCATGCTCGGCATCGATACGTCCCATGTCAACGTGCAGATTCACCGCGCCCGGAGCCAGTTCGCAGCCCTGCCGGGGCTGGGTGCGAGCCAGCTCGTCGAGCGCCGGCGCGGCAGCGTCAGGTTCGGCGATTTCCCGTTCCGC
Source organism: Burkholderia cepacia (assembly GCF_001718835.1). NCBI lineage: Bacteria > Pseudomonadati > Pseudomonadota > Betaproteobacteria > Burkholderiales > Burkholderiaceae > Burkholderia > Burkholderia cepacia. Next base: position 3,183,956 of record NZ_CP013444.1, on the reverse strand, counting down.
GTCATGCGCGGCGCGCATCTCGAATGCGAGTCGGTGCCGGGCATCGATCCGCGCATCGGCGTGCGCCGCCTGTCGCCGGGGCCGGTCGTCCAAACGCCATGAACGCGTTGAAAACGGCCGTGCTGCTTCCCGCGTACCGCGAGCCCGTCGCGCCGGGGACGCCGGAGCCGCGCCCGCCCGCGCCACCGCCCGCCGCCGCCGCGCCGTTCGCCGAACTCGCCGGCACGTGGCGCTACCGTCTCGGCCCGCTGCTGGGCGAGGGCGGCAGCGGCGTGGTGTTTCGCGCGACCTGCTGCGAAACGGGACAAGCCGTCGCGATCAAGCTGATGCGGGACGATGCGACGAAGACCGCGACGGAGCGCGCGCGCCAGCGTGCGCGTTTCCAGCGCGAGACGGGCCTGTGCGAGGCGCTGCGGCACCCGAACATCGTGGCATTGCTGGACAAGGGGGAAGCGCCCGACGGCCGGCTGTTCGCCGTATTCGAGCTGGTGCAGGGCCGGACCTTGCGCGACCGGCTCGCGGCACAGGGGCCGCTGTCGGCCGTCGACACGGGCCGGCTGATGGCGGAGGTGCTCGACGCGCTCGCGGCCGCGCATCGCCGGGGCATCGTGCATCGGGACCTGAAGCCGCAGAACATCGTGATCGCGATGGCCGATGACGGGCCGCACGCGAAGCTCCTCGATTTCGGCATCGGTGCGTTGCTGCCCGGCATGAAGGGCGTCGAGAGCCAGACGGCGACGCAGGCGACCGAAGTGCTCGGCTCGCCCCAATATTGCGCGCCCGAGCAATTGCGCAACGAGCCGCCGACGCCAAGAAGCGACCTGTATGCGTGGGGCCTGGTCGTGATCGAATGCCTGACGGGCGAGGTCGTCATGCGCGGTGCGAGCGTGGCCGACATTCTCTATCAGCAGCTCAGCCCGGTGAATGTCGTGTTCCCTCCGCCGATCGCATCGCATCCGCTCGGCGCGGTATTGCGGCGCGCGCTGAGCAAGAAGCCGGAGCAACGCGCCGCGTCGGCCGACGAACTCGCGGAACCGTTTCGCGCGCTCAACTTCGCGGCGCTCGTCGGCCAGTTCGATGCCTTCCGTGCAAGCCGGCGGGCGCGCCCGCGCGGCGAGACGACCGGCACGGTCGGGGAGTACCGGCAGATCACCACGCTGTGCTGCTGCATCACGATCGACGGAGAGGGCCGGCAGCGGCATGCCGGCGCCGATCATGGGGACGTGCTCGACGGCTACGAGGAGCAATGGCAGACGAAGTGCGTGGATATCGCCGTCGGTTACGGCGCGCAGGTCGACGCACGGCTCGGCGACACGCTGCTGTTCCATTTCGGCCTGCAAGGCGACATCGATCGGCCGGCGCGCCGCGCGGCGCGCGCGGCACTCGACATGGTGCGGGTGGCCGGGCGCGCCCGGCTGCCGGCGCCGTCGGCCGCCGGCAGCCGCGCCGCCGGCGAAAGCTGGCGCGTCGAAGTGGCCGCCGCGATTCACGTCGGGCAGGTTCTCGCCCATGCGTCGCAGATGTCGGGCGTATCGACGCCTGCCGCGGCCGCGCGGCTGCTGCGGCTTGCCGGGCCCGGACAGATTCTGGTCAGTGACGATGCCCGGTTGTCCCTTGAGCGGCACGCAGACTATCGGTCGACCTCGATGTGGCTGACGCGGGCGGGCCTCGTGCCGCAGCCGGTTCACGAATTGCTCGGCGAGCGGCGCGCCGATACGCCGTTCGATTCGCTCGACGCCGGCATGCGGGCACCGATGATCGGCCGCGCGCGCGAACTCGACGCGCTGCTGCGCGCGTGGCAGGAGGCGCTCGCACGCGAGCGTCGCGACACGCATGGCGAGCCTGTGCCGCACGGTGTGCCGCGGCTGGTCGTCGGCGACGCGGGGCTCGGCAAATCGCGCCTCGTGCACGAGTTGTGCGAGGCCGTCCGGGGCGAGGGTTCTGCGTGCGCGTATTGCGGGTGCCTGCCCGAGCGGGAGAATCACGCACTGTTTCCGGTCCTGCGCTTCATCGCCGCGCATTGGCATATCGACGCCGACGACCCGGCGGGTCTCGCACTCGCGGCGATCGATACCATGATCGCGCCGCTCGAATGCGATCACGCGGCGGCTCGTGTCGCACTCGCGACCTGGCTGGGGGTGCCCTGCGACGACAAGGGATTCCTGTGGTCGAGTGCGCGCGAACAACACGCATTGTTCGACGTCCTCGAGCAACTGATCGTGTCGCTCGGCAATGGCGCGCCGGTGTTGTTCGTCGTCGAGGATGTCCAGTGGATCGACCGCACGACCGAGGATTTTCTTGCGTACCTGCGGCGCTCGCCGCGGGCGCGGGCCATCTGCGTCGTGCTCACGTCGCGCCCCGACAAGCTCGCGCGCTGGCGCGGCGCGACGAAGCGCCTGGTGTTGCGCCGCCTGCCGCGCGACGATGCGCGGCGCCTGGTTTCGGCGCTGGTCGGCCAGCGCGCGCTCGATCCGGCCTTGCTCGATTTGCTAGCTCACCGCACGGCGGGCATTCCGCTGTTCATCGAGGCTGTCGCGCACGAGCTCATGACGAGCGGCGCGATGACCCACGCGGACGGCGCGTTGCCGGGCCTGCGGGCAACGGACCCCTATCCGCTTCCGCTCAGTCTCGGCGGGATGCTCGGTCGAGCGTTCGACCGGATCGACGACGCACGCGACACCGCGCAGCTCGCCGCGACGATCGGGCTCGAGGTGGATGCGCAACTGCTCGTCGCGGCTTCGCCGCATGATCGCGCGACGCTCGACGCGCACCTGCAGTTGCTGCTCGAGGAACGGATCCTGTACGCGCAACATCGGCGCGATCGCGTGGTCTATTCGTTCCGCCATGCGTTGATTCGCGATGCGGCGTATGCGTCGATGCCGCCCGAGCTGCGGCGCGGCAACCATGCGCGCGTCGGCCGCGCGCTGGTTGCGTAAGCCGGTCGCGGCGCCGGTGCACATGCGTTTGGCGTCGCCGGGCACTTCGCGCGCGCAGGCGCCTTCGCCGACGCGATCGGCCACGGCATCGAGGCGGCGCGTCGCGCACTCGAACGCTCCCGGTACGACGATGCGATCCGCTATGGGCAGTCAGTATCCGACTGGCTCGTCGACGCCGACTACGCGCAGCGCGAGCACGACAGCGCGCGCATTCGCGCCACGTTGACGCACGCGACGATGGCGCGGTTCGGCTGGGCCGATCCGCAGGTGCGCGAGCATGCGGAGCAGCTCCTGCGGCAAGTGCGGACGCTCGACGACCAGGAGCTCGCGATCAGCGCGCTATGGACGCTGTCGACCTACTACCACGTCGCCGGCGATCGCCCCACCGTGCGCGGGATCACCATGCAGCTCGACGCGCTCGCCGCCGATCGCGGCGAGGCCGGCGTTCAGGTCGCGGCTGACGCGATGCGCGGCATGAGCCTGTGGGTCGACGGCCACTATGCGCGCGCCCGGGTGGCTTTCGAAGCGGCGCTTGCCGGCTACGACGTGCGGCGCGACGCGGACCATCGGCGCATCCTCGGGCTCGATACGCGCGCGTGGACGATGGCGTCGCTCGCGAGCGTGCTCTGGTGCGTCGACGACGATCCGCAGGCGTCGCTCGCGATGGCGCGCGAGGCCGTGCACTGTGCGACCTGCCTTGACCATTTGCCGACGCTTGGCGTCACGATGATGTACCTCGCGCGCATGTACCAACTGACCGGTGACCGCGACGCGGCCCGCGCCGCGTCGGAGGCGATTCTCCGCCTGTCGGACGCGCATCGGCTGCGCGCGGTCGAGCACTACGTCGCGATCATTCATGCATGGGCGCGAGCGGATCGCGCGGGGGCCGCCGCGCACCTCGAGGCGCAGCGGCAATCCGGCGGGCTGCTCGGCCTGACCTACTACGCGTCGCTGCTCGCCGAGCTGGATGCCGAGCGCGGCGACTACGACGCAGCGCTCGCGCAGATCGAGCAATGCCTCGCATGGTGCGAGTCGACCGGCGAACGGTATTACGAAGCACAACTGCTGCTGAAAAAGTGCGAGTACCTGCGCCAGGCCGACCGGCCCGGCAGCGGCGAAGCCGCGTTGGCCGCGTGCCGGCGCGCATTCGGGATTGCAACAACGGCGGGCATGGTCCGCATCGTCAGGCGCGCCGAGGAGATGTTGCATGCGTTGCAGTAAGTGGTTCCATTCTTCTTTCAGGAGAACACACCGATGAACGACAAACACCGTTTGCCGACGTATGAGCAGTTTCTCGAATATCGAACCGCGATCATCCAGGCGATCGCCCTTGCATGGCAGTCCAAGGAATTTCTCAAGGAGCTCGAGAAAGATCCGGTCAAGGCGTTGCGCGACCATTTCGGCTACGACTATCCGTTTCAGCTCGACCTGCAGGTGCAGCCCAAATCGTCGACCTGGACCCCGGCCGTCAACGGTGACTGGACCGCTGGCCGGAAAAACAAGCTCACCTTGATCCTGCCTCCCGCCCCCGCGGACGAGAAGCAGTTCGCGCAGGCGCTCGCCGCCTATAACGCGAACCACATCACCATCATCGATTGATGACATCAGGGAATTTGACATGGCACAGAACAACGCTAATCCGACGCTCGAATCGATGCTGGAGTTCCAGAAGGTGTATTTGCGCGCGATCGCGCTTTCCTGGCAAGACAAGACGTTCAAGGACGAGTTGCTGAAGAACCCGTTCGAGGCGCTCGCGAAATACTTCGGTTACCAATGTCCGTGGATTATCGAGCTCGAGATCGTCAAGCCGAAAGGCGACTATGGCTGGAAGAGCGGCAGTGACGGGAGTGGTGAAGGGAGTTGGCACCTGCCGCGGAACACCATGTGGGTCGGCATACCGGAGCGGCCGGAGAGCCGGGGCGAAGAGGCTGTTGCGCTTGCGGCCTACTGCGACGCCGGGCCAACCTACCTGTTCACCTGCTGCTGACCTTGCGCGCCTGAGTCACGTACCGCGGCGCGGCCCGTTCCAGACGGACGGGCCGCGCCGTCTTCGCCAGCCATTCCTTGCACGGAACCCGACGATGCTCGACGATTTTTCGCGCGTGTTGCGCTTCAAGCCGCATTTGCTCGTGCTCGATGCGGGGCCCGAGACGTTGTTCATCGTCGACGAATTCAGGCGCGCGATGCTGTCAGGCGCGATCTTCGTGCGGATCGCCGCCTGCTTGCGCGCGCGGATGACGATCGCCGAGATCGTGACATCGCTCGCCGGCACGTTCGGAGAATGGGACGTGCTCGCCGGACTCGATCATCTGGTGCGTCGCGGGTACGTGCGCGCCGACTCGCCGCACGACGACGATTCGGCGCGCGGCTTTTTCGAACGTGCCGGACTCGACGGCGACGCCGCTTGCGCGCGCATCGCGCAGCTTCGCGTCGCGGTCGAAGCGTTCGGCGCCGACGACGCGCCGCTCAAGCTGGCGCTTGCAACGGCAGGCATCGACGTCGTGCCGGACGCCGAATTGACCATCGCGATCGCCGATTCCCATGATCGCGACGATCTGGCCGATTTCGCCGCGCGAATTGCGTCGCGTGGCGGGGCGTTGCTCGTCGTGGCGGCGAACGGTGTCCAGACGCTGGTCGGGCCGCTGCTGGCTGGCGACGGCGCGCTCGCCGACGCGCCGTGCATCGAATGCGTGCGCTACTGGATTCGCATCAATCGGCCCGTCGAGGCGCTGCTTGCTCGCCATCACGGCAGCGACGCGATTCGTTTGCCGCGGGCTGTTTCACGCGCCGGGGCCGCCGCGGCAGCCGCGCTCGTTGCGGCGGCAGTCGAGCAGATAGCGGTCAACCGCGCGGCAGCGGAGCGTGCGCGAACCCGTATCGTGTCGCATCGCATCGACACGCTCGCCACCGAGCAGCACCGCGTGCTCAGGCGGCCCCAATGTCCGCGCTGCGGCAATCCCACGTGGATGCGCGAGCAGGCGGCGCGCGCGCCGCAGCTTGCCGGGCACACGCTGTTGAAACATGCCGACGGCGGCTACCGTACCGCCGATCCGCAACAGGTGTTCGAGCGCTATGCGCATCTGATCTCGCCGCTCAGCGGCGCGATCGCCTATCTGCACCCGATGCCGAAGCGCCACGCCGGGCTGCGCAAAGTCTATGCGTCGGGTTTTCTCGTGTGTCCGGCCGCCGTGCCGAGCGGCAACCGGTTCGACAGGATCTGCTCCGGCAAGGGGCGCACCGACGATCAAGCCCGCGTGAGCGCGCTGTGCGAGGCACTCGAGCGATTCAGCAGCGTTTATCAGGGTGACGAAGCGACGGTGACCGGCAGCATCGAAGCGCTGCTCGCCGATCCGGCATGGGATGCCGAACCGATACACGTCAACGATCTTCAGCAGTTCAGCGAACGGCAATTCGACGAGCGCGAGGCCATCAACGCACTGACCAGCGACGTTCGAAAGCAAGTGCCGCCGCGCTTTATGGCGCACGACGTCATCGACTGGACGCCTGCCTGGTCGCTCGTGACGGGGAAACGCCGTCTCGTGCCGCTGAGCTACTGCTATGCGGAAACGCCCGGCAGCGCGCAAGCCAACGTGACATGCGTGCACAACCCCAACGGCTGCGCGGCGGGATCGTACCTCGACGAGGCGATTCTGCAAGGCATGCTCGAATTGATCGAGCGCGATGCGGTCGCGATCTGGTGGTACAACCGGATTCCGCGCCCGGGCATCGATCTCGCGAGTTTCGCGGATCCGTATTTCGATGCACTCGTGAAGGAATACGAAACGCTCGGGTGGCGGATGTGGGCGCTCGACATCACGCACGATCTGGGCGTGCCGGCAGTGGCCGCGCTTGCGGAGAATCCGGTCGACGGACGCTTCTCGATCGGCTTCGGCTGTCATCCGGACGCCCGCATCGCCGTGCAGCGTGCGCTGACCGAAGTCAACCAGTTGCTCGATGTCGCGGCGGATGCACCGCACCCGTGGGATCGCGCGAAGCTTTCCGCGACTGAATTTCTGTATCCGGCGAACGGCGTGCGCTGCACGACGAGCTCGACGTGGCAGCCCGTCGACGCGGCCACGTTGTCGGAGGCCATCGCACATTGCGTCGGGCGAATCGCCGCAGCCGGAATGGACGTGCTCGTCGTCGACAAGACGCGGCCCGATATCGGGTTGTCTGTTGTGCAAGTGATCGCGCCGGGGCTTTGCCATTTCTGGCCGCGTTTCGGTGCGCGACGGCTCTATGCGGTTCCGGTGGAGTTGGGTTGGTGCGACGAGCCGCGACGCGAATCGGCGTTGAATCCGGCGCTGCTGTTTCTCTGACTTGACGGCTTGCCTGTCCGAGGAAATTGGGTAACCCCGGCAGATGGAAGTGGCGGGCGGGCTGACTCCACCCGCCTTGTGCCGCTGGTTTGCGCTTACCGGTTGCTGATGTTGATATAGGGATCCCAGTAGAAGTAGCCTTTCGGTTGCGCGTGACGGTCATAAATGGCCACGTAAAATGCATAGGTTTCAGTGCCAGGAGCGAGTACGGTGGCCTGCGCGTAGTAATCCGCACGCTTTTCTTCGCCCACAAGGTTGTTGTCGGGCCAGCCCTGCAGGGGGTAAGGCTGATTGATGTTGGTAGTGAGGTAATGTACGTCGCTCAACAGATTGGCGCCGTAAGATTTGAAGCGGTATAAAAAACACTTGTAGTCCGCCTGGTCGGTAAGCGAAACGGTGCGCCAGCGGATGACATCTTCAACTTCAGCCTTGATTCTCAAATTGCTTCCGGCCTCACCCTCGTCCAGACCCTGATACGGACCTTGGCCAAAGCCATATACGGCATCCGCAATAGTCGTAATCATGTAGACACTATTTACGTTGCTCCCAAGGCTGGGTGGATTATTTTTGCTTCGGCTTTGCGGGCTGCCGTCGAGTTTTTTAAGAATATTTTCGACATCGAAGGCGATCAGGACATCAATGATCTTGTAGGTGCTTTTTTGAGACATGGCAGTTCCTTTCAGATTTGAGTTTTGAAAAAATGACGTGCCAGGCAGCAACGCCTATGGTTTTGGCGCTCATCTTCCAGTTCACGTTCGCGACGCCAATGTGGCTTCGTTGGTTCGACTGCTCGACTATCTGTGGCCCCACTCTGGGTTTAGCGGCATTCAAGGTGCTGGTCCGGGCTCAGTTTCGGATGGTGATTTTCGGATCCCAGGAGAAGTAGCCCAGTGGCTCGACTGAGTTGTGCTTGTAAATGGCCACGACAAATGTATAGATGGCGGTGCCTTCACTTTGCGCGGTGGAGTGCCAGAAGTAATCTGAACTTGTTCTTTTTTCCACACCATTGTTTGGCCAGCCCGGTTTGGGGTCGGGCTCGCTCGGGTAGGTGTGTGCAAAATGCGGGTCGCTCAACAGAGGGTAGTCCGGGTGGGCGCCTTCGATGTTTTTTTTGAGTTTGACTTGATAAATGATGCACCTGTAGTCTGCTACTACAGTAAGCGAAGTGGTGCGCCAGCGAATAATATCGTTAACGTCAACACTGACATTCAAAGCATCTCCGGCCTGGCCGGAAATGACGTTTTTGTCAGTGGTTATCATGTAGATCTCGTCGTGACCGTTGCTTTTCAGCGTGGTCGGGTATTGGGGATTCTTGCTGAGCTGACTGGCTGGCAGATCGCTCAGGATTTTTTCCACATCGATCGCGGTAAGGACATCTACGATATTGTAGGTACTCAAAATCTCAGGCATGACAGCTCCTTTCACGCTTTAACGTTGAAGAAAGAATGTGCTAAGTGTTGATGCTCGTGGTGTTCGCACCTCTTCCAGCCAGCAATGCTGCACCTTCGGAGAAATCAAGGCTTGCGGAAGAGTATTGACAGCGTAAGGTGGATTGACGCGCGAATCGATTACACGTGATTACAGCCCGCTTTGGGCCGGAAATGGGCCATTCGTTCGCAGCATGGCCTGGTCATCTCGCTATGGCGGAAATGATGGTGTCGATGACGCATTCGCCCGCAATCACCTTTCTTCAGGACGCTCGTGCGATACAAAACCCAAGGGGATCATTCCGGGCGGCGTTGATCTTCTCGTCGTGCGCAAGCCCATGACACTGGCGAAAGAATCCGAACGGCGAACATCCCGGTGCCTGACGGAGTTGAAGCAGAAGAGCAACGTCGCGGCCAGGCTTCATGCGAGGTTCGATTGCTGCGCACAATGTCGCCAGAAGTCCGATTCCGGCCAACGCTGCTCGAGGCAATAGAAGTGATGGCGCATATGCAGATATTGATGATACTGCGCATGCACTATTTGCGAGAACGCCTCCAGCGCATGAGGGTCTCCATTCAACCGATTCCGAATGGCATCCGCCGCAGAAACACCGTTCGATAGCGATTTGATGATTCCTTGAGCGGTGATGGGATCGTAGGCTGATGCGGCATCGCCGATTGCAAGCCATTGATTGCCGTACAGCCGGTCCAGACGGTAGGACGGCGCCGGATACGACTTCAAGCGCAAATCGTGCAGATCCAGGCCCAGGTCGCATACGAGTCGCCATGTGCGCTGTGCGGCGCGCAGCATGTGATGCCAGTTTTCCGTTTGATGCAGTCGCATCGTTCGGACCGTGTGTGCATGCGTTGCGAGCATGACGACGACGATATTGCCGGGCACGGACGCGAGGTACCACCAGCCATGCTCTACCGCTTCAAGGTGAGTCAGCCTTGAAGAGGGCGCGCTGGCGTCCGGCCGCGGGATCCTTGCTGCGATACAGATCAGCGGATTTGAATCAATTTGCTTTGCGCCGCGTTGCCTGGCAAATACAGAGCGTGCGCCGCTCGCATCAACGACGAAATCCGCTCGCACACGTGACGCAGCGCACGCAGCGCGTCCGATGCTCAACGTGTATCCGGCTTTGTCGTCCGGCTCTGACGCCAGGAGCGAATTCCCCGTAAGCAATTCGGCTCCTGCGGCGCGCGCTTGTGATGCCAGGTGCTCGTCGAACCTGCGTCGGTCGAGATGCCAGCCGTGCCCGTGAGGACTCAGCACGGAATCGTTGTATCCGCGCTTGTCGCTGCCCCAGTACGAGCAACTGCCGTAGCAGGGCTCATGCTCCCGGGCGAGGAATGCGCCGTCGATACCCAGGTGTCGGAACAGTATTCGGCTCTCCGGCGGAATACTCTCCCCGATCCGCGCTTCGGCATAGGAACCGGCTTCAACGACCAGAATGTCGGTGACGCCGGCCTTTGCCAGCGCCAGCGCGCAGCTGCTGCCCGCGGGGCCGCCTCCGATGACGGCGATCTGGTAGCGTGCTTTGCGTGGCGTCGGCAAGGCCGATCTTTCAATGGTTGGCATGTGTGTGACCCATCAGGAAAGCATGTCTCGCGACCTCGTCAGTCATTTGGCGGGCTGAGTGAGTCGGTAACGTAATTGGGCCAAGGTTGAACGAGGTTGCTGTAATCCTTCTTGAAGAGGCTTTGCACTTCCAGGTAGTAATCCTGAGGATAACCCTTAGGGTAGCCGTCGATTGCAACCCCCTGTATGACGAAGCCGATCTTGTCCCAATCGAGCAGGATGCCGCGACGGTCTTGATAGCGCCCGACATTCATCGCTGGCGAGTTGTATTCCTTGGGCGGGGGCAACTGAACCGGGGGTTCGTGCAACTGACGTGCGTCGGTGCCTTCACCACGTACGGAGTAACGCTGAACGGGCAACGTTCCGTCGTTCGCGACCAGGTCTTCATAGGTGTAGACAGCCACTGGCCGTTGCGCGGGCCACGACCAGTACAAGGTCGTGTTCACCCCGCTATACAGGTTACTGCCATCAGGATTCAGCTCGCCGCCCGGATTGGGATCGGGCAAATGCGTCGCGCATGAGTTGTAGTCGGTGTGCCAGGGAATCGCCATGAACTTGCAGAGATCACCTGGCTCGACCGGATCGCTCCCGCTCGGTATGTAGCCGACACCGAGAAATGGTTCGTTTGCGGTGGCAGTCCTGTAATCGAGATTGCGCATATTGATGCGGAAAGGGCCGACTCCGGGATCTTGCCAGTTCGGCTTGTAAAAATGCGGATCGCGGACGATGAAGGTCAGTTCGATTCCAGGACCGAAGCGTCCTCCCAGGCAGTTCGAGAGGACGCTCTTGTCGAGCGCCTCGCCAGGGCCGAGCGGCGCCGAATTCGACGGGATGCATTCGCCGTTGGACCATTGCTTCACGAAAAAGTACTGTGCGGTAGTCAGCGTCAGAAAGCTCTTCTGGTTGTCGCCAAGCGCGAGTGGCATTAACGGTGAACCTGTCGATAGCTCAGGAGAATGCGAATCCGGATTCCGAATGTAGGGCATGATATCGATGTATTGCCGCGGGTCGACCGGAAGCTTTTCGATATTGTCGTGACTGCGGATCGCGTCGTCGGGCAGATTGGTATTCCACCTCTGCATGGAAGCCGCTCGAAGTATCGGGAAGATATCTTCATTGAATGATGGCCGGAAATTGCTCTGGTAAAGGCCATTGCTGTAGATATCGGGTCTCAATCCGAATTTTTCGATCCAGGTGGTCGAGACTTCATCCCACACCGAGACGACGTTTCTCGTCTGCGGGGCGTATGACGGATCTGTCGAAACCACCCACGCACTGCTGTCCACCGGGCGCGGGCTGTTGTCATCGAAAATAAGCACGGCCCTAACTGGACCATCAGCGGTATCGTCGAGCCAATTGTCGTTATCGACATCGTGTATCACGGGTGCGTCGGGATTCGCCTTGCCTTGGGAATCGAAACCGCACGCCAGACCGTATGCGCCCAGAACGATCAGACGTCCGTTGGTTTCCGTGGTCATCTCGCCTAGCGTGGTAATGGGGTGGCTGATGGATCCCTCGGACGGACCGGCCCCGTCTGATGCCGGAAACGATTGTGGATAGCGAGACACCTTGACGATTTCACCTGTAGAGCCATCGTATGCCGGCGTGGTGTTATCGAATGCAATGCTTCTACCGTCGGATGCCTTGATCGCACGCGGCCCTGCGTCGATTACGAGTTGGCGCAGCCGCGTCTTGTTTGAAGGATCGGACGTGCCGGCAAAATCCTTATTGCGTAGCGGCGGGCGATTGCCATCTTTGTAAGCGTCAAGCCCGGCGGGATCCGACTCCAGCTTCCAGCAGTTGGCCTTCTTGTTGGCAAGGTGCACTGTCCACACAATATCCTTCACGCGCTTGCCGTCCACCAGCGAGCCGATGACGACTTCGGTGCCGGAACCGGTGGGGTAGCCTGAGCCGACATTGTCGCTGTACTGATAGATTCTGAAGCGAGCAGCTTGCCGCTTGAGACGCCCTTGGCCATCGCGCAGGTCGTTGCTGGTGATCGTTGTATCTTCGGTGCCCGGCTTGATGGGGAGCCCTCCCGTAACGGATTGTCCGGCAATCGGCAGCCCGGCCGAGGTTTCCGGCGCAATATAGTATTCGGGGCTGCTACCGACACGCGCGATTCCGATAGCGGGATGAATGCGTAACTTCGTGTTTGACATGGCAGGCCTCTTGAATCTTCATGGCGAACGCGCAAGATGTTGCCGTCTTGCGCTGACGAACTGCAGCGACACGCTGTTTAAGCTATCTTTTGACCTGCTTGGCATTCAGGTACTTGAGCAAAAGAATATGGCTGGTGCTGATATCCTTGCCCGGCAACATCAACGAAAAATCGGTGGTGTTCGTGAGTCCCATCGTGTTGTGACAACTGAAGCACTGATTCTTGCTGATGTCTTTTTGCGTGAATGTTTCGATGACCGAATTGGAGAGTTTCGAGGATCCGCGAACAATTGACGGATCGATGTTCGGACTCCAGTTGGGGCGGAGTGTCGGGGCTGGTTTGCCGGAAAGCCAGACCGCTCCCACCTCCTTGTAGTACTGCCAGACGGAATTTTTTTCCTTCAGGCGTTTCTGGACTTCTGCATTCAATAATTCGATGTCGCCGATATTCGAGATGTCGCCACCCCCGGTTTTGTATTGCCGACAAACCTGAGTGACGGGAGTCAGTATTTGGGTGTTCTCGTCGATCTGGATCTGCGATGCATTGTTTTGGTTGCAATCGGCAGGAAGGGTGCCGGCCTTGTAGAACGTGAAGGACTTGGTTGAGACTGGCTGATCTTTATTCTGATTCGCGCTGAGGTCGGGCGCATTGTCGACATGCTCGAACGTAGCCCAGATAGCCTCCGGGTGACCCTCGGCGACCCACGCGATATGAAATCCGACCAGGGCGACCGTGACGTCGACAGATTGGGCATTCGGCTGAATGTTGACGCTCTTTCCTACCTTGGATAGCAGTTTGATCTTCGCCGTGGTCGTATAGAAACGGCTCACGTCGTCGTTCTTGCCGACGATTTTCCATGCAGCCTTCAGCGATATGGCGCCGATCTCGAATTTCTGGTCGGCGGAGGCCTTTTTCATGCCTTCACGCGTGTACAGTTGATTGTTGATGGCAAAATTGCGGTAAACATCGTTGATGTACATGTTCGTATAGACAGCGCGGCCGCCCTGATCAACCACGATGCCGAGCGATTCCGCTTGTTGCACCCCGTCAAGCACGTGTTCGGTGGGATTCTTCGCCGTCGGATCGATCGCTGCGTCGGAGTAAAAGCTCTCGAATCGAGGTAAGCCGTTTTTCAGCGGCTCGGTAAGCCACAGGAACGCGTTCCAGGAAAATTGGTGAAACGGGCAATTCAGGTTGTTTTTATCGGGTGGAGGCGGAATTTTACTGTCGGGATCGGGAACGTTAGCGGATGCAAACCACGCGTCGGGTGCAGGGCAAACCACCGCCGGCGCCGCGGACACGAACTGACTGAAACAAGCGCAACACCCGGCCAGGGCGATTGCTGTCCAATTGGCAATGCTCTTCATTTGTTCCTCCGGTCGATTCAATTCTCTGTCGGACAATGCATGGGCACCGCGCGAGGAGTCGCGTTCGTCTTCGCGCTTTAATCAGCCTGACGCTATTGCGGTGCGATTCAGTGTTGCGGTTTGATTGATGGTTGTCGAAATTAATTACGGCGCTGGATATGGTCTCGGACCTTGTTTTCTTGCCATTGGGGTAGAGATGTACGGAAGGACCCGATCGAGCCGAAGAATAGGTCGATGGCATCGCTGAAACAATTACATGTGATTACACGACAAGAAATGAGTGGTTGATTCGACCCCGGGTGCGTAGTACCCCCGATACCGGAACAGTCACTCATCTTTTCCCGCTCGCGCGCGGCGCGTAATCTGTATGCGCCCCTGAACCGGAGACCGGCATGGCGACTGCCACGAGACACGGCGAACGCTACGGCGTCGCATTGACGTCCGGCCGCCACCGGATCGTCGCGGACACCTGCAAGAACGGCATTGGCGGCGACGCCGGCATGCGCCCTCACGAACTGCTCGAATGCGCGCTCGCGGCATGCATCTGCACAAGCCGGTTCAGGTCGTGCTGTCTTCAATCGAATCGACGTCAGGAACGGAGGATTGAATGGACCGGATCACGATCGACACCTACGACACGGCGGCGCAGGCGTTTGCCGACGAATGGCAGGACCAGCCCGCGCCCACCGACATGTATGCGCTGCTGATGCGGCACTTCGCGCCGGGCGGGCGCACGGCGGATATCGGCTGCGGCGCCGGGCGGGACGTCGCGTGGCTGAACGCGAACGGCTTTCCCGCCGCAGGCTATGACGCATCGCCGGGGCTGCTCGAACAGGCGCGCACGCGCTATCCGCATCTGCGCTTCCTCAACGCGGCGCTCCCCGCGCTCGACGGGATCGACGACGCGTCGTTCGACAACATCCTGTGCGAGACGGTCATCATGCATCTGCCGCCCGAGGAGATTGGCGACGCGTGCGGCCGCCTGCTCGCGATCCTGAAGCCGGGCGGCGTGCTCTACCTGAGCTGGCGCGTGTCGGAAGGCGAGAGCCGGCGGGATGCGTCCGGACGGCTGTATGCGTCGTTCGACGCGGCGCTGGTCACCGCGGCGATGCGCAATGCGACCGTCGTTTCAGATACGGAAACGGTTAACCAGTCGTCCGGCAAGCGCGTGCATCGCCTGATCGTGCAGCGCGCATCGTGATGGTGTACCGTCGTGCTTCTCCAGCCAACTGAAACCTGTCGTCAGGCTGACGACCCTTCACCCATCGCCATGAAACGCAGACACCTCGCCGTCGCCGTCACCGGTCTCCTGATCGCGCTCCCGATCGCGGCATTCGCGTTCGTGAAGCCGCTGCGCGTCGTCGCGCCCGCGCTGGTTCCCGGCGTCACATGCCCGGACGCGGACATCTGCATCGACGACGCCGCGAAGCTCGGCGAAGCCCGGCAACTGTACGGCGCAGGCTATGCGCGAGCGGCGGCCGTCACCGGCCAATTTCACGCCGCGCCGCGCGTGGTGTTCTGCGCGACGCAAGCGTGCGCCGACGCGTTCGGCCTCGGGCGGCGCGCGGCGGAAGCGGTCGGGAATGCCGGCGTGGTCGTCGCGCCGCGCGGCTGGCAGACCTATTTTCTCGCGCACGAGCTGATCCATCACCGCCAGGCGGAAGTGCTCGGCAACCTGGCCGTCGCGACCAAGCCGCGCTGGCTGATCGAAGGGATGGCGTATTCGCTCAGCGACGATCCGCGCCATCCGCTGGCGGAGCCGTTCGAATCCTGGCGCGCGCAGTTCGACGCGTGGCACGCGGCGCTGGGCGCACGCGATCTCTGGGATGCGGCGCGCGACGTGCGGTGACGCTCGCCGCACGCCTGCGCGCCAGGCGTACGACGCGATCGAGGCGAGGGCGGAAGAGGTCGCCACCGACGAACGCACCCGGCAGGTGAAGCAGGCGCTGTCGTCGGGCGTCTATCTGGAGGACGGCGCGGCGCTCTGAGCGCGCCGCGCGTCAAGCGGCCCGTCGTGCGCCACGCGGCGCGCGACGGGCGCGATGCAGCCCGGGCTCAGGCCGACACTTCGATGATGCCGGGGATCTTCACGTCCGGGTTCACGTCCGCGTCGTAGTCGACGCCGGCGATCTCGAAGCCGAACAGGCGCAGGAACTCGGTCTTGTAGCCGGCGAAGTCGGTCAGCTCGTACAGGTTGTCGTTCGTCACGTGGTTCCACTGCGCGACGACCTTCGCCTGCACCTGCGGATCGAGCTCCTTGTAGTCCGCGCGCAGGCGGCCTTCTTCGTCGACATGCGGCGTCGCGCCGTACAGGCTGTCCTTGAAGAGCCCGTACACCTGCTCGATGCAGCCTTCGTGCGTGCCGGTTTCCTTCATCGTCCTGAACAGCAGCGACAGGTACAGCGGCATCATCGGGATCGCCGAGCTCGCCTGCGTGACGACGGCCTTCAGCACCGACACGCGCGCATCGCCGCCGTGCGCGGCCAGCTTGTCGCGAATCGACAGCACCTTCTTGTCGAGATCCTTCTTCGCTTCGCCGATCGAGCCGTTCCAGTAGATGTCGTGCGTGATCTGCTCGCCGAGATACGTGAACGCGGTCGTCTTCGCGCCGTCGGCCAGCACGCCGGCTTCATCGAGCGCGTCGATCCACATCTGCCAGTCCTCGCCGCCCATCACGGCGACGGTGCCGTCGATCTCTTCCTGCGTCGCCGGTTCCAGCGTGACGTCGCGGATCACTTCCTTGTCGGTGTCGAGGCCGCGGAACGTGACCGTCTTGCCGATCGGCTTGAGCGTCGAGCTGATGGTTTCGCCCGTCTTCGGATGCGTGCGGCGCGGCGCCGCGAGGCTGTAGACGACGAGATCGACCTTGCCGAGATCCTGCTTGATGGTGTCGATCGTGACCTGCTTGACCTTGTCGGAGAATGCGTCGCCGTTGATGCTGCGCGCATAGACCCCTTTTTCGGCGGCGAATTTCTCGAACGCGGCGCTGTTGTACCAGCCGGCCGTGCCCGGCTTCGTTTCGCTGCCGGCGCGCTCGAAGAACACGCCGAGCGTGTCCGCGCCCGCGCCGAAGGCGGCCGAGATCCGGGCGGCGAGGCCGTAGCCGGTCGACGCGCCGATCACGAGCACCTTTTTCGGGCCGTTGGCGATCGGGCCGTGCGAAGTCACGTAGTCGATCTGTTCCTTGACGTTGGCTTCACAGCCGACCGGATGTGTCGTCACGCAGATGAAGCCACGCACGCGCGGTTTGATGATCATGGAACCCTCTTGTGTAAAAGCGGAAAGCCTGGAAACGGCGAAGTTCGCGCATTGTAAAGGAAGCGGCGGCCGACGCGGCAAGCGCTCCCCCAAAACCCGCCGGCCCGCCGCCGGACATTTCTCTCTTGACAGAAATAACTGAAATGCCTAAATTTCACGCCATGGAACTCACACCGATTGCCGAACGATTCATTCTCCACTGGGGCGAAATGGGCTCGCGGTGGGGCGTCAACCGCACCGTCTCGCAGATCCACGCGCTGCTGTATCTGGCCGGCCGGCCGGTCGCGGCCGACGAGATCGCCGAGACGCTCAACGTCGCGCGCTCCAACGTCAGCACGAGCCTGAAGGAACTGCAGGCGTGGCGGCTCGCGAAGGTCGTGCACGTGCTGGGCGACCGCCGCGACCACTTCGAGACGTCGACCGACATCTGGGAACTGTTCAAGCTGATCGTGGAAGGGCGGCGGCAGCGCGAGATCGAGCCGACGCTCACGGTGCTGCGCGATTGCCTGACGAATCCGGAGATCGCGAACGAGAGCCGCGAGACCGAACAGCGCATCCGCGACACGCTGCAGTTCGTCGAGACGCTCACGACCTGGTCGGACGAAATGCTGCGGCTCAAGCCCGATACGCTGATGAAGGCGCTCGGCATCGGCGCGAAGATCAGCCAGACGGTCAGGCGCAAGCCGTCGTCGAAGTAAGCCGGAGCGGGCGCGCAGCCCGCTTTTTTTGAAGTGTGAGTTTCTGTTTATACAGAAATAACTGTAAATAGAGGATGAAAAGCGATGTGGTCAGCGCACGCGACGGAGGCATCGGCATGAATATCCTGGTTTGCGGCGCGAACGGCTTCATCGGGCGGGCACTGTGCGCGCAGCTCGACGCCGACGGCCATCGCGTGCTGCGCGGCGTGCATGCCGGGCGTCGGGCGGCGGGCCCCGGGGAGATCGCGATCGACTATGCGCGCGACGTGCGGCCCGAACACTGGCGCGCGCGGCTCGACGGGATCGATGCGGTGGTCAATGCGGTCGGCATCCTCGCCGATCGGCGCGGCGCGACGCTCGACGCCGTGCACCGTGCCGCGCCGTGCGCGCTGTTCGATGCGTGCTGCGGCGCCGGCGTCCGGCGGATCGTCCAGATTTCCGCGCTGGGCGTCGAACGCGGCGATACCGCGTATTTCGCGAGCAAGCTCGCCGCCGACGCGTACCTGCAGACGCTGCCGATCGATTTCCGGATCGTGCGGCCCGCGCTCGTCTACGGCACGGACGGCGCGTCCGCGCGGTTTTTCCGGATGCTCGCGAGCCTGCCCGTGCAGGTGCTGCCGGCGGGCGGCCGTCAGCGGCTGCGCCCCGTGCACGTGGACGATCTCGCCGAAGTCGTCGCGCGGCTGATCGAGCGGCCCGCCGCAGGCGACCGCATCGTCGACGTGGTCGGCAACGACGAAGTCGAATACCGCGAGATGCTCGCGATCTACCGGCGCGCGATGGGGTTTCCGCCTGCGATGCGCGTCAGTGTGCCGGGGGCGCTCTGCGGCGCGGCGGCGGCGCTGTCCGGGCGGATGCCAGGCGCGATGTTCACGCGCGACACGTGGACGATGCTGCGCGCCGGCAATACCGGCGAGCTCGCCGCGTCGAGCGCGGCGCTCGGCCGGCCGCCGCGCGGCCTGCGCGCGTTCATCGGCGCGCAGGCCGTGGCGCTGCGCCACGAAGCGCTCGCGGCGTGGCGGCGTCCGCTGCTGACGGGCTCGCTCGCGATCGTGTGGATCTGGACGGCCATCGCCAGCGCGTTCGTCCATCCGCTGCCCGCGAGCCTCGCGCTGCTCGCGCACGTGCACCTGACCGGAATCTCCGCGCTGGCCGCGCTCTATGCGGCATGCGCGCTCGATTTCGTATTCGGCATCGCGACCGTCGCCGCGCCTTCACGGCGCCTGTGGGCTGCGCAAGCGGCGCTGATCGTCGCGTACTCGGCCGTCATCGCGGTCACGATGCCGGCGCTGCTCGCGGAACCGTTCGGCCCCGTGCTCAAGAACGTGCCGATTCTCGCGATCCTGTTGATCCTGTTTGCTGAGGAGGAGCGTTCGTGAATACCTATCTCGTCGTCAAGGCGCTTCACATCCTGTCCTCGGTGCTGCTGGTCGGCACCGGGTTCGGCACCGCGTTCTACCTGTTCTTCGCGAACCGCACGCAGTCGGTGCCCGCGATCGCGGCCGTGTCGCGCCTCGTGGTGCGCGCGGACTGGTGGTTCACGACGCCGGCCGTGATCTTCCAGCCGGCATCGGGGCTCTGGCTCGCGCACACCGCCGGCTGGCCGTGGCATACGCCGTGGCTCGTCGCGTCGCTCGGCCTGTACCTGCTCGCGGGCGCGTGCTGGCTGCCGGTCGTGTGGCTGCAGCTCGAACTCGCATCGATGGCGAAGCGCGCGCATGCGAACGGCGACGCCGCATTGCCGGAGCGCTACTGGCGCTATGCGAAGCGCTGGGAACTGCTCGGCTATCCGGCGTTCTTCGCGATGCTGTCCGTCTACTTCCTGATGGTGCTCAAGCCGATGTGAGCGAGGCGTGCAAACGATGAATCCTGCTTCCCGATTTTTCGCTTGCAACGCGATCATCGATGGATTCGATGGAAAAGAATCCGCGATAATCAGACGATTCCGGAATCGCCGTACCCGACCTCAAAAGGAACAAGGAGACTGCATGCTGCACATCCTCGGCAAGATTCCGTCCATCAACGTCCGCAAGGTGCTGTGGCTGTGCACCGAGCTGAACCTGCCGTTCGAACAGGAAGACTGGGGCGCGGGTTTTCGCACGACCAACGATCCGGCCTATCTCGCGCTGAACCCGAACGCGCTCGTGCCCGTCATCAAGGACGACGATTTCGTGCTCTGGGAATCGAACACGATCATCCGCTACCTCGCGAACCGTTACGGCGGCGACGCGCTGTATCCGGCCGAGCCGCAGGCGCGTGCGCGGGTCGATCAATGGATCGACTGGCAGGCCTCGGACATGAACCGTTCGTGGGTATTCGCGTTTCAGGGCCTCGTGAGAAAGTCGCCCGATCACCAGGATCCGGCCGGCATCGCGCAGTCGATCGCGGGCTGGACGAAGCACATGCAGGTGCTGAACGCGCAACTCGACAAGACGGGCGCGTACGTGGCCGGCAATACGTTCACGCTCGCGGACATTCCGATCGGCCTGTCGGTGAACCGCTGGTTCGGCACGCCGTTCGAGCATCCGGAATTGCCGGCGGTTACGCGCTATGTCGAGCGCCTCGCCGCGCGTCCGGGCTTCGAAGCCTATGGCGGCAGCAAGAATCCCTGAGCGGCAGGCTGCGCGACCCGCGGCCTGCGCACCCCGGCGCGCGGGCCCGGCCGCGTTCACTCGCTGCGCGCCGGTACCGCGTCGAGCACGCGCGCGAGAAACGCCTCGTGGTTCCACGCGGCCTCCGGCCGCGACAGCCCGAGCCGCACGACCACCAGTTGACGGCTCGGCACCACGCTCACGAACTGGCCTTCATGGCCGACCGCATGAAACGCGTCGGCCGGCATCGCGACCGCATGCGGGCCGCGATCGTTGAACGGCTCCGGCACCTTGACCCACAGCTGCGCGCCGTACTCCTGGCGCGACGACTGCGGCGTCGCGCGCGTCAGGTAGCGTACCCAGCCCGCCGGCAGCAGCCGCTGCCCGTCCCACACGCCGTCCTGCAGCAGAAGCTGCCCGAAGCGCGCCCAGTCGCGTGCGCTCGCATACATGTACGACGCGCTGACGAGCGTGCCGGACGCGTCGGGCTCGAACACCGCGCTGCCCATGCCGAGCGGCGCGAACAGCGTGTGCTGGGGGAACGCGAGATAGTCGGTTTCCGTGCCGCCCAGCGCTTCGCGCATCACGCGCGCGACGATCGCGCTCGTGCCGCTCGAGTAGGACCACTGCGTGCCGGGTGCCGCCGCGAGCGGCTTCGCCGATGCGAACCGAGCGGTATCGGGCTGCGTGAACAGCATCAACGCGACATCGGACAGCGGGTCGTCGTAGTCCTCGTTGAATTGCAGGCCGCTCGTCATCCGCAGCAGCTCGTCGAGCGTGATGGCCGCGCGCGGATCGCCGCTGCCGCGCCATTCGGGCAGCAGCGCCGACGTATCGGGCGACAGCTTGTGCTGCGCGACGAGCGTGCCGACCAGCGCGGCCGTCACGGTCTTCGTCATCGACCAGCCGGGCAGCGGCGTGTCGGCCGTGAAGCCGGGCGCATAGCGTTCGGCGATCACCTGGCCGCGCCACATCACGACGACCGCGCGCGTGCGCCGCGGTCGTGCCGGATCGGGCTCGTCGAACGCGCGGTCGAGCGCGGCCTGCAGCTTGTGCGCGTCCACGCCGTCATCCGGCGCGGGCGCTGCCGCAGGCGCGGCGGGCGGCGGGGCCGGGTCGGGCAGCGCGGCCGGCAACGCGCCGGGCGACGGCCCGATCGCGAGCGTGCAGCCGAGTCCGGGCCGGAAGTCGGCTTCGCGTCCGGCGAAGCCGGCGAAGGTGGCGCGCGCCAGATGACGGGCGGGGTCGACCGACGGATGGACCAGCTTGAGCAGCGGATGCACGCCGGCCATGATGTCGACGTCGATCACGGACGCGGCAGGGCGGCCCGATACATACACGCCGGAACACAGCGCCTTCGCCGCATAGCCGGTCGCGACCGGCGCGAGCCGGGACAGCATGTAGCCCGCGTAGCCGATCGCGGCGATCAGCGCGAGCGCGGCGGCGCGTCGAAGCAGCGGCTTGAAGGGTGTCGTCATGCTGGGGTTGTCTGCCGTCGGGTCACGATCGGCAGTGTCGCAGGTTCGGGCCGGCGGTGGCAATCGCGCGCGAGTGTCGCGGCGCATGATGCCGCCGTCCCCCAGGCAAGGCCCGGGATCGAGCGGACTCCCCCGGCGGAACGGAAAGACAGGTCGACGCGCGACGCGTCCCTCGGCCGCGCCCCCGGTTGCGCGTCGCCTGAGATCGAATGGGCCGCCGCCGATTCTGGCGTGGGCGGCTTGCCTGGTTACCGCGTTATTGCTGATTGTTGCCGTTCGGACGCAGGGTCCAGACCGTCGCGGTATTCGTGTTGTCGTCGACGGCCGCGAATTGCGGCTGGCGCTGGCTGCCCAGTCCGAACGCGAGGCCGAATGCGGCTCCGGGGACGGTGTCGACCTGCATTTGCGCGACGAAGCGCCCGTCCACCGTGAATTCGACGATCTCGCTCGGCTGCAGCGGGTCGGCGTTGACCGCGTCGCCGTTCGCGGTCACGAGATGGCCGTTCGGTGCGAGCGCCAGCGCGAGCGGGCCGTGCAGGTGCGCCGCGTCGAAGTAGATCATGCGTCCGACGCCGCCGTTGCGATTCGTCGACGCCGCGTTCTGGATCGCGAACACCGCGTTGTCGCCGGTGGAGGCGACATACAGCACGTCGATGTTCGGGTCGTACGCGAGGCCGGTCGGGCCGACGACGAGCGCATTGGGATCGGTTCGATTCACGTAGCCCGACGCGATGATGCGCGAGCCCGGCAGCATCGTGACGCCGTCGCTGTTGTCGAACATGAGATCGATCCGCGCCACCGTCCCGTTCAGGACATTCGAGACGAACGCGGTCACGCGCCGGCCGCGATCGATCACGGTCATGTCCCACGGCCCGTCGAGCAGCGCCGCGCTGGCCAGTTGCGTGACGAGATTGCCTTGCGGGCCGATGACGAGCAGCGAGCCCGGGGGGACCACGGTCTTGCCGTCCGGCGCCGGGACGTTGCCGACCAGCACGAAGCCGCTGCGCAGCACCGCGAGCGCGGTCGTCAGGCCGAGATTGCTGCCCTGGAAGAACGTCGCCGGCGTCTTGCCGGGCGACAGCTTCACGATCGTCGTGCCGGTGCCTTGCGCGTTCGACGCCGCGTTGAAGTTGGACACGACGACGTCGCCGGGTTTCAGCGTGCTCCAGTTCGGCACGCCGCGCGGCACGAACGCGATGCCGTATGGGTTGAGGTCGCCGTTCGTCGGCACCGTCGACGCGATGACGGACGACGGCGGCAGGATCGTTCCGCCGTCGGCCCACGCGAAAGCCGACGACAACGCGACCAGCCCGGCGCCGCAGACCGCGCGGCGTAGCGTGCGCGCCATCGCGCGCGACGTGCGGGCGATGGCCGGCGGGTCGGGGGAACGACAGGAGGGGAGAGGGTCCATGGCATGACTCCGGTAGACGATCGTGAAAGACCATCCGGGCTGCCGGCCTGCGCAGCCGACGGGTGTCCGGCGCAGGCTCGCGCGCGGCGTTGCGGCGCGAAGCGGCGCTGTGCGTAAACGCACTGCCGCACACGGTTATTCCTTTCGTCTGCCGCATAGGTTGCGCGTGCATCGATGCATGCCGCGCGCAACCTGACAGGTTGAAATCCGTCCGGCGGTCGGCCGATAATCGTCCGGACTCGATCGACATCCCGGACTCACGCTTATCGGAACCTGCCATGGCCTATGACACCCACAACCCGTTCGCAAAAATCCTTCGTGGCGAACTGCCGTGCGTGAAGGTCGCGGAAGACGACACGACGCTCGCGATCATGGATCTGATGCCGCAGGCCGACGGCCACGTGCTCGTGATCCCGAAGGAGCCGGCCGCGCAGATCTTCGACTTGTCCGGCGATGCCGCCGCGGCCGGCATCCGCATGACGCAGCGCGTCGCGGCGGCGGTGCGCGCGGCGCTCGAGCCGGACGGCGTGTTCATCGGCCAGTTCAACGGCGCGGCAGCCGGCCAGACGGTTCCGCACGTGCACTTCCACGTGATCCCGCGCTGGGAAGGCGTTGCGCTGAAGCTGCACGCGCGCGACGTCGCTGATGCGGCGACGCTCGAAGCGCTCGCGCAGCGCATTCGCGCGCGCTTCGTCTGAAGCGGGCGCGCATCGCGACAGGCGATGCGGCGAGCAGGGCGCGGCGCCCGGCTCGCCGGGTGTTTCGGCGGTTATCCCGGGTAACACGTGTAACGGTGCGCGAAACGTCTCCCAAGCGCGCGGGCGCTACACTCGGTTCATCGCTTCATCGGACGATATGGGCTGCTGTTCGGGCCTTTCGCAGCGGACGCATCGCGTCCCGCGGCGCAGCCTTCGCACGGCGTTGTTCGTCCTGTACCGGGAACCCTCATGTCCAGACTTCTCATTACGCTTGCCCTGATCGGCGGCCTGTCCGGCTGCTACGTCGCGCCGCCGTACGGCTACGCGCCCGCGCCGGCCTACTACGGCTATGCGCCGGCGTATTACGCGCCGCCCGTCAGCGTCGGGATCGGCGGCTCGTTCCGGATTCGCTGACGCGGCGCCGGCCGTAATCGGGCACAAACGGCCGCAAAACAGGCACGGGCTCGCCGGGATGCCGCCGTCCTATACTTCTGCGGAAAACACTCGTCCCAGCGAGGCAGCCATGACGCTCACGCCCAAGGTCGCCGCCCTGTCGGGCATCGCCACGCTCGTCTATCTCGGGCTCGCGGTGCTCGGCAGCGGCGGGTTCGCGGCCTTCTTCTCGCATCCGCCGCTGACCGTCGTCGCGATCGCGACCATCGTCATGACTGTCGTCGCGGCCTTCAGCAGCGGCAACCTGAGCAGCGGCGAGCGCGAGAACCGCGACAACCGCTGGGTGCTCGCGGCGTTCGGCGCGATCGGCTTCGCCGCCGCATACCTGCCCGCGCTGACCGACCGGCTGAATGTCTGGACGCTGGATGGGGAAACGCTGCGCTGGGCCGGCGTTGCGCTCTACGTCGCGGGCGGCGTGCTGCGCATCTGGCCCGTGTTCGTGCTCGGCAAGCGCTTCAGCGGGCTCGTCGCGATCCAGCCGGGCCATACGCTCGTGACCGACGGCATCTACCGCCGCATCCGCAATCCGAGCTATCTCGGCCTGCTCGTCAATTCGGTCGGCTGGGCGCTCGCGTTCCGCTCGGGCGTCGGCGTGCTGCTGGTCGTGTTGACGATGATCCGCCGCTCGTCGCGCGTATCCGCTCCGAAGAGGCGCTGCTGCGCGCGCAATTCGGCGCCGAGTACGACGCGTATTGCGCGCGGACCTGGCGGCTGCTGCCCGGCGTGTACTGACCCGCTTTGCCCGTCGCACGCGACCGCGAGTTGCGTTTGCGCGACGCGGCCGGCACCTGATTCCGGAGGGCCGGAACCTCTGCGCAAGCCAGTGCCGGCGCGGGTTTCCGGGCTTGCCGCGACAGGTGCGCCGAGTGTTTCCTAAGCGCAAACATCTTGTTACCACAATGTAGAGGGCAAGCGTCGGGGACCGATGCTATTCTTCGCCGCAAGCTCATTGAAATGAATTGGTCCGACGCTGCGCACCCTGCATCGAACGGGCCGGTCGACGCGAATCGTCATACCAGAGCGAACCCTCGATAACCAGATTGCGAACAAGGAAGAACACGGGAATGTGGAAGAAAATCGCCCCCGCTCTCGTCGTCGCCGCGCTGACCGGCGCGACTGCGCTGCCGGCACTGGCAGGTGACATGAACAACGCGCTTGGCGGCGCGCTCGGCGGGGTAGCCGGCGCAGCGGTCGGCGGTGCGCTCGGCGGCAGCACGGGCTCGGTGATCGGCGGCGCCATCGGCGGCGGCGCGGGTGGCGCGGTGACGTCGAACCGTCGCGAGCGTACCGGCGCGATCATCGGCGGCGCCCTCGGCGGCGGCGCTGGCACGGCGGCAGGCAATGCGATGGGCGGCCGCACGGGCGGCCTGCTGGGTGCGGCGGTCGGCGGCGGCGCCGGCGCGGCGCTCGGCGGCAACATGTCGCGCAGCAACTCGTATGACGACGATCGCGGTGGCCGCCGTCACCACCACAAACATCATCGCCGCGACTGGGACTGATCGTCCCCGCGTGACACGCCGGCGTGAGCGGTGCGCGACCGGCGCGCCGCAATACGCGGCGGTCACGCTCGAGACCCGGCCGGGCGGCGCGCGCCGCCCGCGTCCGCCGGGCACTGCAGGTTTCCTCGCTGCACCCGATCTCCTGAATTTCTCCCGATCCGCACGCCGCGTGCGTGTGCCTGCCTGATTCCACGCATGTTTTTCGTACGCCGTTGCGCGCCGCGCGGGTAGTGGGAAATCGAATGGAATCCATCGCAACATTTAATTGGTGAATCGCGGGCGACTCCGATATCGTCAACCGTGCCCGTCGCCGTTGCGTCGCCGCAAGGCCGTGCGGGCCGGCGAGCGCAAGCCGAGCCGCTTTCACGTTTCCCCGGCAACGGCGTCACGCCGCCGCGGAACGGACCAACCCATTGCCTGGATGCACTATGTCTAAGACAACGTATTACGCGCCGCATGGCGGCCACCCGCCGCAGACCGATCTGCTGACCGATCGCGCGATGTTCACCGAGGCGTACGCGGTGATCCCGAAGGGGGTGATGCGCGACATCGTCACGAGCTGGCTGCCGTTCTGGACGAACACGCGCCTGTGGGTGATCGCCCGCCCGCTGTCGGGTTTCGCGGAAACCTTCTCGCAGTACATCGTCGAAGTGAACCCGGGCGGCGGCAGCGACAAGCCCGAGCAGGACAAGAACGCCGAAGCCGTGCTGTTCGTCGTCGAGGGCGAAGCCGAGCTGACGCTGCAGGGCACGAAGCACGTGCTGAAGCCGGGCGGCTACGCGTTCATTCCGCCGGGCGCGGACTGGACGCTGCACAACGTCAGCGATGCCGCGGTGCGTTTCCACTGGGTGCGCAAGCATTACCAGGCCGTCGACGGCATTCCGCTGCCGGAAGCATTCGTGACCAACGAGCAGGACGTCGAGCCGATCCCGATGCCGGGTACCGACGGCGCGTGGGTGACGACGCGCTTCGTCGACATGAGCGACATGCGCCACGACATGCACGTAAACATCGTGACGTTCCAGCCGGGCGGCGTGATTCCGTTCGCTGAAACGCACGTGATGGAGCACGGGCTGTACGTGCTCGAAGGCAAGGCGGTCTATCGCCTGAACCAGGACTGGGTCGAGGTCGAAGCGGGCGATTTCATGTGGCTGCGCGCGTTCTGCCCGCAGGCATGCTATTCGGGTGGCCCCGGCCGCTTCCGCTACCTGCTGTACAAGGACGTGAACCGTCACATGAACCTGACGCTGAACCCGGCGCGCTGAACGAAACGCGTGATCGCTGAATGGGCCCGCCGGTGCAAGCCGGCGGGCTTTTGATTGGGGCGTGGAGGATTGCCGGGGAACATGAAACGGAAGCGGAGAGTGACTTACTGAACGGCTGTTCGTTGGTCAACCGGATTGACAGGCTCGTTCTTCGCAGTATCCCAGTATCGAAGTGCGGCCGGAATCTTCTTCGGTTGCCTGAAGTGGTCCCAAGCCATAAGGGCCATTGATTCACCTACTGCCAAAGCCACCATTGAAAGCCAGTATGTCCAGTCTCTGGTGGGGAGGAAATGATCGCCCTTGAATAGGACGTCAATGGCTGCCATGGTTATGGCAGCCACCATCAACAGTCCTCCGACCCATAGTCTTACAACTGCAGATCGTCGCTGCCGTAGTCGATGCTGGCTGCTTTCAATATCCACTTCAAACAGGACTTGTTGCTGAATCGAGCGTCGCATCCCGTTCACTGGTCCTGAAAGGCTAAAACTCACCGGACCTCGTGCACTGTATTCGATCTCCACGGCCACACCGTGACCGGGTGCCATGTATGAAAACGCAATGGCTCTCTCTTTCGAGTGGTTTTTGGGTCGACGCAAAAACGTTCTTTCCCCTGTCAATCTGATGTCAGCGGTCTGGTCGCTTTCGAAACGCATGCTGACGTCATTCAGTTCGCCACTGCCTGAGAGGACTAGTCTGAGTGGTTTGGATTTGAACAGATCATCTGCCTTGAGTGGAACCTGCCCGCTGTTGAAGATGAAACCAATGGCCTTGTTTGTTGAAAGAACCCCATGTGTCGGCCGGTTGCCCCGACTCTGAAAACAGTTCCTGATCTTCGAGGCAACAAATCTTATCCAGCCAGGCAAATTGAGCGGACGTCGCTGTGGTCCGTACCAGCATACAAATGCAAGTCCCTTCACGCCGCGTCTTTCCTTTCGAACGCCGTCAAAAAAATCAAAGGCATATTTGAGAGGCACAGCAAGAACTGCTGGGGCAATGAGAAGTTGGGCAAGTGCGTCGATATTCATTTTCGATCCCGTTCTATTTCATCTATATCGTTTCGGGTGTGAATGCGAACAGGCAACCTATTTGCATGCACCTCGATTCATTTTCGCTCAGAACAGCGAGCTTCGTGGGTCTCGCACATAAACGAGTGCCGCAAGCTGGCCACACTCTCATCCCTAAATAAAATTTAGCCTGCCAAACTTTGGCTAAAGAATGTTCCGGTTTCGCGCAATCCCTTCGACAATGCGCGCCTTTCGCGACGAGCGGCGACAGGTCGCGCGCCGCGGATTCACGGCATCGAAGAAGGAGCCCGACATGACCGACCCCCCCGCTTCCCCACCTCCCGCGCCGCCGCGCCGCCGTCGCGCATGGCGCACGCTCGCGGGCGCGCTGCTGGGCCTGACGCTCGCGTGCGCGGGCATCGGCGCATGGACGATCCATCGCATCTGGACGCAGCTGCCGTCCGTCGAGCACCTGGCCGTCTATCGTCCCGCGCTGCCGCTGCGGATCTTCTCGCGCGACGGCGATCTGCTCGCCGAATACGGCGTCGAGCGGCGCGAGTTCGTGCCGCTCGAACGCATCCCGCCGCTGATGCGGCACGCGCTGCTCGCGGCCGAGGACGCGAAGTTCTACCAGCACGGCGCGGTGGATGTCGGCGGCCTCGCGCGCGCGACGTTCGCGAACGTCGTGACCGGGCAGCCGGGGCAGGGCGGCAGCACGATCACGATGCAGGTCGCGCGCAACTTCTACCTGACGCGCGACAAGGTGCTGAGCCGCAAGCTCGCCGAGATCCTGATGGCGGCGAAGCTCGAACGCGAATACAGCAAGGACAAGCTGCTCGAGCTGTACATGAACGAGATCTATCTGGGCGAGCGCGCGTACGGTTTCGCGGCGGCGGCGAACGTGTATTTCGGCAAGCCGCTCGACGCGCTGAACGCGGGCGAGGCGGCCGTGCTCGCGGGGCTGCCGAAGGCGCCGTCCGCGTTCAACCCGGTCGTCAATCCGGCGCGCGCGACCGCGCGGCGCAACTACGTGCTCGGGCGGATGCATGCACTCGGCCAGCTCGACGACGCGACTTATCGCACGGCCGTCGACGCGCCGATCGCGCTGGCGACCACGCCGCCGCCCGGGATCGTCGCCGCGCCGTACGTCGCCGAACGCGCGCGCCGCATGATGGTCGAGCGCTTTCACGACGACGCCTATACGCTCGGCCTCGACGTGACGACGACGATCTCGATGCGCGACCAGCGCGCGGCCGAAGCCGCGCTCGCGCGCGGGCTGCGGCGCCAGCCGGCGGCGCGCGACGCGAAGCCCGCGCTCGAAGGCGCGCTCGTGTCGCTCGATGCGGCCACCGGCGACATGCTCGCGCTCGTCGGCGGCGCGGATTTCAATCGCAACGTGTTCGACCATGCGCTGCAGGCGTATCGCCAGCCGGGCTCGAGCTTCAAGCCGTTCGTCTATTCGGCCGCGCTGGAGAAGGGCTACTTCCCGGGCGTGCTCGTCGACGATACGCAGCGCACGCTCACCCATGCGGAAACCGGCGCGCGGCCGTGGCGTCCGCGCAATTTCGGCAACCGCTACGAGGGTTTCATCCCGGTGCGGCGCGGTCTCGTGCGCTCGAAGAACCTGGTCGCGGTCAGTCTGATGCAGGCCACCGATGCGCATTACGTGCAGCAGCACGCGGTGCATTTCGGCTTCGACGCACAGCGCAATCCGGCATCGCTGCCGCTCGCGCTCGGCGCGGGCGCGGTGACGCCGCTCGAACTCGCGAGCGCGTACAGCGTGTTCGCGAACGGCGGGACGCGGATGGAGCCGCGCCTGATCCTGTCGGTGAAGCAGCGCCACGGCGGCGCGATGTACGAAGCGTCGCCCGCGGCCGGCACGCGCGTGATCTCCGCGCGCAACGCGTTCATGATGGACAGCATGCTGCGCGACGTCGTGAAGGCCGGCACCGCACGCGGCGCGCTCGCCCTGCGCCGCGACGACGCCGCCGGCAAGACGGGCACGTCGAACGGGTCGAAGGATGTGTGGTTCGCCGGCTACTCGTCGGGGATCGTCGCGGTCGCGTGGCTCGGCTACGACACGCCGCGCCCGATGGGGCGCGCAACCGGCGCGACGCTGGCGCTGCCGGTCTGGCTCGACTACATGAAGACGGCCGTCGACGGACGCACGCCGGTCGATGCGACGCCGCCGCAGGACGTCGCGCTCGTCGACGGCGATTTCGTCTACGCCGAATACACGCGCGGCACGTGCACGGCCGACGTGCCGCCGTTCGTGCGCAGCGACTTCGCGTGCGCGGCCGTGCCTGCGCCGGCGGGCGCGTCCGCCGTGGCCGGACATGACGCGGCGGCGGGCGTCGCGATGCCCGCGGCCGTCGACGCGGCCGAGCGCGAACGCGTGCTCGACCTGTTCCGTACCGACGACTGACGCGCACCATGCATACGCTTTATCTGATTGCGATCGTCGCGGAAGCGATGTCGGGTGCGCTGATGGGCATGCGGCGCGGGATGGACCGCTTCGGGCTCGCGCTCGTCGGCGCGGTGACGGCGCTCGGCGGCGGCACCGTGCGCGACGTGCTGCTCGGCCACTATCCGCTCGGCTGGATCGCGCATCCCGAATACCTGGTGATCACGCTCGTCGCGGCAACCGTCGCATCGTGGGCCGCCCGCCGTCTCGCGCGCATGAAGACGCTGTTCGTCACCGTCGACGCGATCGGCCTCGCCGCGTTCACGATCATCGGCTGCGACATCGGCGCGTCGACCGGCGCCGCGCCGATCATCGTCGTGCTGGCCGGCGCGATCACCGGCGTGTGCGGCGGGATGCTGCGCGACCTGCTGTGCAACGAGATGCCGCTGATCCTGCGCGAGGAACTGTACGCGAGCGTAGCGTTCGTGACGGGCGCGTTGTACGTCGGGATGCAGTACCTGGGCATCGGCGCCGACGTGGCGACCGCGGTCGCGCTGGTGGCCGGCTTCTCGATGCGGATGCTGGCCGTGCGGCTCGGGTGGAAGATGCGCACTTTCGGCGCGGCCGACGTCGAGCGTTGAAGGTGGCGAAGCGCCGGGCGACGCCGGCGGCCGGCGTTCAGTCCGGCTGCATCACCTGGAAGACATTGCCTTCCGGATCGAGGCCGTCGAGCAGCCGGTACGGGAATCCGTCGAAGCGCTTGACGTCGCGCACGGCGACGCCGTCGCGCGCGAGACGGTCGCGATGCGCGTCGATGCCCGATGTGATCGAGAAGACGAGCTTGACGCGCGTCGCGTGCGGAGGTTCGGGCGCGGCCGCGCGCCGAAACGCCGGGCCGGCCAGATGCAGCGCCAGCTCGATGTTGCCCGCGTCGAGCACCGCCCATTCACCGTCGATCTCCTCGACGACGGGCAGGTCGAAGTAGCGCAGGTAAAACGATTTGATGGAAGCGACGTCGTGCACGTAGAGCAGCACGCGGGTCATCGGAAGCGGCATGCGAGTCTCCTGTTTCCGAGCGAAAGATTGGTGGGCCGGCGCACGCTCGCGATCGGCATGAACGGACCCTAAGCCGGCACCATGACCGGCGGCGCACCGTCGCCGGTTTCCACCATCTTCACCGAAAACCCGTAGCACTGCGCGACATGCGCGGGCGTCATCACGTCGCGCGGCGTGCCGTGTGCGACGATCGTGCCGTCGGCGAGCATCGCGATCGTATCCGCGTGCCGCGCGGCGAGGTTCGGATCGTGGACGATCGCGAGCACGCCGAGCCGCCATTCGCGCGCGACCGAGCGCACGGTGTCGAGCAGCCGGTGCTGGTGCGCGAGGTCGAGCGCGGCGGTCGGCTCGTCGAGCAGCAGGTAGCGGGGCTGCGCGGCATCGTCGCCGCCGTCGTCCGGCCAGAGCTGCGCGAGCACGCGCGCGAACTGCACGCGCGCGAGTTCGCCGCCCGACAGCGTCGTGACGTCGCGGCCGACGAGCGCGTCGGCGCCCGCGCGTTCGAGCGCGCGCCACGCGATGTCGCGATCGCGATGCGACGTCGCGCCGCTGCGCCGCGCATGCGGATAACGGCCGAGCAGCACGATTTCGTCGACGCTGAACGGAAAGGCCGGCTGCGCGGCCTGCGGCAGCACCGCGCGCAGGCACGCGAGGCGCGGCGCGTCGATGCGCGCGAGCGGTTCGCCGTTCAGCGTGATGTCGCCGGTCACGCGTGTGCCGGCCGCCGAGCCGCGCCCGGTCAGCTCGCCGGCGAAGGTCTTCAGCAGCGTGCTCTTGCCCGCGCCGTTGCGGCCGAGCAGCGCGGTCACGCGGCCCGGTTCGATCGACAGCGACAGGTCGCGGAGGATGGCGTTGTGGCGGCGCGCGACGTCGAGATGGTGAGCGGTCAGCATGGTCGTCGTGAAGAAAGGGCTCGCTGGCGTGGCAAACGGCGCGGCGTCAAACCGCGCCGGGCGCGGCCTCGGAGATATGCCACAGCACGCCGGCCGGGTCGAACAGAAAAGCGACGCGTCGTCCCCACGGCTGCATCTTCGGCTCGATCGGCGCGTTGACGGCATAACGTTCGGTCAGCCTGAGCGCATCGATGTGCCGCCACCATGCATCGAGATCGCTGACGACCATCTGCAGCATGCTGTTGTTCGCATGGGCAGGCTCGTAGAAATCCTGCAGCAGGATGCTGTGCCGGCCGAAGTGCAGTTCGGCAATGGCATCGCCGTCGAAGGTCAGCGTGAAGCCGAGTTCGACATAGAAGCGCTTGCTCGTGTCGAAATCCCGGGACGGTACGAACGGGCGCAATGCGTTGATCGTCGATGCGAGTGATGACAAGGCAATCTCCAGCGAGGTGGGGCGGATCGATCCGGCAGGCCGTCGAACGTCCGGCGCGCTCATCCGCCGAGCGCGCCGCGGCTTTTCCACAGCAGCGCGAGAAAGAACGGCGCGCCGAGCAGCGCGGTCAGCACGCCGAGCGGAACTTCCGCCGGTGCCGCGACCGTGCGCGCGGCGAGATCGGCGGCGAGCGTCAGCAACGCGCCGAGCAGCGCGGCGCCGGGCAGCACGACGCGCTGGTCGGGGCCGCACGCGAGGCGCACGCAATGCGGCGCGACGAGCCCGATGAAGCCGATGATGCCGGCGCACGACACCAACGCGCCGACCGCGAGCGCGACCGCGACGAGCACGCGCCGCTTCAGCCGCTGCACCGGCACGCCGAGGTGCAGCGCCTCGGTTTCGCCGAGCTGCAACGCGTTCAGCGCGTCGCGTTCGCGTGCGAGCAGCACGCAGCCGATCGCGACGCACGGCGCGACGGCCGCCAGCGCGGACCATTGCGCGCCGCCGAGGCTGCCGAGGCTCCAGAAGGTCAGCGAACGCAGTTGCGCATCGTCGGCGACGAACGTGAGCAGCCCGATCGCCGCGCCGGCCAGCGCATTGATCGCGATGCCGGCGAGCAGCAGCAGCGGCAACGCGAGCCGGCCGCGCGACGCGGCGAGCCGGTAGACGAGCGCGGCGACCGCGAGCGCGCCCGCGAACGCGGCGACAGGCAACGCGGCGGCACTCACGTGCGCGGCGAACAGCGCGGGGCCGAGCACGATCATCGTGGTCGCGCCGAGTGCCGCGCCGCTCGACACGCCGACGAGCCCCGGATCGGCGAGCGGGTTGCGGAACAGCGCCTGCATCGCGGCGCCGGCCGCGCCGAAGCCGCTGCCGACCAGCAGTGCGAGCGCGACGCGCGGCGCGCGGATGTCGAGCAGTACCGCGCGCGCCTGCTGCGCGGCGGCGTCGCCGGTCAGCGCGGCCCAGGCTTGCGTGAGCGGAATGCGGTACGCGCCGACGCACAGCGCGACGACGGACATCGCGCACACGAGAACGGCGAGCGCGGCCAGCGCGAACGGCGCGAAGCGGCGCGACGTACCGATGCGCGCGGCGCCGGAGCGCGACGCGGGCGACGGTGCGGGGAAGGGCGAAGCGTGAGCGGGCATCGGGGCGATCCGGAATCAGGCGAGCGCATCCGACAGCCGTCGGTGCAGGGTCGTGACGGCGAGCGGCAGGCGCGGGCCGAAGCCGAGCAGGAACAGCGCATCCAGCGACACGACGCGCTGCGCGCGGCCGGCCGGCGTCGCGCCGAAGCCGGGCGTGGCGAGCAGCGCCGCGCGCCCGCCGACTGCCGCGAGCCCTTCGTCGGAGATCAGCACGACGTCGGGCGCGGCGGCGGCGAGCGCCTCGGTCGTCAGCGGCTTGTAGTGATCGAAACCCTGCATCGCGTTGCGTGCGCCCGCGTAGCGGATCATCGCGTCGGCGGCCGTGCGCTGGCCGGCGACGAGCGCCTGGTTGCCGGTATGGTTCAGCACGAACAGCACGCGCGGCGGCTGCGCGCCGCCGGGCGCGCGGGCGGCGACCGCGGCACGCGCGGCCTGCCAGTCGCGATCGAAACGTTGCAGCAGCTCGGCGCCTGCGTCGCGTACGTCGAGCGCCTGCGCGACACCCGCGATCTTCGCGCGCACCGATTCGACGTCGTGCCGTTCGTCGAATGTCGTCACCGCGACGCCCGCGCCCTTCACCTGCGCGATCGCGGTGGGCGGGCCGGCTTCCGCCGACGCGAGCACGAGATCGGGCCGCAGCGACAGCAGCCCCTCGGCCGACAGCGCGCGCTGGTAGCCGACTTTCGGCAAACGCTTCGCGGCATCGGGATACGTGCAGGTCGTGTCGGCGCCGACGAGCCGGTAGCGCGGCGTCGGCGCCGCCGAGCGCGAACGCGGTTTCCGCGAGCGCGCCGCCGATCACGACCACGCGCTTCGCCGGCGTCTGCGCGCGCCCCCGGCCCGGCAGCGCGCCCGCGAGCGCACCGACCGCCGCGCTCGCGAGCAGGATGCGGCGCTGCCGGCTGAGCGGCCCGCGGCTCACCGTGCGTCTCCGTGCTCCGCCGGCGGCAGGCCCGCCACCAGCGCCCGCCAGTCGTCGCGTTCGACCTTGCCGGGCTTGCGCTCGCCGAACAGCAGCGCGACGTGGTCGCCCTGCCGGTCGAACAGCTCGAGCGACGTGACGATGCCGTCGCTCGTCGGTTTCTTCACGACCCACGCGGCGGCGATCAGATCCTCGCGCACGTGCAGGTTGAAGCCCGGGTCGAGCACGTTGATCCACGCGCCGACCTCGCGCACGTTCGCCACCGGGCCCGTATGAATCTGGATCATCCCCGCGTTGCCGACGAACACCATGATCGGCTGGCCGCTGCCGGCCGCGCGTTCGAGCGCGTGACGCAGCGCACGCGTGCCGACCGGATACGCGTATTGCGGATCGGCGAGGCGCAGCGCCTGCATGCGGCTCACGCCGAAGCGCTGCGTGATGCCGAAGAACTGGTGCGTGTCGGTCATCGCGTCCCACGCGGCGCGAAAGCCGGTGACGTCGATCTCGGTGTCGGCGCGTTCGGGCGTCTTCGGCGCGGCGGGCGCGACCTCGAGGCCCGGCTCCTGCGACGGCGCGCGCCAGCGTTCGACGAACGCGTCGTACGCGGCGTGGTCGCTGTGCGCGCGCAGGTAGACCTTGTGGATCGCATGCCCTTGCGCGTCGAAGAACTGCAGGCTTTTCAGCGGGCCATGCGCGGTCTCGTCGCGCACCGCGAACGCCGACACCCAGTGACGATAGAAGATGCGCAGGTCGATATCGCCGAGCGCGAGGCCGACGGGCCCGTCGTGGCTCATCTGCGCATACTCGCCGTCCTTCTCGTGGACGGCCGTATCGTTGCGCGTGAGCGCCATCACGCGGCCGAGGCGCGGCATTTCCTCGAACATCGCCGGAAAGCGCGCGTCGAGCCGCACGACGTGCTCGCCGACGAACGCGGCGAGCGCCTCGCCTTCGCTGACGCCGAGCGCCTGCGCGACGTCGCGGTTGCGCAGCTGGCGCTCGGTCTTGAGCTTGAGGAACGCGTCGCGCAGCGCGGCGGCCGCACGGGCCGGCGTGGCCGGTTGACCGGGAAGGGCGGATTGCATCATGTCGGACTCCTTCAAGTAACGGTTGGGGTGGGAGCGCGGGCGGCGCGCATCAGAAATCCACTTTCATGCTGACGGCGACCGTGCGTCCGGACGACGTATACGCATCGAGCACCTGCGAATCGGCTGCGATCCCGCGCACGTCCGACCAGTTCCAGTATTTGCGGTCGAACAGGTTGCGGATGCCGATCGTCGCGCTCACGTGCTTGTTGAAGCGGTAGCCGCCGCGCAGGTCGACGACGAACGACGACGGCGGCGAGAAGCACGCCTTGTTCGAGCAGTCGGACTTGTCGATGTCCTTGTCGCGTTTCGCGGCCTGGAACAGCAGGTCGGTCTGCACGAACCAGCGTTCGGTCGGCTCGTAGCGCACGCCGAACACGGCGGAGAACGGGTTGACGGTGTTGAGCGGCTGGCTCGCCGCGCCGTCGTTCTGCGTCGAACCCTTGGTGAACGCCATCGCCGTCTTCAGCGTGATGCCGTTCGGCATCACCCATTCGGCGCGGCCTTCGAGGCCGTGAATGCGTGCGTCGGCGAAGTTAACGTACTGGAACACGAACGGGTCGGCCGGCCGGCCGCTGCCGGCGATCGTCGTGCGCGAGATGAAGTTGCGGTAGCGGCCCGTGAACGCGGCCGCGCTGTAGCGCACGACGCCGTAGCCGGTGCCGGCTTTGCCGCGCAGGCCGGCTTCGAACGTATCGCTCGTCTCGGGCTTCAGGTTCGGATTGCCGATCGACGTGTAGCCGTACACCGGGTTCGAGAAACTGCTGTTTACCTGATCGGGCGTCGGTGCGCGGAAGCCGTGCGCGTACTGCACGTACGGAATGACCGCGGGTGTGATCTCGTAGAGCACGGCGACGCGCGGCGACAGTTCGTTCGCGCTGGTCGACACGGCCTTGCCGGTGAACAGCGGATCGTTTTCGGTCGGGCTCAGCCGGTACGTGTCGAAGCGCAGGCCCGGCGTGACGAGCAGGCGGCCGTAGCCGATCTGGTCCTGCAGGAACGCGCCGAACAACGTGTAGTCGGTGTCGGGGAACGCCTTGTTCGGGAACGCCTCGCCGACGCCCGGCACCGTGCCGTCGCGCATGTTCGTCACGCGCGACACGCTGCCGTCGACGCCGTACAGCAGCTTGTGCGCGAACGGCCCGGTCGCGAAGCCGCTTTCGGCGAACGCCGAGCCGCCGAACGTGCGTTCCTGGTACTGGTTGTCGCGCGAACGCGAAGGCTGCTTGCCGCGCGTCTCGAACGCGTACTGGTCCTGCTTCGCGCCCTGGTAGTAGAACTGCACGTGCGCGGTCTGGAACCAGCGGAACGCGTCGTCGCGGAAGTCGTAGTCGACGCTGAAGCGGTTGCGCTCGAGCCGGTCGTAGGTCGTGAGGCCGAGCGTGGTCGGCGCATTGATCGCGGACAGCACGTCGGTGCTCACGCGCCGCTGCACCGTTTCGGCGGTGAACCTGATCGTGTCGCGCGTGGTCGGCGTCAGCACGAGCTTGCCGAGCAGCGATTCCGAATAGACGTCCTGCGGATTCGACGTCGTGCGCAACGTGCTCGCCGAGTTGTTGCTGCCGCGCGTGTCGACCTCGTGGCCGCGCCGGCCGTCGGCGATGAGCATCCCCTGGATACGATCGTTGCCGCCCGCGGCCGATACGGTCGCGCCGATGCTGCGGTCGGCCGAGTCGTAGCTCGGCCGGAACGACAAGTAGTAGGGCTTGTTGTAGATCGACAGCAGGTCGTGCGGATCCTTCGTGATGAAGTTCACCGCGCCGGTCAGGCCGTCGCTGCCGTAGAGCGCCGACGCCGGCCCGCGCAGGATCTCGATGCGCTTGAGCGTGTCGAGATCGGCGTAGTCGCCGCGCCCCGCTTCGAGCGGGCCGAACGAGAACGCGTTCGGCAGGCGGATGCCGTCTTCCATCAGCAGCACGCGATTGCCTTCGAGGCCCCGGATGTTGATGCTCGAATCGCCGTCGCGGCCGCCGCCGAGCGCGGCGCTGCCGGGCCGGTACGCGGTGCGGCGCACCGTGATGCCCGGCTCGTAGCGCAGCGCGTCCTTGATGTTGGCGGCCTGCTGTTCTTCCAGATCCGCGTCGGTGATCACCGAGACGGACGCAGCCGTGCGGCTCGCGGCCGTTGCGGTGCGGTTGGCCGTGACGGTGACCGGGTCGAGCAGCGCCGCATCGCCGCGCGTGGCCGCGGCGAGCATGGTGGCAGGCGGGGTGGCGCCTTGCGGCGACGAATCGGCGTGAGCCGTGGCGGCGGACAGGCCGAACGCGCCGAACAGCGCGGCACAGATCGGCCGCCGCGCCAGCGTATAGCAATGCACAGGTGGTCTCCCATTGACGAAAACAAGCCCGAAGGCTGGCTGGGTGACGCGTTCACCTGGCTGGCCCGTTCGCGCATGCGAGGCGGCGAACGGCTGGAGGAAAGGAAAAGGGTAAAACGTGCCGAATTGTAAATGAGAATTATTATCAATTCAAGGTGGTTGAGCGCGCCGGGTGCCGCGAGGCGGCAATGACGCGCGGACGCCGCAAGCGCGGACGCCGCGTTACGACAGCGATTCGATGCGGATCAGCAGGTTGCGCGCATGCGCGATGAATGCGTCGTGCGTGTCGCGCTCGCTGCGGCCCTCGAGGTGGTGCTCTTCCGCGAACGCGATCTGCTCTGCGAAGATCTCGCCGAGCGTGTGGCGTGCGTCAGGGGGAAGCGCGCGGATCATCGACACGATCAGCAGTTCCTGCGCGCGAAGCGTGCCGGACAGCGATTGAGCGTTCATGCGGACCCCCTTGGTCGATGCGGCGCCGGGCGCCGGTCTTTCCATACTAGGCGGTCGGCGCGTGGGCGTCGCGGTGCGGCGCATTCGCGGGAGGGTGGGGAGGCCCGCGTCCGTCACGCGTAACGGAGTGAAGACGACAGAATTGATATCACTGGATTTTTTTTAAAATCATGGAGTTAATGGATTTATTGAGCGTGTTTCTTGCAGTCAATCTCGTTATCACAATTGCGCCGTCAGAGCTTTTTTGCTTGATTGTTATTGACGTTGCTTGTGATGAGTTGGGTGTTGATGATGTCGTTGGGGTTGAAATGATTTTATTGGGTCAAAGGTTTCTGCCGACAAGAGGGAAATTCGGTGGAGCAGTCAAGGGAATATCGGTAGCTTCCAGAGTTTCCCGAAAATTGCTGCCTTATGAGGTCAAGCACAAGACTCTGCCAACGGTAACGTCGTTCAAGAGTCTCATGCTTCTTAGGGTTAAGTTTACGAGGGAACTTGGCGTTTTTGTTGGACGGGCGATCCTGGTAGTCGGTTGGGTTATTACCGCGGTCGACATATCGATCATAATGCATCGGTCTGGAGTCAAGTACAATGGCTTGGTTAAACCGGAGGATCGCCTTTAATGGATGCTCGTCTAATAGAGATGGTGAGGGATGAGGCGGATTCGCCGTTGTGGGGAGAGCTTGAAATCACCTCGGAGACAGATCTCTGCATTGATCTGGAAATTTCCGATAGAGCCATGCTGAGGCTGATGAAGAAGTTCTCGGAAACTTTTGATGTTGATATCAGTGATTTCGATATAAATTATTATTACCCGTCAAGAAATTTAAAATTTGGGCGATTTGTTTTGGAAACATTGAAGTCGCCATTTAGTGCAGGCGCCAGAGATAAAGTGCTGGAACGCCCTCTCACAGTTGGGATGATGGAAGTTGCAATTAAAACTGGGCGGTGGGAAATGTAACGAATCCATGCGCATGACATGTCTCTATGCTTCCCTGACTGAACGGAACGAATGAGCAACAATGCTTGGAAATATTGGCGAGAAGCCGTCGATTCGGGTGTCATAAAACAGAAACCCCGTTAAATCAATGATTTACGGGGTTTTGTGCCATATGCGGCGGAGAGGGAGGGGAAAGCGGCCGGAAGCACTCAGCCGGCAGTGGCGGCCGCCGCCTGCGCATCGCGCACGACCTGCGCGACGCGTTCGACGAACGCGACGTCGACGCTCGACAGCGCTTCGCGCTTGCCGTCGGGCATCTCGACCATCAGGCGATACGTGACGTCCTGCGTGGTCCACGCGAGATAGCCGACGACGGCGAGCATCACGCCGACGACGAGCGCGGCGCTCGATCCGGCGATGCCGCCCGCGACGGCGGCGGCCGCGCCGATCAGCGAGATCAGCGACGGCACGAGACGGTTCTTCGGAATCTTGACGACATCGACGTGGCGGATGTCACGCAGCGCGAATACCTGCCCGGCGGCCGACAGGCCGTTGCGCGTGATCGTCACGCCGCGTTCGTTGAATGCGTTTTCCATCGTGTGTTGCGTGGACGAAAACGCGCAGCGTAGCAGACTTCAATGCCTCCTCAAACGGGGCCGAGTGCCGCACGCGAGGCGGCAGCGCGTCAGAACTGCAGCCGGCCGTCGCCGTAAAGCCGGCCCGGCACGTGCGAGGCGACGACCTCGGCGATCTCTTCGTCGGTCGATTCGGCCGGCACGATCTGGCGCCGCGCGGGTGCGTCGAGATGCATCGTCCATTCGACGAGACGATACGGACGCCCCCACGGGCGCTGCATTTCGACCGATACGCGGCAGCTCTGGACCGGCATCGAGTGTTGGCACGTCAGAATCGCGTGCAGATGGCTGAAAACGGTATCTTCGATCATCATGGCCTCCGATCCTGTCTCATGGTGGCCGGCAGCCGCGCCGCCGGAATCAAAAAAAAAGCCGCCGATGTTCAGGCGGCCAACAGGGGGGGTGAGAGCATCCTCTCAGCCCAGAATTAAGCGAAACTTAAAAGCCCATAAAAAAGCGCCCCGCGTGGAGCGGGGCGCTTCTTGCCGTCGTGATCCGCGAGTTAAGCGGATGCTTTAGAACTTGTGACGGATACCGATACGTGCGGCGATCTGGTTCTTCGAACCCGTGCCCGACGTGTTGAAGTAGCTCGTGCTCGAGCCGATCTGCGCGGCGACGTTCGTGGTCCCCGTGTTGCCCGATGCCTGCTGGTACACGACCAGGCCGTACACGTCCGTACGCTTGCTGAGTGCGTAGTCGAGCGCGAGGTCGCCCTGGTTCCAGTGAGCCGAACCGCCGTTTTGCGTCGCGTTCGTGTACGTGTAGCCTACGCCGCCCGACAGGGCCGGCGTGAACGCGTACTTCGCGCCTGCTTCATACGCGTTGTAGAACGTGCCGCCCGCGCCCGACACGGTCGAGAACTGCGTACGCGTCCACAGCAGCCATGCCGTTGCCGGGCCCCAGACGTAGCGGCCGCCCACACCGTAG
Source organism: Burkholderia cepacia (assembly GCF_001718835.1). Taxonomy (NCBI): domain Bacteria; kingdom Pseudomonadati; phylum Pseudomonadota; class Betaproteobacteria; order Burkholderiales; family Burkholderiaceae; genus Burkholderia; species Burkholderia cepacia. Next base: position 3,142,605 of record NZ_CP013444.1, on the reverse strand, counting down.
GTGCGCAGGTCGCGGACGTTGCCCGTCGAGATGTTCGCGAGGCTCAGGTTGAAGTTGGACGAGCCGTTCGGCGCGATCGACTGGCTCGGGAAGCGGATGTCCGTGTACGCTGCGCCGACCGAGACCGGGCCGTTCGCGTAGTTCAGGCCGAAGCTGTATGCGCGCGACGAGCCTGCCGTCGTCGTCGTGCCCGACGTCGTTGCCGGTGCGCCGGCGAAGTCCGTCGAGTTCGAGAAGCCGTACAACGCGCCGAACGTGAAGCCCGAGTAGTTCGCGCTCTGGAACTTCACGGCGTTGTTGATGCGGCTCGACGTGAGCTGGTCGATGTCGTTCACGTGGTACGCGTAGTTGCCCGCGACCGTGTTGCCGCCCGTCGAGTAGTTCGAGCCGAGGATGTCGGTCGAGAACGAGTACTGGCGGCCGAACGTGACCGTGCCGTATTGCGACTGGCTCAGGCCGACGTAAGCCTGGCGACCGAAGATCGCGCCGCCCTGGCCGATCGTGCCGTTACCGCTGTTGAAGCCGTTTTCGAGCACGAAGATCGCCTTCAGGCCGCCACCGAGGTCTTCGGTGCCGCGCAGGCCCCAACGGCTGCCCTGGGCAACGCCGTCGTCATACTTGAACAGGCGGTCATTGCCGGTTGCCGTCTTCGAATGGTTTGCGAAGCTGATACCGGCATCGATGACGCCGTACAGCGTCACGCTGCTTTGTGCGTGCGCCGTGCCGGCCGTTGCTGCCAGGGCGGCGATGGTCAACAGTTTCTTGTTCAAAGGATTCTCCGAGCGAATGAATGGCGTGTCCAGTTGCGGTTCCGGCGCTCTTCAGGCGCGTTTGCGGACCGGTGGCAACATTAACGGCCGGCGGCGTAATGAATATGACAGCGACTGTCATATGAAGAATGTGTGGCGCCGATGCGACACCCAATCATGCCCGGTTGCGATCGCAGCGGTTATGCCGATTTCGGCTGAGGTTCGACCCGGATCGGGAATATGCACATGAAATAAGCTTGGTTGGTGACGTTCCGGCCCCGTGCCACGATGCGCGCTCTTACAACGACACGCGACGGAGGACACCCACATGCGACGCTCGAACTGGTTGACCGGCCTTGCCGCGCTCGGCGCGGCCCTGATGTTCGCGGCGCCCGGCGCGCACGCCGACCCGCAAACGCTGAAGATCGGCACGATGAGCGGCCCCGACGCGCAGATCTGGACCGAGGTGACGAAGGTCGCCGCGCGCGAGGGCCTCGCGATCAAGGTCATCGAATTCAACGACTACGTGCAGCCGAACGCGGCGCTCGATGCCGGCGACCTGGACGCGAACGGCTTCCAGCACCAGCCGTTCCTCGACAGCCAGATCAAGCAGCGCGGCTACAAGATCGTCAACGTCGGGCTCACGTACACGGCGCCGATGGGTTTCTATTCGAAGAAGATCAAGTCGCTGAAGGATTTGCCGGCGGGCGCGAAGGTCGGGATCCAGAACGATCCGTCGAACGGCAACCGCGCGTTGCTGCTGCTGCAGAAATACGGCGTGATCAAGCTGAAGCCGGGCGTCGGCGCCAACGGCGTGAACGCGACGCCGCTCGACGTTGCCGAGAACCCGAAGAAGATCAAGATCGTCGAACTCGACTCCGCGCAGTTGCCGCGCGCGCTGCCCGATCTCGACGCCGCGTCGATCAACACCGACTACGCGGTAAAGGCCGGGCTCACGCCGGTGAAGGACGCGATCGCGATCGAGGACCTGCGCGGGCCGTACGCGAACCTGATCGCCGTGCGTGCGCAGGACAAGGACAAGCCGTGGGTGAAGAAGCTCGTCGCGGCCTATGAATCGGACGACGTGCGCAAGTTCATCGACCAGAAGTTCGGCGGCGCGATCGTGCCGGCGTTCTGACGCAAACGGCCGGCGCACGTAACGTGGCCGCCCTGTGAAAACGACATCGCCCGCGCAAGCGGGCGATTTCGTTTGAAGCAGACCGTCCGGGTGATCAGGCCGACAGCAGCGAACCCGTGCGGATCGCGGTCGCGCCGGCGATGCGCGCGACTTCCATGCCGGCCGTCGCGAAGCGCACGATCTGGCGCGCGTACAGCACGCCCGACACGCTGCTCTTCAGCGTGACGACGCGATCGGTCAGCGGATCGACGATGTCGGCCACGGCCTGGCCGGCCTCGATCATCACGCCGACCGGCGTGCGGAACACGATCACGCCCGACACGGGCGCGACGAGCGGGTCGGTGCCCGCGAGCGGCGTGGCCGGATGCGCGAGCGGCGGCAGCGGCGCCGGCGTGCCTTCGACGACACCGCGTTCGGTCAGGTATTCGACGATCGCCTGCGCGTCCTTTTCGGCGAACTCGTACGACACGTCGCGTTCGCTGCGCAGTTCGACCGTGACGGAAATCGCGCCGTTCGGGATCGGGAAGCGGTCGCCGAAACGGCTGCGCAGATCCGACCAGCAGAAGCTGTGGATTTCGTCGAACGGGTTGCCGACCGAATTCAGCGCGAGCAGCGACGCCTTTGCATCGAGATAGCGCGCCAGCGGCTCGACATCCGCCCACAGATCGGGATTCGTGTAGAGGTGCATCACCGCATCGCTGTCGCAGTGAAGGTCGAGCACGATATCGGCGTCGAACGACAGCTTCTGCAGCGCGAGGCGCTGCGAGTCGAGTTCGGTGCGCGGCTTCTGTTCGTCGAGCGCTTCGCGCATCGCGGCGCGCACGGCCGCGACGTTGCGCGCCCCGTCCTTCGTCAGGCGTGCTTCGACGCGCGGCAGCACGAGCGCCGCGAGATCGTAGAAATTGCGGTTGAAGTTCTGCATCGAGCCGAGCTCGAAGCGGCCGAGGTGATCGCCGAACACGTGCTGTGACAGGCCGATGGGGTTCGGCACGGGCACGATGACGACTTCGCCGCGCAGCTTGCCGGCCGTTTCGAGTGCGGCGATCTTGCGGCGCAGCAGCGTGGCGACCAGCATGCCGGGCAGTTCGTCCGCGTGCAGCGACGACTGGATGTAGACCTTCTTGCCGCCGCGCGGGCCGTAGTGAAAGCTCGTGATCTGGCGTTCGGTACCGACGGCGGGGGAAATCAGCGGATGGGTCTGCGTTTGCATGATGGGGGAGTGCGGCGCAGCCGCGAATGATCCGGTGTGCGTGGAAGGTCGATTGTACGTTGCCTTACGCGAACCCATCAAACCGCTTCCGCCGCGCTGGTTTTTCCGTTGAGAATCATCCGTTTAATGCGAAAAAAAACGTGCATCCCGCCATCGGCGCCGGCATGTTTCGCACGATTCGTTGCGCGCGCGCATAAAAAAACGGGCTCCTCGCGGAGCCCGTCTGCATGCGCGCAAATCGCGCGCTGCTTACTTGCCGTAGACGTCGAAATCGAAGTACTTCTTCGCGATCTTCGCGTACGTGCCGTCCTTGCGCATGCCGGCGATCGCGCCGTCGATCTTCGCCTTCAGGTCGGTGTCTTCCTTGCGCAGGCCGATACCGGCGCCTTCGCCGAGCGTCTTCGGATCGTCGAGATCCTTGCCGGCGAAGTCGAAGTTCGCGCCGCGCGGGGTCTTCAGGAAGCCGATTTCAGCCTGCACCGCGTCCTGCAGCGCGCCGTCCAGACGGCCGGAGATCAGGTCGGCGTAGACCTGGTCCTGGTTCTGGTAAGGCACGACCGTCGCGCCGGCCGGCGCCCAGTAGGTCTTCGCGTACGTTTCCTGGATCGTGCCCTGCTCGACGCCGATGCGGTGGCCCTTCACCGACTTCACGTCCGGCAGCAGCGACGAACCCTTCTTCGTGACGAGGCGCGTCGGCGTGTTGAACAGCTTCGCCGAGAAGGCGATCTGTTCCTGACGCGCCGGCGTCATCGACATCGACGACAGCACGCCGTCGAACTTGCGGGCCTTCAGCGCCGGAATCATCCCGTCGAAGTCGTTTTCGATCCACACGCACTTCGCGTTCATGCGGCGGCAGATTTCGTTGCCGAGGTCGACGTCGAACCCGACCACCTTGCCGTCAGCGCCTTTCGATTCGAAAGGCGGGTAGCTTGCGTCGACGCCGAACCGCACGGTCGTCCAGTCCTTCGCATACGCGCTGCCGGCCGAAACGGCGAGCAGGGCGACGGTCACAGCCGCAAGAATCTTTTTCACTCGGTGACTCCTCGTTTTGTTCGATGGGTGCGCGGTTGTGCCGCGCCGTAAGCCTTCGGCCTGCCGCGGCTTCGCGTCAGGCTGTCCGTTTCGCCCACCCGATGCGGGCGCGCGACGTGCGCAAAGATTATCAAGACAAAATACCGGCAGGGCGCCTAGGACAAGCCCCGATATCGGGCCCGGCGGCGGCGCGTTGCGTGCGCTGCCGTTTCAGACACAGGAACGATTCAGCCGAGCGTTTCGTTGACCGCACGCTGCAGGCACGTGACGAATTGCGTGACGGCGGGCGTGGGCAGCAGGTCGCGCCGCGCGATGATCGACAGGTCGAAGCGCGGCATGCGCTCGTCGAGTTCGGCCGTGCGGATGCCGAGCGGCGCGACCGTCGCGGCGAGCGGGCGCGTGAAGCAGCCGATCACGTCCGAGCGCGCGACGAGCCCGAGCGTCACCGCGAACGACATCGGCGAGCGCAGCAGGCGCTTCGGCAGCGGCAGCCCGTGCGCCTCGAACATCCCGACCATCACGCTGTGCGGAAACTGCTCGGCGCCGACGGTGACGATCCACTCGGCGTCGAGCAATTCCTCTAACCGGCGCGCGTGCGCGAGCGGGTGGCCTTCGCGCATCACGACCGTGAATTCGGTCGACAACAGCGGCAACTGCGTGAAATCGCGATCGAGCGCGGGCACGTGGTGCATCGCAGCGATGTCGAGCGTGCCGTTGCGCAACTGCGCGAGCGCGTCGGGCACCGTCACTTCCTCGAGATGCAGGCTCACGTCCGGCATCGACCGGCGGAATGCCGTCACCGCGCGCGGCAGCGCCGTCAGCGCGATCGACGGCATCGTGCCGACCGCGACGCGCCCCGACATCTCGCCCTTCACCTGTTCGACGGCCTCGACCGTGCGGCGGATGTCGCCGAGCAGCTGCTCGGCGCGCGGCAGCAGCGCATGGCCGCACGCGGTCAGCTCGACGCCGCGCACGCTGCGCGCGAGCAGCTCCGCGTTGAGCGCCGTCTCGAGCTCGCGGATCGTATGCGTGATCGCGGGCTGCGTGACGCCGAGTTCGCGCGCCGCGGCGCGCAGGCTCTTGTGATGTGCGGCGGAGACGAACGCCTGGAGCTGCGCGATGTTCAGGGGATTGCGGATGCGGGTCATGGGGCGGGTCCGGGTGCATGGGGTGATGCCGGCGAATTCGCTTAGCGGTTCTTATTTGCATCGCGAGGCCGGGTTTGCAAAGCGGGACGGATTTGCGACGCAAACCGGATCTTTATCCGACAAAATCCGGCGCCGTTCGGGCAAGATAGCGACCGGAAGGCCGCACGCGACATGAATTCGGCCAATTCAAAAAAATATCCGGGAAAAACCATTTGATGCGTGACTGGCTCGATCGTGTTTCGGGGAAGGTGACGTCGGGGCTGCCGGCGGTCTGGCCGCTGATGGCCGTGGTCGCGCTGCTCGCGGCGCTCGGCTGCACGCCGGCCGCCGAGACGCTGTTGTCGCCGCTCGACCGCCTGTATTGGCATCTCGTCGCGACCGGCATGAATCATGGCACGCGCGACAAGGTCGCGGTGATCGTGGTCGACAGGAAGACGATCGCGGAACTGGGCGGCGGCGTCAGCTACGCGCGCGCGTCCTATGCGCAGGTGCTGGACCGCCTCGGCGGCGCGTCGAGCGTCGTGCTGGACATGACGATGATCAGCGCCGCGCAGGGCGACGCCGCGCTCGCGGCCGCGATCGCCCGGCATGGGCGCGTCGTGCTGCCCGCGCACGTGTCGCCCGAAGCGGCGCGCGCCGACACCGTGATGCCGCCCGCGCCGCCCTTGCTGCGCGCGGCGGCGGCCATCGGCCAGCGCAGCGTCGTGCTCGGCAGCGACCATCTGGTGCAGGGCATCGTGCCGTACGTCGCGGTCGGCGGCGCGGGCGAGGAGATTCCGCACGTCGCGCTGCAGGCGATCCGCGTCGCCGGCGCGTCGCTGCCGAGCGGCGACGTGCGCGGCTACGCGCAGGATCATGTGTCGAGGCTCGGCCATGTCGCAGCCGGCACGCTTTCGCTGTTCCTGCCGACGCGCTTCGACCTCGACCGCTATTCGTACGTCGACGTGCTGAAAGGGCGCGTTCCCGCATCCGCGTGGCGCGGCCGCATCGTCTACGTCGGCGACGGGACGTCGGATCTGTCGGGCGTCTTCGACCTGTCGTCGTCGTACGAGGACCGGCTGCGGCGCGTCGAGGTCGACGCGCTCGTGACCGCGGCGCTGCTCGACGGGCGCATCCTGCAGCGCCCGCCCGCGGCGATGCAGGTGGCCGTCAACGTCGCCGTCGCGACGGGCATGCTGCTGATCTGCCTGTTCGTGCCGGGGTGGCGCATGGTCGCGTTCGCGCTCGCGTGGCTGGCGGCGTTCGTCGGCGTCGAACTGGCGCTGCTCGCGTATGCGTCGTACTGGACGCCGGTCGGGCCGCCGCTCGCCGTATGCGTGCTCGTTTTCGCGATATGCGGCTGGCGGCGCGCGGGCAGTTTGCGCGGATTCCTGATGAAGGAATACGGAATGCTGCGCGGGCTCATCGGCCAGCACGCGCTCGCCGGCTTCGAGCGCGCGCCGGACGCGGGCGGCCCGATGCCGGCCGGGGATGACGTCGCGGTGGCGATGCAGCGCATCCGCGAATGGCAGACCGCCTATGTCTCGATGATCGAGACGCTGCCGTATCCGATCTTCGTCGAGCAGAACGGCAAGCTGATGATGTGCAACGAGCGCGGCAGGGCGATGCTGGAATCGGTCGATGTCGACGGCGACGCCGCCGCCCGGCAGGTGCTGGCCATCGCATACGACGAGATCCTCGCCGCGAAGGCGAGCGGGAAGATTCGCTCGGCGGAGCTGACGCTGAACGCGCGCACGCAGATGATGATGGTGACGCCGTTCGGCGACGGGCACGGCGCCACGGCGAGCATGGTGTGTCTCGTTGACATCCACAACATCAAGGCGGCGGTCGAAAGCGACCGGCTGACCCTGCGCCACATGGCGCACGACCTGCGCAATCCGCTGTCGACGGTGCTGTCGCTGCTCGAGCAGCGCGGCCACGCGGACGGCGCGGCCGATCCGGATTTCCTCGCGGACCTGCACAAGCTCGTCGACTACAGCCTGCGCGTCGCGCAGGATTTCACGCAGCTCTCGCGCGCCGAGCATCTCGACACCGGCGCATACGTGGCGGTGTCGGTGAACGACCTGGCGACGGAGGCGGTCGATCAGGTCTGGCACGGCGCGAACGCGAAGCGCATCCGGGTCGAGGGCCCGCATTACGACGGCGACGACGTGTTCGTGCTCGGCAATCGCGACATGCTGATGCGCGCGTTGACCAACCTGCTCGACAACGCGATCAAGTATTCGGACGAGGGCACCGCCGTCGACGTATGGATCGACGCCGACGACCGGCAGGTCGCGGTGAGCGTGCAGGACCAGGGCATCGGGATTCCCGCCGCGGCGATGCCGCGCCTGTTCGAGCCGTTCTTCCAGGTCGACGGAACGTATCGCGACGCGAGCCGCGGCGTCGGGCTCGGGCTGCCGTTCGTGAAGGCGGTGAGCGAGCGTCACGGCGGCTCGATCGACGTGACGTCGACGCCGGGGCAGGGCAGCCGCTTCACCGTGCGGCTGCCGAGAACCGCCGCGCAGACGCTCGACGAAGCGTGACGGACGCGTAAACGAAAAGGCCCTCGCGCGAGGCGAGGGCCTGGCCGGCATCAGCGGATGCCGGACGCGTGAGACGCGGGTTTCATGCCGGCCGCGGCGCGGCCGGACGTCGGCTTATTCCTTGTGCACCTCCCATGCCTGGTCCCATGCGGTGCCCTTGCCCGGCTCGTAGGCCCACGCAGCCATCGAACACCAGTTGGTGTACGGGAACGGCTTGCAGCGGTACAGCTTGCCGTTGTTCGACACGATGTCGCCGGCGTTGTACTTCGTGCCTTCCTTGTACTGCGGGTGGTCGCCGCCGCCGTTGCCGCCTTCGCCGCCGTTGCCACCGCCGCCGTTGCCGCCGCCTTCGCCGCCGCCGTTGCCGCCGTCATCGCCATAGAGCGTCCATGCGTCGCTCCATGCGAAGCCCTTGCCGGGCTCGTACGCGCTCGGCGCGCCGGAGCACCATCCGCTGTACGGGAACGGCTTGCACTGGTAAAGCTTGCCAAGGTTCGACACGATATCGCCGGCGTTGTACTGCGTGCCGGCCTTGTACGCCGGGTACTTGCCGCCTTCGCCGCCGCCGTTGCCGCCGCCCGCATCCTTCGCCTTCACGAGGACCGTATGCGTCGCGCTGGACGACAGCTTGCCGTCGCTGGCCTTGACCGCGAACGTGAACGACTGGTCCTTCGCCAGTTCGGGCGCGGTGAAGCTCAGCGTCGCGCCGGCCGGCTTCGCGTCGATGCCGGCCGGCACCGTCCACTGGAACGTCAGCTTGTCGCCGTCCGGGTCCGTCGACTTCTCGGCCGACAGCACCACGCCCTGGCCGGCCGACGCGCTTGCCGGGCCGGTGACGCGCGCGACCGGCGGACGGTTTTCCGCCGGCGGCGGCTCGACCGCGCCGTCCGCCTTCGCGGTCACGACGACCTGCGCGGCGTCGTTCAGGCCCGCCGGATCGGTCACGGTCACGCGGAACGTGTACTTCGTGTCCTGCTTCACGCCCGGGACGTCGACGGTTGCCTTCGCGCTCGCCGGATTGGCGATCTTCAGCGGGTCGCCGCCGACCTGCTCCCACTTGAACGTGAGCTTGTCGCCGTCGGGGTCGCGCGATTTCGACGCGTCGAGCGTGACCGTCTGCGGCCCGGTGACCGTCATGTCGGCGCCGGCGTTCGCGACCGGCGCATGGTTCTCCGCGCCGCCGCCGCCGTTGTCGTCGTGGCCGAGACCCTTGTGCATCGCGTTCAGGATGTCGCCGTTGTCCGCGTCGATTTCCCACGAGAACAGGCCGCCGAGCTGATGCTTGCGCACGTAGTCGCCCTTCGCGACGACGGAGCGCGGATCGTCGAACGTGAGCAGGTCGCCCGTGCTCTTGTTGAACACGTACGGCGCTTCCGCGGTCTGGTCGTAGTGGTACTCGTAGCCGTTGATGCCGGCGTTGTTCGGGCCGATCATCTCCGCCTTGAGCTTCTTGTAGTCGAGGATGCCCGGCTCCCATTGACCCTTGTGCGGCCCCTTCGCGGTGCCCGTGAACGGGTTGCCGTCCGCGTAGCCCGACACGCCGGTCCAGCCGCGGCCATAGGCGGCCGCGCCGACCACGAGCTTCTTCGGATCGACGCCTTGGGCGAGCAGCGCGTTGATCGAGTTGTCGGTCGTGTACTTTGTGTCCGGCGCCCACTTCGGCGCGTAGACCGCCGCCTGATGACCCAGATCCGTCAGACTGAACGCACCGTAGAAGTCGTACGTCATGTCGAAGATGTAGTCCATGTACTTCGTGGCGTCCTTGTAGTTCACCACGTCGATCTTGTCCTTGCCCGCGCCGATCGCCGACGTCAGCTGATAGGTCTTGCCGGTTTCCTTCGACAGGCCGTCGAGCATCTGGCGCAGCTCCTTCATCAGCGTGACGTACAGCTGGCCGTCCTTCTGCGGATCGCCGAGGTTCGGGTTCACGCCCTTGCCGCCCGGGAATTCCCAGTCGATGTCCACGCCGTCGAAGAATTTCCACGTGCGCAGCAGTTGCCCGACCGAATCGACGAACACCTTGCGCTTGCCCGCGTCGTGCATGAAGAAGAACGGGTCGGACAGCGTCCAGCCGCCGATCGACGGCAGGATCTTGAGGTCGGGATTGCGCTTCTTCGCGGCCATCATCTGGCCGAGCACGCCCTTGAGCTTCGAGTTCGCGCCCTGTCCAGGCAGCTGCTTGGACATCTCGCCGTAGATGTCGTGAATCGTCACGCTGAAGTCGGGCAGGCCCGCGCAGCTCTGCTGCAGCGTGTTGAACGAACCCGGCAGGTCCTTCGCGAGCGACGCGTTCACGTCCTTGCCGCCGCAGATCGGAACGAAGCCGTACAGCATGTGCGTGAGGTTCTCAACCGGCACGTTGTCCACGCTGAAGTTGCGCTCGTAGATCGACCACGTCGCGAAGTACGTGCCGACCACCGAGCCCGACTTGTTCGCATAGGGCTTGTGGTTCTTGTCCGCGTTGTTCGGCAGGTTGTCGGCGAGCTCGGGGATCGTGTCGAACACCATCACGTCCAGCGGCGCGCTGTCGGACGACGCGCCTTTCTCGTCGATCACGCGCACCTGCATCTTCTTCGAGCCCGGCGTTTTCACGTTGGCGACGACCTTGCCGCTTTGCGTGCCGCCCGGGGTCATGCTGATCTCGGACGTCGGATCGACGACGCCGTCGACCACCGCGACGGCCTTCACCGCGGTGCCGTTGCTCCAGATGTCGAACGGCAGCGGCACGTCGACCTTCTTGTTCAGCTTGACGACGTCCTTGTACGTCGGGGCGCCGCCGTTGGCCTTCTGCAGATCGATCTCGACGAAGCCGTGCGGCTGCGACGTGATTTCGTACTGCTTCAGGCTCGGCTTGCCGGGCGCGGCGAATGCGGCGTTCGCGAAGCACAGCGCGCTGGCGGCGGCGAGGGTCGCAAAGGCGAGATGCTCACGACGCAAAGAGCGGCCATGCGCCGCGATGCCGGGAATGCGTTTGTTCGATTTCAATTTGATTGCCATCCATCCTTGTGTTTGAAGAGGGGTGCCGGAAAAGCTCGCACATTCTTTTTCAGCCGCGGATCGACGACAACGAATCTGAAGACAATCTCAAGACCCGCGCGCGGCGCCCGCCGTTTCGCGGCGGGCGAGCGGGTTTCTTTGAGAGATCGTTTAGGAAGATTCGCCAATGCGTCGCGCATCGCGATACTGCGATCCGCGTCTCGTCGGCAGCGCCGTGCGGCGCGCGATTCGCGGCGAAACGCTCGCGATCCGTCAGCTGAACGAATTTCCGATCAACCCTCAATCAAACTCAACCAGATGAGAACCAGAACAGCGAAAAAGACCCTCTTCACCCTGTCGCCGCTCGTCGCGTGCGCATCGATGTTCTTCGCCCAGCATGCGTTTGCGCACGGCTACCTCGCCGATCCGCCGTCGCGCAACCTGCTGTGCAGCTCGAAGCAAGGCGCGGCCCAGAACTTCAACTGCGGCTCGGTCACGTGGGAGCCGCAAAGCATCGAAGGCAAGCAAGGCTTCCCGCAGGCCGGCGCGCCGGACGGCCAGATCGCGAGCGGCGGCGTCACGCAGTTCAGCGAGCTCAACGAGCAGACCGTCGATCGCTGGAAGATCAACGACATCAAGCCGGGCGCGCAGAAATTCAAGTGGACGTTCACCGCGCCGCACGTGACGAAGGAATTCAAGTACTACCTGACGAAGCAGGGCTGGAACCCGAACCAGGCGCTCACCCGCGACCAGTTCGACCTGACGCCGTTCTGCACGATCGACGGCGGCATGAAGAAAGCTGACGAAATCGGCCCGCATAGCTGCACGATCCCGTCGGATCGCACCGGCCATCACGTGATGCTGACCACGTGGCACGTCGGCGACACGGCCGGCATGTTCTACAACGTCGCCGACCTGAACATCAAGTCGGACGGCGGCCCGACCGATCCGGGCAAGCCGAGCTGGTCGTCGGTCGGCAGCATCGCGCCGACGATGGACCTGAAGGCCGGCGACAAGGTCACGAACCGCGTGTTCAAGTCGGGCGGCGAAGTGCCGTCGATGAAGTCGACCGTGACGATCGCGACGGCCGAGCAGGGCGAACGCAACATGTGGCCGATGCTGCTCGCGAAGGAAATCAACCGCGTGCAGTCGGCGAACCTGCTGGCGGGCATCGAGCGCGACGGCCGCATCGAGCCGTCGCTCGGCAAGAACGACGTGTACGCGAAGAGCGGCAGCGGCATCGTGCGCACCGAAACGACGATCGAGCAGAAGCCCGAGGGCGGCATCGACGAAGGCTTCAGCATCACCAGCAACCCGGAGTTCAAGATCCAGAACGGCAAGGCGACCGCGAAGTTCTTCCTGAAGTTCAACCACTCGAAGGACACCAGCGTCACCGTGAAGGTGTATGACGCGGCGAATTCGCTCGTCGGCTCGAAGTCGATGACGATGCGGATGCAGGGCGACGTGAACGTCGACATCGCGAACGCGAAGGCGGGCTCGCACACGGCCGTGGCGACGTCGCAGATCGACGGCGGCACGCTGAAGCAGGAAACCGCGACGTTCAAGCTCGTCGGCGAATCCGGCGGCGGCGAAGGCGCGCAGTGCCAGGCGGCGTGGAAGCAGGGCACGGCCTATACGGGCGGCGCGAAGGTGCAGCACAACGGCCGCACCTACGAGGCGCGCTGGTGGACCCAGAACGAAGTGCCGGGCACGCCGGCGACGACGGGCGCCGACCACACCGGCAAGGTGTGGAAGGACCTGGGCGCATGTAGCAAGTAACGACGCGAGGAGGACGTCACGCGAGCCGCACGCCGCAAGGCGTGCGGCTCGATCGTTTACGGCGCGTGCGTGACGTGCGTCTCGACGCGCGTTGAGACTTCGTTTATGAAAATTGCGACGCTCTCCTCACATTCGGAAAATGACGTCATCGATCGGCGCTTTCCCGCAGTCGAACACGTAATCCGAAAGCGCCCCATTCACCCGCCGTCTGCGACACGACGGCCCCCGGCAGCGAAGCACGCCGGGATCTCTACCGAGGGCATACAACGTGAAACCGAACTATCCGACATGGACCAAGCGGCGCGGCCAGAAGGGCTTCACCCTGCTGGAGCTGCTGGTCGTGCTGCTGATCATCGCGCTGCTGGCCGGCTACGTCGGGCCGAAGCTGTTCTCGCAGGTCGACAAGGCAAAGGTCAGGTCGACCGAAGCGCAAATGAAGACGCTCGGCGACGCCGTCACGCAATTCCGGCTCGACACCGGCCGCTATCCGAGCGCCGACGAGGGGCTCGACGCGCTCGTCAAGCAGCCGCAGAACGCAGACGGCTGGAACGGGCCGTATCTCGCGAAGGCGGTGCCGAAGGACGGCTGGGGCCGCGCATATCAATGGAACGTGCCGGGCCGCGACAGCGAGGCGGAGATCGTGTCGCTCGGCAAGGACGGACGGGTTGGCGGGAGCGGCAACGATGCGGACCTCGTCTACGGTATGTAAGGGCCTGCGTCGCTGGCTCGCCGCGGCGGCGCTGTTCGCCGCCGGCGTGTCCGGCGCCGCAGCCCAGGATTGCTTCACGAAGGCGGGGGAGCGGCACGGCATCGATCCGCTGCTGCTCGCCGCGATCGCGAAGGTGGAGTCGGCGATGAATCCCCGCGCGATGAACCACAACCGCAACGGCACCTACGACATCGGGCTGATGCAGATCAACAGCTCGCATCTGCCGCGCCTCATCAAGGTCGGTGTCACGCACAAGCGCCTGATCGACGAACCCTGCACGTCGATCGACACCGGTGCATCGATTCTCGCCGGATTCATCGACCGGCATGGCTACACGTGGAATGCGGTCGGCGCGTACAACGCCGGCTCCTCGCCGAAACGCGAGCCGGCGCGCAAGGCCTACGCGACCAAGGTCTGGCGCGAGTACCGACAGCTGACGACCGATCGCGACGCCAGCATCGCCATGCTCGACGCATGGCGGAGGTGACGATGGAGACCTTTCGCATACGCATGCTGGCCGACGGCCGGATCGTGCAGCAGACGGTGGAAGGCGCGAGCGCGGCGGAAGTGCGCGCCCGGTTCGCCGTGCAAGGCATCGCCGTGCTGGAGATTCGCCGCGACGCGCGCCTCGGGCGCCGCGGCCGCGCGCCGAAATTCGCGCTCGCGCTGTTCCTGCAGGAGCTGTCGACGCTGCTCGACGCGGGCCTCGTGCTGATCGAGGCGCTCGAGGCGCTGCGCGACAAGGCGGACGCGGGCAAGGCGGCGAAGCACGTGATCGACCGGATTCTCGCGGTGATGGTCGAAGGGCAGCCGCTGTCGAAGGCGCTCGCGCAGCAGCCGGACGTCTTTCCGCCGCTGCTCGTCGCGACGGTCGAATCGTCGGAAGGCAGCGGCCAGCTGCCCGTCGCGCTGAAGCGCTATCAGCAATACGAAGTGCGAATCGAACAGATTCGCAAGCGGGTCATGGGCGCATTGATCTACCCGGCCGTCGTGATCGGCGTGGGCGTCGCGATCCTGCTGTTCATGGCGTTCTTCGTGATTCCGCGCTTCGCGGTGGTGTTCGAGTCGCTGACCACGCTGCCGGCGACCGCGCAGGCGATGCTCTGGTGGGCGACGCTGCTGCGCGAGAACGGGATGGCGGTCGGCGCGGCGGTCGCGGCGTCGTTCGCCGGCGCGGCGCTGGCGGTGCGCTCGACGGCCGTCAGGCGGGCGGCGCAGCGGCTGATGTGGCGCGCGCCGAAAGTGCGCGACGTCTGCGCGCTGTTCGCGCTCACGCGGTTCTATCGGACGGTCGGCCTGCTGATCGCGGGCGGCACGCCGGTGATCGCGGCGCTGGAGCTGTCCGGCAAGACGCTGCCCGAGCATTTCCGGGCGCGGCTCGGCGCCGCGCTGACCGAGCTGCGCGCCGGGCGTCCGGTCGCGTCCGTGCTCGCCGCGCATGCGCTCACGACGTCGGTCGCCGAGCGGCTGCTGCGCGTCGGCGAGCAAAGCGGCGACCTCGGCGGGATGTGCGAGCACATCGCCCAGTTTCACGACGGCGCGCTCGACCGCTCGATCGAAATGCTCAGCAAGGTGTTCGAGCCGGTGCTGATGCTCGCGGTGGGCGCGACGGTCGGCGCGGTGGTCCTGCTGCTCTACATGCCGATCTTCGAATTGGCCGGCAGCATCGGATAGCGATCCGAAGGCGTTCGCGATTCCGCAACTAGGGCCTGTTCACGCTAATAACGGGCTTGCGCTGGCCGCCAGAAGGGCCGAGCGCAAGGAATGGGACGCAGCGAATACCGGGCGTATTCGCAAGGAGCATGACGCGGCGATCGGCCCTTCTGGCGGCCAGCCCCGAGAATGAATTTTTAAGATCAGGGGAACGTGCCTTGCCGGCCGCATTGCGGCGTCGCGCGTCGCTTGTTTGGCTCGGCCAAACGGCGCTCCGTGCTCCTTGCACTGCGACCGGCAAGGCACGTTCGCAAGCCCGTTATTAGCGTGAACAGGCCCTAACAGGAGAGTCAACCTTGAAAACAGAAAACATCGCTCAACACTGGCTGTCGGAATCGGGCGCGTCGGGCATCGGCCTCGCGCAATACGTCGACGGCCTGATGCGCGCCGATGCGACGCCGCTGGCCGACGTGGCCGCCTGCCTCGGCATCGGCGCGCTCGACGCGGACGCGCTGCGCGGCGCGCCGACGCGCTTCGACCTGCTGCCGCTGCCCGAGGCGCTGACCTGGCGCGTGCTGCCAGTCGAGATCGGCGGCGCGCCGTGCATCGTGCTGGCCGATCCGTTCGCGCGGGCCGTGCGCGACGAGCTGCTCGCGCGCTTCGGCGCGCGGCCGGTCGAACTGGCGATGAGCGCGCCGGGCGAAGTCGAGCGGCTGCTCGGCGACATCGAGTCGAACGAGCGCCTGATGGACGACGTGACGATCGATGCGCAGGGCGATTCGCTCGCGCAGGCGATCGAATCGATTTCGCTCGCGAGCATCGCGAAGGACGAGAGCCCGATCATCCGGCTCGTCAATACGACGCTGTACGACGCGTTGCAGAGCCGCGCCAGCGACATTCACCTCGAAGCCGTGCCGGACGGCCTGTCGATCCGCTACCGGATCGACGGCGTGCTGCAGTCGATCCGTCATATTCCGGGCCTCGAGGCGGCCGCGCAGACGATGTCGCGGCTCAAGGTGCTGGCGACGCTCGACATCGCGGAAAAGCGCGTGCCGCAGGACGGCCGCTTCAAGGTCGTGATGCAGGGCCGCGAGGTCGATTTCCGGGTGTCGATCATTCCCGGCACCTATGGCGAGAACGCGGTGATGCGCGTGCTCGACAAGTCGCAGCGCGGCGAGAGCGTGAGCCTCGACGTGCTCGGCTTCGACGCGCATACCGCGCGGCGCGTGCGCGCGCTCGCGCATCGGCCTTACGGGCTGATGCTCGTGACGGGGCCGACCGGCAGCGGCAAGTCGACGACGCTGTATGCGGTGCTGTCGGAGGTGAACACCGGCGACGACAAGATCATCACGATCGAGGACCCGGTCGAATACGAGCTGAGCGGCGTGCTGCAGATTCCGGTCAACGAGCGCAAGGGGCTCACCTTCGCGCGCGGCCTGCGCGCGATCCTGCGTCACGATCCGGACACGGTGATGGTCGGCGAGATCCGCGACGAGGAGACCGCGTCGATCGCGGTGCAATCGGCGCTCACCGGCCACCGCGTGCTGTCGACCGTGCACGCGAACGACGGGTTCAGCGTGATCGACCGCTTCATCTACATGGGCGTCGAGCCGTCGACGTTTCTCGAGGCGCTGAACGGCGTCGTGTCGCAGCGCCTCGTGCGGCGGATCTGCCCGCACTGCGGCGGCGCGGACGGCGCGGATCTCGCCGACGCGCCGGCGGACGAGCTCAAGCGCGTCGTGACGCCCGGCACGGGCTGCGACACGTGCCGCGGCACCGGGTATCACGGCCGGATCGGGCTTGCCGAAGTGCTGACGCTCGATGCGGCGATGAAGGCCGCGCTGCTCGAGCGCTCGATCGAGAAGCGCGCGCAGGCGCTCGCGGCCAATGCCGACCACCGGTCGATGCGCGATGCGGGGCTCGCGGCGATTCGCGCGCGGCTGACCACGTTCCAGGAGGTGCAGCGTGCGATCGCCGTGGAATGACGTCATCGTCGTGCTCGACGCCGACGCGCTGCGCATGTGGAAGTGCGCGGGCTGGCGCGTGCGGCGCGCGGGCGAACCGCACGTCGTCGTCGAGCACGACGGCCGGCCCGGCGATGCGCTCGCGCACGTGCTCGGCGATCTGCCGAAAGCGCGCGTGCCGATGCTGAACCGCGTGCACGTCGTCGCCGGGCATCCGTGGACGCACGGCGTCGTGCTGCCCTGGCAGGACGGGCTGGTGTCGGACGCCGCGTGGGACGCGTATGCGCGCGCGCTGTTCACCGCCCGCGCCCAGCGCGGCGCGTCGCGGATTCGCATCGAGGACGGGCGGCACGGCCGCGCGCGGCTCGCGGTGGCCGCTTGCGACGCATTGCTTGCGACGCTAGCCAACGTGAGCCGCGCAGCCGGCTGGCGGCTCGTGGGCTTTCGCGATGCGCTGTCGGCGTCCCTGTGCGCGCACGCGGATCGCCTGACCGGCGACGACTTCCGCTACGCGCTGCTGGAGCCGCGCGTCGTGACGTGCGTGTTCCGCCGGGCGGGCGAATGGGCCGACGTGGTCACGTTGCCGCGTGCGGGCGGCCGCCGGCTCGACGACTGGTTCGCCGCCGCGGCGCTGATGGCCGCGCAGCCGGCGATCGGCGACGCCTATGCGAGTGCGCTCGGCGGCTCGATTGCGGCCGGGGACGCGGACGGCGGCGTCGTGCTGCTCGACGACGATCCCGCCGCGACGGCGAACGGGCAGGAGCACGGCGCATGAAGCGGCTGAACGAACTGGACTTTGCCGCGCCGCGCGCGCGCATCACGCCGTGGGCCGCCGTCGCGCTGTGCTGCGCGCTGCTGACCGGTGCATTCGTCGCGAGCGAGTGGTCGCGCGTCGATCAGCTGCGCGACGACGTCGAACAGGCCGAACGCCGCATCGAGCAGCGCAAGCGCGCGACCGAGCGCGAGCAGCGCAGGCAGAAGACCATGACGCCGGAACAGCGGCGCATCGAGCGCGTGCTCGCCGAGCAGCGGATGAGCGCGAACGGCTCGGGCCTGTCGGTCGTCGACTGGATCGAGCACGCGTGGACGCCGCAGATCGCGCTGAAGTCGCTGACGGTCGACAAGGCCGGCCGCGAGGCGCGCATCGAGGGCGGCGCGGCGGACCTGTCGCACGTGTACATCTTCGTCGATCGCCTGAACGACCGGCATCCGGATCGCAAGATCGGCCTGCTGCAGCACCGGACCAAGGCCGAAGACGGCCGGAACATCTTTCATTTCAGCCTGAGCATCGAACATCCATGACACACCTGAAAGCAATCGACATGGCGTCGCTCGCCGCGCGGCTGCGCTGGGGCGCCTATGCGGCGGCTCGCAGGCTTGGCGTGCCGGGGCTGCTGGCGGGCGGGCTCGTCTGCGGGCTGCTCGGGGCGCATGCGTTGCACCTGCAGCCGGAGGGCGAGCGCCTCGACGCCGAGCGCGCGGCTCGCGCGCAGGAGCTGGCCGCGTTGCCGAAGCCGGGCGCGAAGACGCGCGACGGCGGCATGACCCTGCAGGAAGTCCAGCAATTGCGCAGCAGCGAGCAGGCGTATTCGGTGTTCCAGATCCTGGCGCAGCACGGCATGGAGCGCAAGCACGCGACCTACCGCCGCGAAGTCGAGGCGAAAGGCAAGCTGCGGCGGCTCACGATCGGCATCGCGATGACCGGCACCTATGCCGGGCTGCGCGAAGCGATGCGCGCGATCGCGAACCAGCCGATGGCGCGCATCGAGAGCGTGACGATCGAGCGCGAGCGGATCGACAGCCCGAACGTGAACGTCGAGTTGCGGGTCAGCCTGCTGGGGCCGGACACATGATGCGCGCGCCCATGATCCCGATCGCCGCGGCGCTGGCGTTGGCGGCCGCGGGCTTCGCGGGCGGCAGCGCCGCGCAGGAAGGCGCCGCGCCCCCGGCCGCGGAAGCGCCGCGCATCGTCGACGTCTTTCCCGCGCAGAACTGGGCGTCGCTCGGCGCCGAGGATGCGGGCGCGGCCGAGCCGGCGCCCGTCGCGGCGCCCGAGCCCGAACCCGAGCCGCCGGCGCTCGACGCGCCGATCGATGCGCGCCCGGTCGAGCCGATGCCGTTCGACATCGCCGGCGAATGGCGCGAGAACGGCAAGCGCATCGTCTTGCTGGAAGGCGGCGGCCGGACGTTCCTGCTGTGCGAATCCCGCTGCGGCGTGCGCGACGCGGTGCTGCCGGGCGGCGAGGTCGCCGACGGCTACCGGCTGAAGACGCTGGGCGCGCAAGGCCCGGTGATCGTGTCCCGCGGCAGCACGGATCACGAGCTGATCGTGCCCGCCGCGAATCCCTGAATCCCGAACCGAACATGTGCCGAAACCCATCATGAAACGTACCGTCAGTCTTTTGCTCGTGCTCTCGGCGCTCGCGCTGGCAGGATGCGCGAGCACCCCGTTCCAGGCCGCGCCGGCCGACGCCGGCGCGACGCCCGCCGAACGCCTCGAAACGCTGCAGCAGAAGCAGCAGGCCGCGCCGCGGGACATCCAGCTCACGACCGCCGTCGAATTCAGCCGGCAGGAGTACGTGCGCGCGGAACTCAAGGAAGCCGAGCGCCAGAGCGCGCAGGGCAACCATTCCGCCGCGATCGATCACCTGAACAACGTGCTCGCCGAGGACGCCGGCAACTTCAAGGCCAGCCAGGCGCTCGAGCAGGTCAAGCGCCGTCAGCAGATGGCGGTCGAGCTGGCGCGCGCGCAGCGCATCCGCGCCGAGAAGCCGCAGGAAGCGCTCGAGATTGCGCGGCGCATTCTCGCCGAGCAGCCGAACCACGCCGAGGCCGGCCGCTTGCGCGACACGCTGCTGCGCGAATCGCAGGCGAGCCGCCCGGTGCGTCCGCAACTGTCCGACGCGCTGCGCAAGCCGGTGTCGCTCAACTTCAAGCAGCAGCCGCTCTCGAACCTGTTCGACGTGATCTCGCGCGTGTCGGGCGTGAACTTCGTGTTCGACCGCGACGTCGACACGAGCCAGAGCGCGACGCTGCTCGCCGAGAAGACGACGGCCGAGGATGCGATCAACCTGCTGCTGCGCACGAACCAGCTCGAGAAGAAGGTGCTCGACCGGCACACGCTGCTCATTTATCCGTCGCAGCCGGACAAGGCGCGCAACTACACCGAGTTCGCGATCCGCACGTTCTTCCTGTCGCACGCGGACGCGAAGTCGGTGATGGCCGCGCTGCGCCAGATGATCAAGCCGAAGGACGTGTACGTGGACGAGCGCGTGAACGCCGTCGTGATGCGCGACACGCCGGAGACGATCCAGGTCGCGGAGCGCGTCGTGATGGGCCTCGACATTCCGCAGTCCGAGGTGACGCTCGACGTGCAGGTGCTCGAAGTCAACATGAACGACAGCCTCGATCTCGGCGTCCAGTATCCGGGCAAGGTGCAGTTCAGCGCGCTCGGCGGCGTCGAAGGCGGCGCGCTGACGCTCGGCGACCTGCTGCGCCTGAACCGCGACCGGGTCGGCGTATCCAGCGAATCGGGCGGGCTCGCGCTCGCGATCGACATGCTGCAGAAGCAGGGCAAGACCAAGACGCTCGCGAATCCGAAGATCCGCGTGCGCAACATGGAGAAGGCGAACATCAAGATCGGCGAGCGGGTGCCGATCGTCACCACGACCAACGCGAACGGCGTCGTGACCGAATCGGTCAGCTACCAGGACGTGGGCCTGATGCTGAAGGTCGAGCCGCGCATCAGCCTGAACGAGGAGGTGAGCGTCAAGGTGAACATGGAGGTCAGCAGCATCCTGTCGAAGGAGACCACGAAGACCGGGCTCGTCGCCTATGCGCTCGGCACGCGCAACGCCGAAACGCTGATGACCGCGAAGAACGGCGAAACGCAGATCCTCGCCGGCCTCGTCAAGCGCAACGAGAGCGAGAACATCGCGGGGCTGCCGGGCATGTCGGGCCTGCCGGTGATCGGCCGGCTGTTCGGCTCGAACGGCCGCAGCAACGAGCGCACCGAAATCGTGCTGCTGATCACGCCGCATATCGAGCGCAATCTCGACCTGCCGACGTCGGCGGTGACGACGTTCCTGTCGGGCACCGAATCGCGCGTGACGACCGAGGCGCTGACGCTCGAATCCGCCCGGGCCGTGCCGGCGCGGGCGGACTCGAAGGACGGCCCCGACCTCGACGCGCCGATCGAGCCCGCCACGCCCGCCGCGCCCGCGGCACGCGCGGAAGCGGCCGACGCAGCGGACGCAGCCGACGGCGCGCCGCAGACGGACGCCGAGGCGCCGAAGGCGGCGGGGAATCCGGCGGGCGGCGGCAACGCGCGCGGTGCAGGGATGATGCGCACGCATGCGGACGCAGGCCGCGAGCCGGCCGCGGCGATGAAGGCCGCGGCTGCGGTGGTCGCGCCGGCTGCCCGCCAGGTGCTTGCGGACATCGCGGCTGAGCGGATCGACCTGGACCGGGCAAGCGGCCGGGGCGAGGCGGCGCCGGTTGCGCGATCCGCTGCGCCGGTGACGGTTGCCGACGCCCGGGCGCCGGAATCGCGCGGCGCGCGACCGGACGGGCGCGGCCTGACCGCGATGGTGCGCTCGCTGTTCGGCGCGCTGCTGGCGTTTGCCGGCGGCGACGCGAGCGGGCGCCAGTCCGAGCCGCGCATGCACGCGGATGCGCCGCTGCTGTTCCCGCGCGGCCGGGGTTTCGCATGAGCGCGCGCAGGCCGATTCCGAACGGGCGCTTCCTGCGGAGTAGCGCCTTCGGCGCGCGCGGCTTCACGCTGATCGAGCTGCTGGTCGCGCTGACGCTGCTGGCGCTGCTGGCGACCGTCGCGCTGCCGCTGACCGATCTCGTCAAGCGCCGCAGCGACGAGGCCGAATTGCGGCGCGCGCTGGTCGTGATCCGCTCGGCGCTCGACGCGTACAAGGCGGCGTCCGACGACGGACGGGTCGAGCGCAGCGTCGACGCGAGCGGCTATCCGCCGGATTTGCGCACGCTCGTCGACGGCGTCGAGGACAAGAAGTCGCCGGACGGCGCGCGCCTCTATTTCCTGCGCAAGATTCCTGCCGATCCGATGTGCGAATGCGACGGCAAGGCGCCGGAGGACATGTGGGAGACGCGCAGCTACGCGAGCGACGCGGCGTCCTTCTCGTCCGGCGACGACGTATTCGACATCCGTTCGACCAACCGCAAGGAGGGCCTCGATGGCGTCCCGTACAACCAGTGGTAAACGCATGCGCCGCGCCGCCGGCTTCACGCTCGTCGAACTGCTCGTCGTGATGGCGATCATCGCGGCGCTCACCGCGTTCGTCGCGCCCGGCTACCTGAAGCAGGGCGACCGCGCGAAGGAGACGGTGCTGCGGCACAACCTGAACACGCTGCGGCAGTCGATCGACGACTATCGCGCGGATCATGGCCGCAATCCGGAATCGCTCGACGCGCTCGTCGAGCGCCGCTATCTGCGCGAGATGCCGCTCGACCCGGTGACGGGCAAGCGCGGCTCGTGGCTGCCGCGGGCGGACGAGGCGGGCGGCGTCGGCGACGTGAAAAGCGGCGCGAAAGGGCGTGCACTCGATGGGACCGCTTATGAGACGTGGTGACAGGCGGCGCGGCCCGCGCGCGCAGCGCGGCGTCGCGTATCTCGGCGTGCTGATGCTCGTCGCGGCGCTCGGCATCGGGATGACCCAGGCCGCGCGCATCTGGAAGACGGTTCAGCAACGCGATCGCGAGGCGCAGTTGCTGTTCGTCGGCGACCAGTTCCGCGCGGCGATCGCAAGCTACTACAATGCCGCGGGGGGCAGCCGTTATCCCGAGTCGCTCGACGCGCTGCTCGAGGATCGCCGGGCGCTGCCGACGCTGCGTCACCTGCGGCGCCTGTATGCCGACCCGCTGACCGGATCGGCGTCCTGGGGCCTCGTGAAAGCGCCGGACGGCGGGATCATGGGCGTATACAGCGAAGCGCCCGGGCGACCGCTGAAGCGCGGGAATTTCCCCGCGCGATACGATGCGTTCGAGGACAGCGCCGCGTACGGCGAATGGGCTTTCGTGTACCTGCCCCCGGCGCCGGCCGACGCAGCGGCGAACGCAGCGAATGCGCCGACGTCCGGCGCGGCACACTGACAGAGGAAGCGAACATGATCGTTGGAATTCTGGAAGACATCGTGACCCAGGCGGGCGTCGTCGCCGGCTGGCTCGGCAAGGCGGGCTACGACACCGAGGTGCGCCACGACGGCGCAAGCTTCGTCGAACTGGTGCGCACGCAGCGCGTCGACGTGCTGCTGCTCGACTGGGACGTGCCCGGGATGTCGGGGATCGACGTGATGCGCTGGGCGCGCGAGTCGTTCGCCGACGCGCTGCCGATCATCATGATGACGCAGCATGACGGCGAGGACGACATCGTGTTCGGTCTCAACAACGGCGCCGACGACTACCTGATCAAGCCGCTGCGCGAACGCGAGCTGATCGCGCGCGTGAACGCGCAGGCGCGCAAGTACTACCCTGAGACGCAGCGCGCGAAGATCGTCGAGGTCGGCAAGTTCGCGCTCGATGCGAGCGCGCACGTCGCGACCGTGGACGGGGTGCCGGTCGAACTGTCGCAGCGCGAGTTCGATCTCGCGCTGATGCTGTTCGAGAGCGTCGGGCGGATCGTGTCGAAGGACATGATGATCAAGCGCATCTGGGGCGTGGTCGACCGGAAGTACGACGCGACGCTCGCCACCTACGTGAGCAAGCTGCGCTCGAGCCTCGGGCTGCGGCCGAAGAACGGGCTCGCGATCACGACGATCTACAACTACGGGTATCGGCTCGAGCGGGCCTGACCGGTCGGCGCCGGGCGACGCGCATTTGGAAATCCTTGAGATTGCTTAGGAAAACGGAGTGCCGCTTCGATAATTTCATCCTCTTATCCCTGTCAATAATGAATCGACGATCGATAAAGGATGAATCATGGATGTGGCTTCGCGAATAAATTCACAAGGACCTTCTCCGGGCGGTGACCGATACGACCGCTGTTCCCGCGCACTGCACTGGATCTTCGCAGGCGTGATCCTGTACACGATGGCGGCGGGATTCTCGCTGCACTTCATCACGCATCAGGGCCTCTGGCGCTTCGTGTCGACGCTCAACATGTCGCTCGCGAGCTGCCTGATCGTGCTGTTTCCGCTGCGCTACGTCTGGTCGTTCTTTCGCCGCACGCCGCCCGACATCCAGTCGATTCCGCCGAAGCAGCGATCGATCGCGCACCTCGCGCATTCGCTGATCTACGCGCTCGTCGCATTCGTGCTGTTCAGCGGCTACGTGATGGTGCCGGACGGCTACTGGCTGTTCTGGGTGATTTACGTGAAGACGCCGTTCAGCGCGGGCCCGGTTACCGAGCACTGGTTCGCACTTCATCGGATCGCCTGCTATGCGCTGGCTTTCCTGGTGGCGGCGCATGTTGCCGCCGCACTCAAGCATCATTTCGTGTCGAGGAACGGCGTGCTGAAGCGGATGCTTTGACGATTGGTGGCGCAGACACCAACGGTGGGAAGCGTCGCAGCCGCTCCCGTGCTACGCGAGCGCCCGCAACTGGTCGCGCAGCCGATCCACCTCGTCCGGGGAGAACGGCTGCTCGATCTCGGCATGCGTCTGCTGCCACAGCGGAAACGCCTCGGCCAGCAGGTCGTGGCCGGCCTGCGTCAGTTCGAGCAGGCGGCTGCGCCGGTCGTCCGGATCCTGCGCGATCGTGACGAGGCCGCGCCGCTCGAGCGGCTTGAGCGCGGCCGTGAGCGTGGTGCGATCCATCGCGAGCAGCGACGCCACGTCCTTCATCGCGGGCGGATGAGGGCGATTGAGCGACATCAGCAGCGAAAACTGGCCGTTGGTGAGGTCCAGCGGGCGCAGCACGTCGTCGAAGATCCGCGCAAGGTTGCGCGCCGCGCGCTGCATGTGCAGGCACAGGCAGCAATCGCGCACCATCAGCGTCGTTTCGAAAGGGAGCTTTTCTTTTCGTGCCATGTTGCAATTGTGTTGATATCAACCTATCGTGTCAAGGGCGGGGAGCGACATCCCGTTGCTCCCTTCATCGGACGGAGGCGTCATGAGCGATCAACAGTTGTTTCTCGCGGTTTTCCTCGCCGGCAAGGACAGCCCGCGCATGAAGGCGTGGCAGGCGATGACGGAGCAGGAGCGGCATGCCAGGGAGCGGGAAGGCATCGCGGCCTGGAAGGCGTGGGTTGAAAGGCACCAGGCGTCGATTGTCGAGCTCGGCGGGCCGCTCGGCAAGACGAAGACGATCGGCGAGCATGGCATCGCCGATACGGCCAACGCGCTGACGGCCTTTACGGTCGTGCGCGCCGCTTCGCACGAAGACGCGGCCAGGATGTTCGAAGGCCATCCGCATTTCACGCTGTTCCCGGGCGTGGCGATCGACGTGATGCCGGTGCTGGCGATTCCCGCCGCGTGAACGTCGCCGGCAGGAGCTTTCCCCGACACTTTGGAGATTCGCCATGAAACTCTACGGATTTGCCGGCACCCGCTCGCAACGCGCGCTGTGGGGGCTGAAGGAGCTGGATGCCGACTTCGAGTTCGTCTCGGTGAACCTGCTCCAGGGCGAGCACAAGCGGCCCGAATTCCTGCGCCTCAATCCGGCCGGCAAGGTGCCCGTGCTGGTGGACGGCGACCTCGTGATTCCCGAATCGGCCGCGATCGTGCTGTATCTCGCGGACAAGTACCCGGAGAAGGCGTTGCTGCCGGTCGATCCGGCGCTGCGCGCGCAGGCCTACCGGTGGGTGATGTTCGCGGTGACGGAGCTCGAGCAGCCGCTGTGGCGGATCACGCGGCATTCGTTCCTCTATCCGCCGGAGAAGCGCTCGCCGGCCGACATCGAGCTGGCGCGCGAGGATTTCGTGAACATGGCGGCGATCCTCGACAGGCATCTCGACGGGCGTGCGTTCATCGTCGGCGACACGCTGACGGTGGCCGATTGCGTGACGGCTTACCTGATCGACTGGGCCAACGAACTCAAGCTGATCGACGCATTTCCGCAATTGCAGGCGTACCTCGAACGGCTGTATGCGCGGCCGAAGGCGCCGCAGCGGATCGCGGACGCGCGCAAGGCGGCGTGACGAAGCGGGCTGGCCGCCGGGGAGGGGGGCGATCCTGCGACGATTGCCCCCTTGTCGGCGCTTGCGTTGCGGAGAATGACATCGTGTCAGCCGAAACCGATACTGTCCGACGCGAGCACGGATACGCCGTACTGTGTCATCGCGGCCTCCCATGCGACATCGCGATGCGAGGCCATCACCTGTACATCGCGCCAATGACGCTGTACGGGGTTGCTCGAGGTGAATGCCGAAGCCCCGGCGCGCTGCACAATACGGGACATCACGTCGACGCACTGACTGGCCAGATAGGCACGGTCGCGTCGCAATGTACGAAGATGGAGCTCGTCGAGTGTGCGACCGGCAACGCCTGCTTCATGAAGGCGACCGATGAGCGATTGGTATAGAAGTCGGGTGGACGCCAGTTGCGCATCGATATGCGCGAGCCGTTCCGCCATGCGTGTTGTGCTGGCAGGATCAGCGGCTGCCTTCGTTCTTTGCTCGGCAAGCCACGCATCTCGGGCGCCTTCCGTCGCACCGATGAGCGGGCCGATGATAGACGTCGTGATGTACGGGACAATTGGAACATGGCGCAAGTAGTCCTTGTCCGCAGATGCTGGCCTCGCTTCAAACAATTCGGACAACGGCGTTGCACAGGGCAACGGCGCGATATGATCGATGTCGACATCGTGCGATCCGGTCGCGCACATGCCGCTCGCTTGCCACGACCCCAGTGGCAACACGTAGCGACGTTCGACGAGCACCAGCACTCGCTCGTCCGGTCCCAGACCCGGATAACCTTCGCAGGCGGCATTCACCATCAGCCACGTGGCATCTTCGATGCCCGAACTGAAGCGCCACCGGCCGTAGACATGTATGCCATCGGAAGTCCATCTCAGCCGGCTTTGTGGTCCCGCCGATGCGGACGCGAAACGCTGCTCCGGCCCGTTTGCGTACAGCGTACGCTTGCACGAATCGCTCGTGCGCATGGCGATTGCCGCGTGCCCACCGAGCATTGCAATGGCCCAGCCGGTCGACGCACAGCCACGTGCTGCGATCCGCGAAGCCTCGACAAGTGTGGGCCACGCAGAGGATCTCGGTGTCGTCGTACGGAACGGAGCAAAGAGATTCAGAGCGCCGCATGCGTGCAACTCGGCGTACGTATCGGAGCCGAGACGTCGAGCGGATTCGGCCGCCTGCGCTCTCTGCGTCCATGCAGTAGCGTACCGTTGGACGGCAGCACAAATCGACCAATGCTCGTCGCCGAGATAGGGCCATGATTCCGGTTCGCCCATGTCGACTCCTAGCAGATACGCTTGCCGATGCGTGCTGCTTCGAAGCAGTACACCGATGGCTGGTTGATGGGCCCGAGTTCGGCAACGAAGCGCTCGATCGTGTCCTGCGCGTTCGACGCAACGAATTCGTAGAAGTTGGTGCTGTTCCAGAGCAGATAGACATGCTCGAAGTGTTGGTGAAGTGCCGTTACAAAGGCATCGAAGGTAGTCTGGCCGTTTTCCATCTGTTCGAGCATCTGATGCCGCTTCCACGCGATCTCCTCCGGCGTGAAGTATTGCGACTTGAACAGATCGTCCTTGACATGTTCGCGGCGATCGTACTCGTTGATATCCGGCTGATTCAGCTTTTCCAGAAAAAACGCAAGGCCGTCCGGTTTCAGGAAGCGCTTTACATGTGCGATTTGATTGACACGGTCCTTCGTATAGAACTGGAAAGCGGCCATTTCATAGAGCCAGTCGAATCCGTCGTCGAAGAGCGTGCCCGCATGAGTGGACAGTGCCTCATCGTCGAGCGCGAATATCGATTCCGGAAAGAATCGGGATGATGCGCGGTCTGCGTCTCGGTCGAAATGTGGTCGATTCGCCGGATTGGGTGACGTCGTAAGCGTGCGGATTCTGCCGTTCGACAATCGGGCCAGCGTCCTGGCATTTGTACCGTCGAACGCATCGACTTCGAGCAGGCTGAAAATCCGGCCTTCGGGAGCGCGGCGTGCGATGCGGCTGAGTGCGACGCCGATCCTGGCTAGCTCGTCCAGCACGTGAGGTACGCTACCGGCGAAATGGCGAAACAGCGATCCTGCAGATTCGACCATCGCGTCGTGGTATGCCACCACATCAGGGTCTGCGATCTGATCGCGAATGGGACTCGCGATGGATTGCGATGGTACCTGTGTCGCGCCGGTAGCCAGCAGGTGGAAATGCTCGGCGAGCCGAATCATCGCGGTCTGTCGCCAGTCTCCGACGTCCCGCCGCGAGTTCGCGTCACGTTGGTCTGACATTTTGTTCTCCTGTATGGTGTTTATGCCAAGCCCTTGCGGGTCGATTTCCCGGACTGAGATCGGGGTAGTTGCCCGACAATCTCGAAGGCGATCGGAACCATATGCCAGTCGATGCGTTGGCGGCAATAGTCGGCGAGCTCGCCATCAGAAACTGACTGGCCCGGTTCGAGTACGACAAACGCCTTGGGCAGATGTCCGGCGCTCTCGTCGGGTACGGGCACGACGATCGCTTCCGCGACAGCGGGATGAGAAGCAAGACAGTGCTCGATATCGCGCGGGCTCACGTTCCATGCGCTTCGCACGAAGATGTCGTCACGTCGCGCGACATAGTGAAGGTCGCCGTCGGTGTCGAACCGGAACAGATCTCCCGTCCTGAGCATGGTCTGTCCGTCAGGTGCGACCGAAAATACCGCTGCCGTTTCGTCAGGCATTGCCCAGTATTCGAGCATGGTGAACGGTGCGCTTACCCAGAGTTCGCCGGGCCTATCGGCCTCGACGATCGGCGATCCGTTGTCGTCAACCAGGAGCACGGAAACGCCCGGTAGCGGCTTGCCAACCGATGTGGGTTTGCGAAGCAGTTCCTGCGGCGGCAGGAAGCTGATTCGCTTGCATTCCGTCATCCCGTAGTTGGAGTAGAAGAGCACGTTCGGCAGTGCGGCCCGAATCTTGTCGATATGTTTTGGATGGAGTGCCTGACCGCTGCTCGACAGATAACGAAGAGATTTGACGCGCGGGGCCCATGCCGGAGCCGCTCGGGATAGCACAAAAATGACGGGGGGAAAGACATGCAGGGCGGTTACCTCCTCGCGTTCGATTACGGCGAGCACGTCTTCCGGTGACTCCGGAGCCTTGAGCTCGACGACCGATGTCCCACCGCAATAAAGTGGCATCAACACGTTGTAAACGCCATAGTCCGAGGCGAGTGTCGAATAGCTCATGACGACGTCGTCGGAACCCATCTGCAGGTAGGAAGTCACGGCAGCACATGCCGACATCATGATCCGGTGGTTGACCAGGACACCCTTCGGAGCAGAGGTTGAACCGGTAGTGTAGAAAATCGATGTAGCTTGCTCAACGGAAAAGTCACGATCGGGTAGTGCGACATGTGACGGATCGATCGCATCGAAGCTCACGAGCCGTGCGTCTCGTTCTCGAGTTGAAGCGAGTGCGACCACGTGTGCTAGTGCGGCCGCGTCGGCGATTGAGGCGAGATTGTCGATGCGATCAGTCACCAGTACTCGAGCGCCGGCGTGCCGCAACTGATGAATCAGCTTGTCGTCGCTTAGCGTGTGATGCGTCGCTGCCGTAATTGCGCCGATGCGGAGGCACCCCAGATAGACTGCGACGATAGTCGGCGAGAACGACGCGAACAGGCCGACGCGATCCCCTGCACGAATACCCAGCGCAACGAGTATTCGGGCGGCATGGTCGACTTGCCGTTCGAGCACCTCGTACGATGTCGACTGCCCGTCGACGACGAGGGCGGACTTGTCGGGAAACCGCTGCGCTTGTTGCGTGATTGCTTCATCCAGGAACGTCGGCGCCATTTACCGGACCTCCCGTGTGCGCTTGTGTGCGCAAACCGATACGTAGGTGCCTTGCCATACATACGGGGGTATTGGCATGTCGATGGCGTCGGTCAGCGGCCAAGTTTGCTGGTCGAAGAAATGGCGCGTCCACGAAACATCGAAGTCCGTAAGCCATCGCTTGAAGAGGGTCTCTGCCTCCGGAACGGAAATTCCGGCTTCCTTGTCCCAAACGAAAGGTTCGCCCGTAGCGGCGAAGTGGCGTGTCAAATCGGACAGAAGATCGACAAACAACAAGCCGCCCGGCTTCACGGCATCGAGGATCTTCGGCATGACCTGAGCAAGCTCGTTCTTCGTGAAGAAGTGCAAGACCTCGGAACAGACAACAACATCGAACGCTTCACGTTCGGGCTCGTAGTCGAGGATGTCCGTCTGCACGAAGGTCATGTCCGACAATGCGCTAATCGACCTTCTCGTGACGGCGAGACTGTCTACCATGTCGACTCCCGTGAGGCGCAGTCCTTTGCCGGCCAGTGCCGCAAGATTGCGACCGTCGCCGCACCCCAGTTCAAGGGCACTTTCGGCGTCAGCGGGAATTGCATCAAGGAACGCAGCCATTTCGCGGCGTAATGAGCCGAATACGGGTTTTTCCCGGCCTGCACCGTATTCTTTGCTGTACCACTGTTTCAGTAACGACGTGTCGACTATCTTCATAAGCGATCCTGAATTAATGGGACAACTTCAACGCGTTGAATCACGTTGTGGCAGGCGACTTACTCGATCGAACGGGCTGTTGAGCGCGCTCGGGCTGCACTGGCACAGGCGACTATCGCTCCGAGAACTGCCATGGCGGCGGAAACTGCTGACACGACGAGGGCGACGCGCCCATGACCGGAAAAAAGTCCCACCAGCAATCCGGCGAGCGGCTGCGTTGCGTTATTCAGCAGGACGATGACGCCGGTCGTTTTTCCATAGTCATGT
Organism: Burkholderia cepacia; assembly: GCF_001718835.1. Taxonomy (NCBI): domain Bacteria; kingdom Pseudomonadati; phylum Pseudomonadota; class Betaproteobacteria; order Burkholderiales; family Burkholderiaceae; genus Burkholderia; species Burkholderia cepacia. Next base: position 3,111,842 of record NZ_CP013444.1, on the reverse strand, counting down.
GGCGGAATGATCGCCTGTCGCGCGCTGCGGATGTACACATTGAACATCTTGTCGAACCCGATCACCGCCAGGAACCCTACTGCATATATCGCTATCGAGTTGGCCATTCCCATGCAGAGTCCGCCGATCGCGATTGTCGAGAATGAGAAGATTCCGAGCCGCACGCGCGATACCTCGATGCGGGCGATCAGCAGCAGGATAGTCACGGTCGCGATCGCGCCAGCAACCTGCAGTCCTGCATAGAAGCCGTCGGACTGCCCGAATTCGCCGGTCACCATTGCAGCCGATGTCGAGAGCGTCGTGCCGATCACGAGATTCTCTGCCGCCGCGAGGAGAACGAGGCGTGCAAGCCCCGGTAGGGTGGCGACGTGCGTGAGTGCTATCTTGAACGGCATATAAAACGGCCCGGCCGTATGCACAGGCGGCAGGATGCGTGCTGTTGTAGTGCGCTGCCACAGTACCGTTAGTCCGTCAGCTGCAGTAAACAGCAGTGCTGCGACGCCCACCGCCCATTCCCAATTGCGCCATCCGAGCAACCACGCAGCGACGATCGGCCCGAGCACCATGCCGAGTTGGTCCGCCAGTTGCGTATGCGACAAAACTCGTTCGAAACGCTGACCGGGAAAGATTTGCGGCAACAGGACTTCGCGAGCGACTAGTCCCTGACTCGTGAGTGCGCCGCATACCGCCGATAGCAAGATGAGCCATCCGATTCCGCTCCATGTGAGATAGCTGGCGATGCCGATCAGGCAGGCGAGGGCCCGGCTCGTCTGGCTGATGCGCAAGATCCGCACGGGCGACATGCGATCGCTCAGCGCGCCGCAGATCGGAAAAGCGAGAAATCGGGGCAGCGCCTCGACGAAAAAGGCGATGCCCGACCATGTCGCTTTCTGCGTGGTCTGAAAAACGACGAGCGGGACCAGGAAGAGCAGCATCTGGTCCGCGAGCCGCGACAGGAAAAGGGAACCGAAAAAGGCCGGCTGGTCGGCGCGCATCGCGCTGATGTCCTCGCAACGGTGAACGGAAGGCCTACAGGAAAGCGCCTGCTGCTGGCGTTCAGTATGCCGATCCCGACGCACCGTCGAGCTTATGCCGCTCGGTGCCTCGTAGTGGCGGATTGAACACGCTGACGAGTACGAGATCCGTATCCTTGCCGCCTCTCAAATAGTGCAGATCGTGCTGGTCAAGCGCATACATATCGCCGGGGCGAATTGGATACACATTTCCGTTTGCGTCTTCCACTTCACCGTAGCCGGCAATGCAATAGCACGCTTCGAGGTGGTTTTGGTATTGCAGCAGCGATTCGGTGCCAGCTCGCACCACGGTATGGCAGATCGTGTAACCAAAGCCGTCGCGTTCGGTCAGGAGACGATGACTCGTTCCCGCTCCCCATTCGACGAAGTACTCCGTTTTCTCGACGTCCGACAGACTGCGTACAAACATGATCACTCCATTTTCACGACGTGTTGGAAAAGCGACATGCGCGCAACGATCCACCGATCCCGACAGTAGTTGGGCGGCCCTCGTTTGTAGTTTTAGTACATTCGTCTCTCAACATTGAATGCTGGGCGAGAATTGGTGTGTAGTATAAGTACAAGTTGACGCGTATATCAACAGATTTTCCCGCGAATTTCCAATTATTTGCTACCTGGAAGCGGGGCGGGATTGTAGTTTGACTACTTGTCGACGGAGGGTAAATCAACCCGCAGCCAAGGAGGATGTGTAGTTTATCTACAGTTCGCGTGCGAACTTTCAACCCCATATCTCCGCTCGTCTGGCGCTTTCGTCGAGCCGGTTGAATTCGTCTCGAACTAATCGAAAGCTACACGTGCGGGGCTCACCCGGGATAACCCTGATTAAAAAACCTTATCGCGGTGAAAAATTCCGCATCTTATTGAACCGATATCGGCTCGATATAGTGGCTCGCCTTCATCGCCCCATCGACGCGGGCGCCACACAGGAACACGAGCCGGAGCCCGTTCATGACCGCCCCCCGCTTTACCGAAATCGAGGATCTGATGCCCGCCGCCGGCGGGTTGCGCGAGATCCGTCACCATATCCACCACCATCCCGAACTCGCGTACGAGGAAATCGAAACCGCCGGGCTCGTCGCCGAGAAGCTCGAACAGTGGGGCTGGCAGGTGACGCGCGGGGTCGGCAGGACGGGCGTGGTCGGCACGCTGCGGGTGGGCGACGGCACGCGCAGCATCGGCATTCGCGCGGACATGGATGCGCTGCCGATCGTCGAGGCGACGGGGCTGCCTTACGCGAGCGGCACGCACGGCAAGATGCACGCCTGCGGCCACGATGGCCACACGACGATGCTGCTCGGCGCCGCGCAGCATCTCGCGAAGACACGCAACTTCTCCGGCACCGTGCACCTGTATTTCCAGCCGGCGGAAGAGCACGGCGTCGACAGCGGCGCGAAGAAGATGATCGACGACGGCCTGTTCGAACGCTTCCCGTGCGACGCCGTGTTCGGCATGCACAACCATCCGGGCGCGGCGCCGGGCGTGTTCCTCACGCGGCGCGGCCCGTTCATGTCGGCCGGCGACAAGGCGATCGTCACGATCGAAGGCGTCGGCGGACACGCGGCACGGCCGCACCTGACGGTCGACCCGGTGGTCGTCGCGGCGAGCATCGTGATGGCGCTGCAGACGATCGTCGCGCGCAACGTCGACCCCGCGCAGCCGGCGGTCGTCACGGTCGGCTCGATGCACGCGGGCACCGCGAACAACGTGATCCCGAACGGCGCGCGCCTCGAACTCAGCGTGCGCTCGTTCAGCCCCGAAGTCCGCGCGCTGCTCAGGCGCCGCATCACCGAGCTGGCCGAATCGCAGGCCGCGAGCTACGGCGCGACGGCCAACGTCGAGTACATCGAAGGTTATCCGGTCGTCGTCAATACGGATGCCGAAACGGATTTCGCCGCGCAGGTGGCGCGTGAACTCGTCGGCGACGCGCACGTGGTCGAGCAGACCGACCTGCTGATGGGCAGCGAGGATTTCGCGTTCATGCTGCAGCAGCGGCCGGGCTCGTTCGTGCGCCTCGGCAACGGCGAAGGCGAGGACGGCTGCATGGTGCACAACCCGAAATACGACTTCAACGATCGCAACCTGCCGATCGGCGCCGCGTTCTGGACGCGTCTCGTGGAGCGTTTTCTGGGCCGCTGACACCGGCAGCGCGCGGCCGGCGGTTCCGGCCGATTCGATCGGAGACCTGAACGATGCAGAAAGATCCTCTCGCATTGCCCGCCGCCGCGTCTGCCGCCATCGCGGCCGACGCCCCGCCCGATTCCCCTGCGGTCACGCGGCGCGGCGCGATCGCGGCGGCCGTGATCGGCAACTGGCTGGAATTCTTCGATTTCACCGTGTACGGCTTCTTCGCGGTGCTGATCGGCAAGCTGTTCTTCCCGTCGAGCGAGGCGACCACGTCGCTGTTGCTGTCGGTCGCGACGTTCGCCGCCGGCTTCTTCACGCGGCCGCTCGGCAGCGTCGTGCTCGGCGTCTACGCGGACCGCAAGGGGCGCAAGGCCGCGCTGAACCTGACGATCATGCTGATGGCGCTCGGCACGGGCCTGATCGCGATCGCGCCGACGTATGCGCAGGTCGGCGTGGCCGCACCGCTGCTGGTCGTGTTCGCGCGGCTGATGCAGGGCTTCTCGCAGGGCGGCGAATTCGGTGCGGCGACGTCGACGCTGCTCGAACAGGGCGGCACATCGCGTCGCGCGTTCCGCGCGAGCTGGCAGCTTGCGACGCAGGGCGGCGCCGCGCTGATGGGCTCAGGGTTCGCGGCGTTGCTGTCGAACACGATGACGAAGGATGCGCTCGAAAGCTGGGGTTGGCGGCTGCCATTCTTCGTCGGCGTGCTGATTGCGCCGGTCGGCATGTACCTGCGCCGCCGGCTCGCCGACGATGCGCCCGGCGACACCCATCACGGGATCGAACGCGGCGTGCTGCACGAACTGTTCTCGAAGCACGCGCGCACGGTGCTGCTGCTGATGCTCACGGTGATGGGCGGCACGGTGTCGACCTACATCCTGACGTTCTACATGCCGACCTACGCGATCCATACGCTCGGCCTGCCGATGAAGCTGTCGATGTTCGTCGGCGTCGCATCGGGCTGCGTGATGCTGGTCACGTGCCCGCTGTTCGGCTGGCTGTCGGACCGGCTCGGCAGCCGGCGCCTGCCGATCTTCGTCGGCCGCGGCGTACTGGTCGCATTGCTGTTTCCGGCGTTCTGGCTGATGAACCACCACCCGACGCTGTCGGTGATCCTGCCGCTGACCGCGCTGATGCTGCTGTTCTATTCGCTCGGCTCGGCGTCGGAAATGGCGCTGATGTGCGAGTCGCTGCCGCGCCACGTGCGCGCGACCGGCATCTCGATCGCGTATGCGCTCGCGGTGACGCTCTTCGGCGGCACCGCGCAGCTGATCGCGACCTGGCTCGTGAAGACGACCGGCAGCAAGCTCGCACCGGCGGGTTACGTCGCGGTGTGCGTGCTGGTGTCGCTGGCGGCAGTGGCGATGCTGCGGGAGACGGCGGGGGAGCGGGGCGACTGACGGCGCAACGGCGCGTCCGATTTGCCGGTTGCCGACCCGTCACCCGCGCCGCGCCACCAGTTCCGACACCGTCTGCGCGGCCTGCTGCAGCGGCTCGAGAAACTCCTTCACCATCTGCTTCGCGGTGTGCCGCTGCGCGTTGCCGCTGATGTTCATCGCCGCGATGATCTGCCCGCGCCGGTTGCGAATCGGCGCCGACAGCGACATCAGGCCCACTTCGAGTTCCTGGTCGACCACGGCCCAGCCCTGCTGGCGCACCTGTGCGATTGCCGCCTTCAGTTCGCCGAGGTCGGTGATCGTGCGCGGCGTATGCGCGCGGATGCTGCTTTGCGCGAGCGTTTCGTCGAGCGCGGCGTCGTCGAGTGCGGACAGCAGCACGCGGCCCATCGACGTGCAGTACGCGGGCAGCCGGCTGCCGATCGACAGGTTGATCGTCATGATCTTGCGGGTCGGCACGCGCAGCACGTAGACGATCTCGGTGCGGTCGAGCACGGCCGCCGAGCAGCTTTCGTGGATCTGCTCGGACAGTTGCTCCATCACGGGATCGGCGAGATTCCAGAACGGCATCGACGTGAGGTACGCGAAGCCGAGCTCGAGGATCTTCGGCGTGAGCCGGAACAGCCGGCCGTCGGCCTCGACGTAGCCGAGCGTCTGCAGCGTGAGCAGGATCCGGCGCGCGCCCGCGCGCGTGAGGCCGGTGGCCGACGCGACCTCGGTGAGCGTCTGCTCCGGACGGGCCGCGTCGAACGCGCGGATCACCGCGAGGCCGCGCGCGAACGACTGGACGTAGGAGTCGCCGGGTTTCGTCTGAGTGTCTTCGGTTGTCATGAGCGCCTGGAATTTCGTGCAGCCGAGAAGATAGCGCATGGGGCCCGACACGCCAACCGCACGGCGGACCGGGCGCTTGACAGGTCGTCCCCGCACTCCCTATGATGCGTTGAACGTTCGATACACGATCTTATGTTCGTATATAGAACATTTAAGCGCATCCCGGCGGGCAATGCAAGGGGCGCGCCCATATCATTTCCTCCCGGAGACACTGATGACCGAAGCTTTTCTGTGTGATGCGATCCGTACGCCGATCGGGCGTTACGGCGGTGCACTGTCCGGCGTGCGCGCCGACGATCTGGGCGCGGTGCCGCTCAAGGCGCTCGTGGAGCGCAACCGCGACGTCGACTGGACGGCGATCGACGACGTGATCTACGGCTGCGCGAACCAGGCCGGCGAGGACAACCGCAACGTCGCGCGCATGTCGGCGCTGCTCGCGGGGCTGCCGCAGGGCGTGCCGGGTTCGACGATCAACCGCCTGTGCGGCTCCGGGATGGATGCGGTCGGCGTGGCCGCCCGTGCGATCAAGTCCGGCGAGGCCGCGCTGATGATCGCGGGCGGTGTCGAGAGCATGACGCGCGCGCCGTTCGTGATGGGCAAGGCCGCGAGCGCGTTCGCGCGCCAGGCCGACATCCACGATACGACGATCGGCTGGCGCTTCGTCAATCCGCTGATGAAACAGCTGTACGGCGTCGATTCGATGCCGGAGACGGCCGAGAACGTCGCGGTCGACTACAACATCAGCCGTGCCGACCAGGACCTGTTCGCGCTGCGCAGCCAGCAGAAGGCCGCGCGTGCGCAGCAGGACGGCACGCTCGCCGAGGAAATCGTCGCGGTCACGATTCCGCAGAAGAAGGGCGACCCGGTGGTCGTGTCGCGCGACGAGCATCCGCGCGAGACGTCGCTCGAAACGCTCGCGAAGCTGAAGGGCGTCGTGCGCCCGGACGGCACGGTGACGGCCGGCAACGCGTCGGGCGTCAACGACGGTGCCGCCGCGCTGCTGCTCGCGAACGAGGAAACCGCGAAGCGCTTCGGCCTGACGCCGCGCGCCCGCGTGCTGGGCATCGCGACGGCCGGCGTCGCGCCGCGCGTGATGGGCATCGGGCCCGCGCCCGCCACGCAGAAGCTGCTGGCGCGGCTCGGCATGACGATCGACCAGTTCGACGTGATCGAGCTGAACGAGGCATTCGCATCGCAAGGTCTCGCGGTGCTGCGCATGCTCGGCGTCGCCGACGACGATCCGCGCGTGAACCCGAACGGCGGCGCGATCGCACTGGGCCATCCGCTCGGCGCATCGGGCGCGCGGCTCGTGACGACCGCGATGTACCAGCTGCATCGCACGAACGGCCGCTTCGCGCTGTGCACGATGTGCATCGGCGTCGGCCAGGGCATCGCGATCGCGATCGAACGCGTCTGACGCCGCGGGTGCGGCGCGGCCGCACCCATCCCTTCCTTTCCGGTTGGCAACCGCCCGGTTCGCGCGCCTGTCGCGTGAAGCCGGGCGGTTTTGCTTTTGGGGCGGGCAACGCCGAAACCGAATTGCGGCGTCGTGCCGCTTCCTCGCGCTTCATGCCGGGAAATATCCGCAGGTTCATCGCAATTTATTTGTTGTTTCAAATACTGGAATAATCGCATTGATATTCAATTCGTTCGTGCCATTCATCGCGAGCCGGCATCGTCGACTTGACTGGCATGGATTTGCTTTGTCGCAAACGATCTTGTTGATTTAAATCATTGCGCGAGCTTTTTTGACATATTTTTTACACGCGGGGGGTAATGTTTTAGAGGGGTTTGTCGAAAATGGCAGAGGCACGATCATTCGCGAGCGGTGAAACCGGGCGCGAATGATCCGAGTCGTCAATCCTGAAGCGGGCGCAAGACCCGCCATTCGGAGCTCTGCTTGATGCGCAACAACCAGCCCGTTACCCAACACGAATTCGATTTTCCCGACGACGCGACGCTGATGTCGACCACCGACGCAGACAGCATCATCACCTATGCGAATGCGACGTTCATTCATATCAGCGGCTATTCCCGCGAGGAGATACAAGGCCAGCCGCACAACGTCGTGCGGCACCCGGACATGCCGAAGGAGGCGTTCGCCGACATGTGGGCGACGCTCAAGGGCGGCGAGCCGTGGACCGCGCTCGTGAAGAACCGCCGCAAGAACGGCGATCATTACTGGGTGCGCGCGAACGCGATACCGGTGATGCGCAACGGCCGCACGAAGGGCTACATGTCGGTGCGCACGAAGGCGCCGCGCGACGAGATCGCGGCCGCCGAGGCGCTGTATCGCGACTTTCGCGAAGGGCGGGCCGGCAACCGGCATTTTCACAAGGGGTTGATCGTCCGCAAGGGCGTGGTCGGTTTCACGTCGCTGTTCCAGACGATGTCGGTGCGCTGGCGTCTTCATTCGACGCTGCTCGCGCTTGCACCGGCGGTCGTCGGCGCGGGCTGGGCGTGCGGGCTCGCCGGTGGCGGGCTCGCGGCGTTCGCCGCGGTGACGGCCGGCGCCGCGGCGGCGGCCGGCCTGTGGCTCGATGCGCAGATCGCGCGTCCGCTGAAGCAGTTGCGCGACCAGGCGCTGAACGTCGCGACCGGCGAAAGCCGGCGCGGCGTGCGGATGAACCGCGTCGACGAGATCGGCATGACGCTGCGCACGATCAACCAGCTCGGGCTGATGTTCCGCTGGCTCGTCGACGACGTCAGCGAGCAGGTGCTCAACGTGCAGCGCGCGAGCAACGAGATCGCGCAGGGCAACAACGACCTGAGCGCGCGCACCGAGCAGGCGGCGTCGAGCGTGCAGCAGACGGCCGCATCGATGGCCGAGATGACGGCGACCGTCGACAGCAACGCGGAGACCGCGCTGCAGGCGAACCAGTTGTCCGTCTCGGCCAGCGAGGCGGCGGAACGCGGCGGGCACGCGATGTCCGAGATCGTCAATACGATGAACGACATCACGGCCAGCTCGCGGAAGATCTCGGACATCATCGGCGTGATCGACGGCATCGCGTTCCAGACCAACATCCTCGCGCTGAACGCGGCGGTGGAGGCGGCACGCGCCGGCGATCAGGGGCGCGGCTTCGCGGTGGTTGCCGGCGAGGTGCGGGCGCTCGCGCAGCGCAGCGCGAATGCGGCGAAGGAGATCAAGACGCTGATCGAGAACAGCGTGGCGCGCATTTCATCGGGCGCGCGGATCGTCGACGGCGCGGGCAAGACGATGGAGGACATCGTCACGCAGGTGAAGCGCGTGTCGGATCTGATCGCGGAGATCAGCTCGTCGACGGCCGAGCAGAGCACGGGCGTCGCGCAGGTCGATCAGGCGGTGGTGCATCTGGACAACATCACGCAGCAGAACGCGGCACTGGTCGAGCAGAGCACGGCGGCGTCGGAGAGCCTGAAGCAGCAGGCGACGCGGCTCGTGGAGGCGGTGAACGTGTTCCGGTGATTGGCCGGGCGCTGTCGTCGTCCGGCGCGCGTCCTCAGATGCGGAAATTGGCCGGGACATGGCGGACGTTCGCGGCCCGATGACGCCTCGGGCCGCGCGCCGCCTGTCAAAGCAGGGATGATTGCAGCGGCGCCCGGTGCTCGTGCACCTTGATGATGCGGTATTCGTTCTTGAGCCCGTCATCGCCGATGATCTGAATTTGACGAAGATCGACCACCAGCACGTCCCCTTTTCCGAATCGTTCGCCGGCATTGACCTTTGCAAGGAATTCCTCGTCATCCAGGGCAGCGAAGAACGGATATGTTCCATCGTGTACGCGCCACTTATTGCCGTCCTTGAACACAACGGATTCGAGGAGGAGTACCTTTCGGCCCACCACGTCCGAAACGACTTCGCCCGCTTCTTCGAAGATGGCGAATGTGCCGAGTTCATCGTTCTCGATTGCGAGTTCGACCTTGGTGCCTCGAACAATACCGAAGCTGGTAATTCCGTCCCGCTCCAATGGGGACAGGGTCTTCTGCAAACTGACCCGCACCGTTTTGCTTCGATAGAGGCGATATACCGCTTCTTCGACCTCGAGCGATTCCTTTTCCGTCACCCAGATTCTTACGTTCGAACCCGTCGGCTCGATTCGATGCGGTCGGTTGCCTCGCAATTTGCGAATGAGACCGATCAGTCCTCCGCTGCCGACGATGCCAAGTGCGCCAAGGATGGCAAGCGCATTGCTGAAGGCAGCGGCGTTTGGTCCAGCGAAGATGTCGCGAATCTGGTTGGCTAACGACTGGATGAAAATCAGCTCGGAATGAAACGAACCAGCTTTGAAGCTTCCTTTGACCTCCAGCCGAACCTCGGTATTGTCGCCATTGAGTTCCTTGTTGGCGAACGAGAATAGATCAGCGATCGCGACCAGCGCCGGGGCAAGGTCGCGCACATCCATGCGGTGCTCGGTCAGCGCTGGCCCGTCGTAGACGACATTGAACTGTTCGTGATTGCTCATATCGGCGAAGTGTACATCGGGCGGCCGCATTCCGTGATCGGTCGTTCGTGTCATTTCGAAGAAGGGAAGGTGATTGAATTGCGCGAGCCGGATGGGCGCCTGGGGTCCATTGTTGACCGACGCAAAGGGAATTCGAAAGGCGGGAGATTCATTCGTTGGCGATCAAGGTTGAGTAAGGACTATCAACCTAAATGGTTCCAACGATCAAAGGAATGAGACGTGACCGAAAATTGCGCGAAAGCCTGACAAAATCTCAAGCAGCGGGTAACGCGTCGCGTGAATGCGGTGAACGCGTTCAGGTGACGCGGGCGCGGCTGGAGGAGAGGATGCCGGCCCGCGTCGGACCGCCCGGTTCCGGCCGGGCGGTCAGGGCCTGTCACCGAAGCGGTGCCAAGCCCTGACCCGTCAGACGGCGAGGCAGAGGTACTTGATCACGACGTAGTCGTCGATGCCGTAGTGCGAGCCTTCGCGGCCGAGGCCCGATTGCTTCACGCCGCCGAACGGTGCGACTTCGTTCGAGATCAGGCCCGTGTTCACGCCGACCATCCCGTATTCGAGCGCTTCGGCGACCTTCCACACGCGGCCGATGTCGCGGCTGTAGAAGTAGGCGGCGAGGCCGAACTCGGTGTCGTTCGCGAGACGGATCACTTCATCGTCGCTGCCGAACTTGAACAGCGGCGCGAGCGGCCCGAACGTCTCTTCCTTCGCGACCTTCATCGCCGGCGTGACGCCCGTCAGCACGGTCGGCTCGAAGAAGCCGTGGCCGAGCGCGTGGCGCTTGCCGCCCGTCACGACGGTCGCGCCCTTCGCGAGCGCGTCCTCGATGTGCGCCTCGACCTTCAGCACCGCTGCTTCGTTGATCAGCGGGCCTTGCGTGACGCCCGGCTCGGTGCCGCGGCCCACCTTCAACTGGCCGACGGCCGCCGCGAGCTTCTGCGCGAACTGGTCGTACACGGCTTCATGCACGTAGAAGCGGTTCGTGCACACGCAGGTCTGGCCGCTGTTGCGGTACTTCGACGCGATCGCGCCCTGCACGGCCGCGTCGAGATCGGCGTCGTCGAACACGATGAACGGCGCGTTGCCGCCCAGCTCCAGCGACACCTTCTTGACCGTCGCCGCGCATTGCGACATCAGCAGGCGGCCGACCGGCGTCGAGCCGGTGAACGACAGCTTGCGCACGATCGGGTTCGACGTCAGCTCGCCGCCGATCGCCTTCGGGTCGCCCGTGACGACGCTGAACACGCCGGCCGGCACGCCCGCACGCTCGGCCAGCACGGCCATCGCGAGTGCCGAGAAAGGCGTCGCCTCGGCCGGCTTCACGACGATCGGACAGCCTGCGGCGAGCGCGGGGCCGACCTTGCGCGTGATCATCGCCGCCGGGAAGTTCCACGGCGTGATCGCCGCGCATACGCCGATCGCTTCCTTCGTCACGACGATGCGCTTGTCGCTCGCCGGCGTCGGGATCGTGTCGCCGTACACGCGCTTGCCTTCCTCCGCGAACCATTCGAGGAACGAGGCGGCATAGCCGATCTCGCCCTTCGCTTCAGCCAGCGACTTGCCCTGCTCGGTCGTGAGGATCAGCGCGAGGTCGTCGGCGTTTTCCATCATCAGGTCGTGCCACTTGCGCAGGACGACCGCGCGTTCCTTCGCGGTCTTCTTGCGCCACGCCGGCCATGCGGCGTTCGCGGCTTCGATCGCGTGACGCGTCTCGGCCGCGCCCATCGCCGGCACGGTGCCGAGCAGGCCGCCCGTCGCCGGGTTGCGGACTTCGAACGTCTCGCCGTTCGTCGCGCCTTGCCATTCGCCGTTGACGTACGCCTGCTGGCGGAACAGCGACGGATCTTTCAGTGCCAGGGTTTCCTGAACAGTGCTCATATGAATCGCCTGCTTTGAAGATGACGGATAAAAAGGCCGCCGCCGTCGTGACGACGGCGGCGGCGCATTCGGAAGGCAGGAACTCAGGCCGGCACGCCGACCGTTTCCTTCAGCACTTCCTCGAGGATCACGAGCGCTTCGTCGAACACGGCCTGCGGGATCGTCAGCGGGAACAGGAAGCGCACGACGTTCGAGTACACGCCGCACACGAGCAGCAGCAGGCCGCGCTCGAGCGCACGCGTCTGCACGCGCTTCGTGAACTCGGCATCCGGCTCGCCCGAACCCGGCTTCAGGAACTCGACCGCGATCATCGCGCCCGGGCCGCGCACGTCGGCGATCTGCGGCACGTCGGCCTGCAGCGCGTTCAGCTTCGCCTTCAGCACGTCGCCGAGTTGCGTTGCACGCTCGCACAGCTTCTCTTCGTCGATGATCTCGAGCACTGCATGCGCCGATGCGACGGCCAGCGGGTTGCCCGCATACGTGCCGCCGAGGCCGCCGGGCGCGGCCGCGTCCATCAGGTCGGCACGGCCGACGACGCCCGACAGCGGCATGCCGCCCGCGAGGCTCTTCGCCATCGTGATCAGGTCGGCCAGCACGTCGTAGTGCTGCATCGCGAACAGCTTGCCGGTACGCGCGAAGCCCGTCTGCACTTCGTCGGCGATCAGCAGGATGCCGTGTTCGTTACAGATCTTGCGCAGCGCACGCACGAATTCGGCCGGCGCCGGGTTGAAGCCGCCTTCGCCCTGGACCGGTTCGAAGATGATCGCGGCAACGCGCTTCGGATCGATGTCGGCCTTGAACAGCATCTCGATCGCCTTGATCGAGTCGGCCGTCGTCACGCCGTGCACGGCGTTCGGGTACGGCGCGTGGAACACGTCGCCCGGGAACGGGCCGAAGTTCAGCTTGTACGGGGCGACCTTGCCGGTCAGCGCCATGCCCATCATCGTGCGGCCGTGGAAACCGCCCGAGAAGGCGATGACGCCCGGCCGGCCGGTGGCCGCGCGTGCGATCTTGATCGCGTTCTCGACGGCTTCCGCGCCGGTCGTGAAGAACGCGGTCTTCTTCGGGAAATCGCCCGGCGCGCGTGCGTTGATCTTCTCGGCCAGCTCGACGTACGACGCGTACGGGACGATCTGGTAAGCGGTGTGCGTGAAGTTGTTCAGCTGATCCGCGATCGCCTTGACGATCTTCGGGTGGCGGTGGCCGGTGTTCAGCACCGCGATGCCGGCGGCGAAATCGATGAAGCGGCGGCCTTCGACGTCCCACAGCTCCGCGTTCTCGGCGCGGGCTGCGTAGAAATCGCACATCACGCCGACGCCGCGCGGGGTGGCGGCGTTCTTGCGGGCCTGCAGGTCGGCATTCTTCACGGTCATCTCCTTGATGTTCTTTCCGGTGAGGTGAAAATCGGGCGCTTCGACAGCCCATGGAGGCGACTATAATCACATTTGGCTCTGGCAATCAGAGCCATTTCAATAAATATTCAGGAGCCAATCATGCGCGCGAGCGTGTTGTCGGACTGGCTGGCGCAGCGTCTCGTGCGCGGCGGCGAACAGCCGATTTACCGGCAGCTTCACCGCCTGCTGCAACAGGCGATCCTGTCGCGCGAACTGCCGGCCGGCACGCGCGTGCCGTCGTCGCGGCTCCTCGCGGCCGAGCTCGGGATCGCGCGCAACACGGTCACGCAGGTTTACGAACAGCTTGCGCTCGAAGGTTATGTGAATTCGGCGACCGGCCGCGGCACGTTCGTGGCCGACAGCGCGCCGGACGAGATCGTCGGCGCGCCGCCCGACGCGGCCGCCGCCCACCCGGCGCTCGTGCAGCCGTCCGCGCGGCGGCTGTCGGCGCGCGGTACGCGGCTCGTCGAAGGGGCCGGTGTGTCGAAACGGCAGGGCGGCGCGTTCATGCCGGGCGTGCCCGATGTGTCGCGATTTCCCGCGCGCGTGTGGACACGGCTGCACAACAAATACTGGCGGCGGCTGCGCCCCGACCTGCTGACCTACGCACCCGGCGGCGGGCTCGCGCTGCTGCGCGAGGCGCTGGCCGACTACCTGCGCACGTCGCGCTCGGTGCGCTGCACGCCCGAGCAGATCGTGATCACGACCGGCATCCACCAGTCGATCGACCTCGCGGTACGGCTGCTGACCGACCCGGGCGACGCGATCTGGACCGAGGACCCGTGCTACTGGGGCGTGCGCAGCGTGCTGAACGTGTCGGGGCTGACGACGCGGCCGATCCCGGTCGACGACGAAGGCATCGCGCCGTCGGCCGCCGATCTCGCCGAACCGCCGAAGCTGATGCTCGTCACGCCGTCGCACCAGTATCCGCTGGGGATGGTGATGAGCCTCGCGCGGCGGCGGATGCTGCTCGAATACGCACGCCAGCACGGTTGCTGGATCATCGAGGACGACTACGACAGCGAATTCCGCTACGGCAGCCGCCCGCTTGCGTCGCTGCAGGGGCTCGACACGGCCGGTCAGGTGATCTATGTCGGCAGTTTCGGCAAGACGCTGTTCCCGGGGCTGCGGGTCGGCTACCTGGTCGCGCCCGAGCCGCTCGCGGAAAGTTTCGCGACCGCGAGCGCGGAGTTGTACCGCGAAGGTCAGTTGCTGCAGCAGGCGGTGCTGGCCGAATTCATCGCGGAAGGGCACTTCGTGTCGCATATCCGCAAGATGCGCACGCTGTACGGACAGCGCCGCGAGGTGCTGCTCGACGCGGTCGCGCAGCGCTATGGCGACACGCTGCACGCGCTCGGCAGCGATGCCGGGCTGCATCTGGTCACGCAGTTGCCGGACGGCGTCGACGATCGTGCGGTCGCGCAGGCCGCGCTCGAACGCAATATCGTCGTGCGACCGCTGTCGGGTTATTACGCGGATCGCGAACGCGCGGCGTCGGGGCTGCTGCTCGGTTATGCGTGCGTGCCGGAGGACGAGATCGCGACGGCGTTCGCGACGCTCGCCGAGGCGATCGACGAGCGGGCATTCGGGCGGACGGCGGTCGCGGCCGCGTGATTGTCGTGTTGCCCCGAATGAATCTCTCCGCATGGCGGAGAGAATTCCCGCGCGTGACCCGCTCGTTTCGTCAGGCGGCCGCGCGCGTGACGGCGGCGAGCGGCGCAGCCCCGGTCAATACCCGATCCACACCGCGAACGTCAGCACCACGCACGACAGCGCGAGCAGCGTCAGGAACAGCGGCAACACGAAGCGGATCCACGCGCCGAAATCGACGCGCGCCGTTGCCAGATACGCGAGCAGCATGCCGGACGTCGGCGTGACGAGGTTCGTCAGCCCGCCGCCGAGCACGAACGCGAGCACCGACGTCTGGCCGCTCACACCGGAGAGCTGGGCGATCGGCCCGATGATCGGCATGCTGACCGCGGCCTTGCCCGACACCGACGGAATGAACACGTCGAGCACCATCTGCACGCCCATCAGGCCGTTCGCGACCCACACCGGCGATTGCCCGTCCGCGAGCCGCGTGAAGAAGTTGATCAGCGTGTCGAGCACGAGGCTGTTCTGCAGCAGCAGCTCGACGGAAGCGGCGAGCCCCATCAGCAGCGCCGCGAGCATCATGTTCTTCATCCCGTCGACGAACGCGTCGGCCGCGCTGCGCGAATCGAGCCCGCCGATCGCCGCGGTGACGAGGCTGACGAACGCGTAGAACGCCGCCAGTTCGACGTTGCCCCACTTCAGTTCGCGCGTGCCGTAGATCAGCATCGCGACCGCCGCGGCGAACACGAGCAGCGTTGCCTTGTGGCGCGGCGGCAGCTTCGCGGGCGCATGCGCGCCCGCCGTGGTCTGCCCGGCCCGATAGCCGGTGTTGCGCACGTAGCGCAGCAGGTACAGGATGCCGATCGTCAGGAATGCGACGAATACGGCCGCGCGCAGCGCGACGCCGCTGAACAGCGGCACGCCGACGAGCGGCTGCGCGACCGCTAGCGCGAGCGGGTTCGTGACCGACGCGATATAGCCGATCTTCGCGGCGAGCGCGACGAGCGCGACCGCGAACAGGTCGGACAGGCCGAGGCGCCGGGCGATCACGACCACCATCGGAATGATCACGAGATACTCGGAGATGAAGCCGAGCAGCGTGCTGCCGAGCCCGATCAGGATCATCAGCAGCGGCGTCAGCAGGTATGCGTTGTTGCCGGTGAGTTGCAGCAGCCGGTCGATGCCCGCATCGACGACACCCGTGCGGCGCATCACGCCGAACATCCCGCCGACGAACATCACCATCACGATCAGCGGCGCGTTCTTCAGCAGCCCTTGCGGCACCGCGACGAACGCGGAGACGAGGCTCGCGGGCGTCGCTTTGTCGGGCGTGCTCCTGCTGACGGCCGGCGCGACGAGCGTCGTGAGCGCGGTCGCCTTCGGTACCACGTGATAGGTGCCGGGCACGACGAGTCGGCCGTTGCGCGCGAACTGGCCCGAGTCGACGAGCCACGTGAGCGCGATCGCGGCGGCGAGCACCCACAGCATCATCACGACCGGGTGCAGCATCTTGCCGTGCGGATGCGGCTCGCGGTTGGCGGGCTCGACGGCGGACCGCGCGTCGTCGTTCGGCGCGTGTGCGGCCGGGCCGTCGACGGGGGATTCGGCAGCGCGCGCGCTGGACGGATTCGGAATGGAAGCGGGCATCGGTTCCTCGCGGGTGACGGGGCCGTCAGGCCGGTTGCAGCGCGTCGCGCGCCGGGACGTAGCCGAGTTCGGCGGAAATGGCGAGGCTGCATGCCTGCAGGCGTTCGAGATAGTCGGGAATGTCGGCATGGCTTACGCGCACTTCCGGCCCCGTCACGCTCACCGAGGCGACCGTCGCGCCCGTCAGGTCGCGCACCGGCACCGCGATCCCGACCGCGCCGGGCGTTACCTCGCCACTGCTCACCGCGTAGCCCTTGCGCGCGACCGCATCGAGCTCGTCGGCGAACTTCGGCTGATCGGCCGCCTGCCCGCGCTTGCGCATCTGCACGAAAAACTCGTCGCGCACGGCATCCGGCGCGAACGCGAGCAGCACCTTGCCCGATGCGCCGAAATGGATCGGCCGGCGGTTGCCGACCGCGCCGACGGTGCGCACCGCGTGCGTGGTTTCGCAACGCGCGACGCACACCGATTCGAGCCCTTCGCGCACGCGCAGCACGACGGTCTCGTTGATCGCCTGGTTGAGCGCGAGCATGTGCCGGTGCGCGGCGCGCACGAGCGCGTTCTGCTGCGAAGCGGCCACACCGATCACGAACGCCTGCGGGCCGAGCGCATAGGTGGACGTGCGTGGGTCCTGCACGACGAAGCGGTGCAGTTCGAGCGTGCACAGCATCCGGTACGTGCGCGACTTGTTGATGCCGAGTTGCGACGCCAGTTCGGTCACGCCGAGGTTCGGGTGCTCGGCCACGTAGGTCAGCAGCTTCAGCGCGCTGTCGACGGCGTCGACGATGTACGTCATCGAGGGTCTCCGGATGGGGCGAGCTGCGTGCGCACGTAGCCGGCGAGCGCGTCGAGATACGCGTCGACCGTGCGCTTCAGCACGGCGAAGCCCGCGTGTTTCGCGAACGCGGCCTCGTCCATGTACAGCGCGCGGTTGAATTCGATCTGAATGCTGTGGCGTTGCCGTGCGGGATCGGCGAGCGCGGTCAACAGGTCGCCGCCCTGGTACGGATCGTTGACCTGCACGCGATAGCCGGCGCCGGCGAACCACTGCGCGGTCCACGCGGTGAAGGCCGGATCCGCGGTCGTGCCGCGCCGGTCGCTGACGACGACGTCCGGCCGCAACGCACCCGCGTCGACGTTCATCGCGTTGCCGCGCGACTTCATCGAGTGGCAGTCGATGTGCCACAGCGTGCCGTGCGCGGCATGCAGCGGCTCGGCCGCGTCGGCCAACGCGCGGCGGTACGGCAGGTAGTACGCGTCGATGCGCCGGCGCACCGCGTCGAGCGGCAGCTTGCGGTCGTACAGCGGCACGCCGGGCAGCGCGTCGCGCCGGATCAGCCCCATCCCGCGCTGCGTATACGGCTGCGGTGCAAGCGGCTCGGGCCACGGCTCGGCAAGCAGCGTTTCGTCGATGTCGGTTTCCGCGCGGTTCGGATCGATGTACGCGCGTGGAAACGCCGCGGCGAGCAGCGTGCCGCCGCGCGCGGGGGCGCCGGCCCACAGTTCGTCGATGTACGCGTCCCACGTCGTGCGGATCGCGTCGTCGGGCGCGACGGTGGCGAAGTCCGGCGGATACGCGATGCCGCTGTGCGGCGAGTCGACGACGATCGGCAGCGCGCCGGCCGACGGCTGCGCAACGAAGTACGCGGACGGTTCGCCGACGGCGCCGGTGTTGCAATTAAACGTCGGCATGGGGATCAGGTTCTTTACCTAGTTTCTCGATTTATTTTCGGTCGCTCGTTTTAATCATTAAAACATCGTATCAATATTTCACAACGACTGAAAATCACGGTCAAGCGCTTTTTTCGGCTTCGCGATTGAATCGCTGAATCCGGCGCTTTCCCTTGTCTGTATTGGGTTTGTTTCATTCATTGAAACGTCGTCGGAACGGGCTTTGGCGCGAGTATTCGTGTGATCTTTTGTCCATATTGACGCCAAAAACATCCGAAATCAAAAATTAATAAGACGATGTTTTATTCAATAAAACACGTTTGGGGCGAAATAAATCGCTCCCCATATACAACCGACAAAGGGGTCAGAGATATGAAACGGACGGAAATGGCGGCGGCGCTGATGGGAGTCGCGATCGGCGCGGGCGCGTCGCACGCGTGCGCGCAATCGAGCGTGACGCTGTATGGCGTGGTCGATTCAGGGATCACGTACACGAACAACCAGAACGGCCACGCTGCGTGGCAGGCGACCGGCGGCAACGAGCAGGGCACGCGATTCGGGCTGCTCGGCAAGGAGGAACTCGGTGGCGGCACGCGCGCGGTGTTCCGGCTCGAGAACGGCTTCAACATCGAGAGCGGCGCCGCGAGCCAGGGCGGACGGCTGTTCGGGCGCCGCGCATACGTGGGGTTGGAAAACGACCGCTGGGGCACGCTGACGATGGGCCGCCAGTACAACGCGGCGCAGGAGGTGCTGGAGCCGCTGCAGATCGGCGCGACCACCGCGCTCACGCAGTACGCGCTGCATCCGTTCGACACCGACGACCTGAACAACACGTTCCGCACCAACAACTCGGTGCAGTACCAGACGCCCACGTGGTACGGGCTGCGCGCCGTCGGCCTGTATGGCTTCTCGAATTCCACGTCGTTCGCGGAAAACCGCGTGTGGAGCCTCGGCGCGAGCTACGAGAACGGGCCGCTGCAACTGGGCGCAGCGTACGTGCGCGTCGATCATCCGGCACTCGACACGACCGGCGCGGCGGCGTCCGACAACTACTACACGTTCATCAAGGGCGTGACGCGCCAGCAGATCTGGGGCGCGGGCGGCGCGTATGCATGGGGCGCCGCGACGTTCGGGCTGCTGTACACGAGCTCGCTGTTCAACCTGCAGACGGGCGGCGCGATGCGCTTCAACAACTTCGAGGGCAGCGTGCGCTACCTGATGACGCCCGCGCTGCAGTTCTCGCTCGGCGAAACCTATACGCAGGTGCTCGCGTCGCAGGGGCCGAAGCCGAGTTCGCATTACCTGCAGACGAGCGTCGGCGCGCAGTATTTCCTGTCGAAGCGCGCCGACATCTACGTGAATGCGTTCTACCAGCGCGCTTCATCGAACACGGTGGCGGCGATCGAAGGGATCTCGAATCCGTCGAGCACGCGCACGCAGATCGTCGCGGTGACGGGCATCCGCCACCGGTTCTGATGCGGCGGGCGGCGCGCGCGTCCGGTTACAGGCGGATCAGTGCCGCGCCCGCGACCACCAGCGCGCACGCGGCGAGCCGCTGCGCGCCGGGCCGCTCGCGCATCACGAGCCAGCCGATCGCGACCGCGAAGATCGAACTCGTTTCACGCAGCGCCGACACCGTCCCGACCGGCAGGATCCGGTACGCGAGGATCACGATCCCGTAAGCGGCGAGGGAGATCGTGCCGGCCACGACGCCCTGCCGCACCGCGTCGCGCGACCCGAACACGCTGCGCGGGCCGCCACGCAGCGCGCAGACCAGCACGAACTGCGGCACGCTCCACAGCACGTACACCCACGCGATGTAGCCGAGCGCGCTGCCGGACACGCGCGAGCCGATGCCGTCGCAGATCGAATACGCGGCGATGAACACGCCCGTGAGCAGCGCGAACGGCACGCCTTCGCCGGAGAACCGGAAGCCGCGCCGCAGCGCGAGCGACATGATGCCGAACGACACGAGCGCGATGCCCGCGAAGCCGAACGGGGTCGGCTGCTCGTGGAGGAAGGCGAGCGCGAGCGCCGACACGAGCAGCGGCGAGATCCCGCGCGCGATCGGATAGATCTGCCCGAACTCGCCGCTGCGGTAGGCGCGCGCCAGCGTGAAGCAGTACGCGACCTCGAGCGCGGCCGACGCGGCGATGTACGGCCACGCGGCGCGCTCGGGCGCCGGCAGCAGCCACGCGCCGGCGACGCCGAACGCGAAATAGGGCAACGACATCGTGCCGAGCTGTACGAGGCGGTCTTCGCTGACGTGGAGGAAGGCATTCCAGATGGCGTGCAGCAACGCGGAGCACAGCACGAGGCCGATGAAGAGGTGATCCATGGCAGACGGTCAGGCGGTCGAGGGGGAGGGCGGATGCGGACGGCGCCGTCATTATGTGGGCGGCGGGCACGCCGGCGTGGAATTGTCGATAATGGCGTGTTGTTATTCACCGGATGCCGACGATGACCGAAGCCACCCAAGCCCAGCCTGCCGTTCCGCGCCTCACGAGCCTGTCGCACGGCGGCGGCTGCGGCTGCAAGATTGCGCCGGGCGTGCTGTCCGAGCTGCTGAAGCGCGCGACGCCGCCCGCGCTGTTCCCGGATCTGCTGGTCGGTACCGAGACGTCCGACGACGCGGCCGTCTACCGCCTCAACGACGAGCAGGCGATCGTCGCGACCACCGACTTCTTCATGCCGATCGTCGACGATCCGTTCGACTTCGGCCGCATCGCCGCGACCAACGCGCTGTCCGACGTCTACGCGATGGGCGGCAAGCCGATCCTCGCGCTCGCGCTGGTCGGGATGCCGATCAACGTGCTGCCGCACGAGACGATCGCGGCCGTGCTGCGCGGTGGCGAATCGGTGTGCGCGGATGCCGGCATTCCGGTGGCGGGCGGCCACTCGATCGATTCGGTCGAGCCGATCTACGGGCTCGCGGCGATCGGCGTCGTGCATCCGTCGCGCGTGAAGCGCAACGCGGCCGCGCGCGCGGGCGACGTGCTCGTGCTCGGCAAGCCGCTCGGCGTCGGCGTGCTGTCGGCCGCGCTGAAGAAGAACCAGCTCGACGCTGCCGGCTACGCGCAGATGGTGGCGACAACCACCAAGTTGAACCGGCCGGGCGCCGAACTCGCCGCGCTGCCGGGCGTGCATGCGCTGACCGACGTCACGGGCTTTGGGCTGCTCGGCCACACGCTCGAGCTCGCACGTGGCGCTCACCTCACCGCGCGTGTGCACTACGCGTCGCTGCCGTGGCTCGCGGGCGTCGAGGCGTTCGTGGCCGACGGCGTGTTCACCGGTGCGTCGGGCCGCAACTGGGCCGCGTACGGCGCGGACGTTCGACTGGCCGACACGCTGCCGCCGGTCGCGCAGGCGCTGCTGACCGATCCGCAGACGTCGGGCGGCCTGCTGGTCGCGTGCGCGCCCGAGGCCGTCGACGACGTGCTCGCGTGCTTCCGTGCCGACGGTTTCGACCGCGCGGGCGTGATCGGCGAGATGGTGGACGGGCCTGCGCGCGTCGATGTCGCCTGACGTACTTTCCCCGGACATTTTTGCGGTCGCTAGAATCGGCGTTTTCCATCGAAGACGTCGATTCCCGATGAACGATTTCCTGTTCGGGCTGATGATCGCGCTGTCGGTCGGGCCCGTTGCACTGATGATCGCGAACTACGGGATGCGCGCCGGCACCGCGAGCGGCGTGCGCGCGGCGGTGGGTGTTGCGGCGGCCGACGGCTGCTATGCGGTCGTCGCATTCACGCTCGGCGCGATGCTCGCGAGTACGCTCGCGGCGCATCTGCCGCTGTTTCGTCTGGTGGGTGCGCTCGTGCTGCTGGCGATGGGGACGCGGATGCTGTGGCAGGCGCTGCGGGATCGCCGCCGCACGCTCGACGGCGATGCGCGGCCGCCGGGCAGCCGCCCGTTTGCGTCGATGTTCTTCGTCACGCTGGCGAACCCGCTGACGATCCTGTTGTTCTACGGCTATGCAACGGCCGCCGCCGGCGCGCAGCGGCACTGGCTGCTCGGCGCCGCGTGCGTGTTTGCCGGCAGCCTCGCGGGGCAGCTCGTGTTCGCCTTCGGCGGCAGCGTGATCGGCCGGATCGTGAAGTCGCCGAGGCTGCTCGCGGCGAGCCACGTGGTCGCGGCGCTTGTCGTGCTGGGGTACGGGGTTGCGGGGCTCGCACGGTTGTAGCCGACACTCGCCTCGATAGCATTCCTCACGTTCTCGCGGAACCGGTCGCGCTGCGTCGGCGCGTGTTCGCCCCGCCATCGCGCATCGCAATCGGGTTCCGCATCGGGCACGCCCGTTCTATACTCCGTCGCGCAGTCTACGAGAGCCGTTCTCACCCAACATCATCGAAACAAGGAACGCCGATGCTGACTCGCTCGATTCTTTCCGCCGCTGCCTTCTCGCTCGCAGCCTGTGCGACCGCGCCGTCGATCGCGCAGGGCAACAATGCGGACCAGTCGTTTGCCGACGCCGGTGCACAGGGCCGCCCGGTCAAGGTCATGATCATCACGATGTTCGGTCCGGAGGGCCAGGCATGGCTCGACCGGCTCGGCCCGTGGCGCGACATCGCCGTGCCCGGCCTGTCGCCCGACTACCCGAACGTTCATTGCAACAAGCAGGACGTATGCGTGGTCACGACCGGCATGGGCTATGCGAACGCGTCGGCGACGATCATGGCGCTCACGTTCTCGCAGCGCTTCGATCTGCGCCGCACGTATTTCCTGATCTCCGGCATCGCGGGCGTCGACCCCGCGCAAGGCACCGTCGGCTCGGCCGCGTGGTCGAAGTACCTCGTCGATTTCAGCCTGCAGTGGGAGCTCGATGCACGCGAGATTCCGGCCGGCTGGAATACCGGCTTTCTCGGCATCAACACGAAGAGCCCGAACGACAAGCCGCCGCTCGACTATCGCACCGAGGTGTTCCAGCTCAACCCGCAGCTGACCGACGCCGCTGTCGCGCTGTCGCGCAACGTCGTGCTGGCCGACAGCGCGCAGGCGCAGGCCGCGCGCGCGAAGTTCACGTACGCGCCGGCGAACCGGCCGCCGACGGTGATCCAGTGCGATACGTCATCGGGCAACACGTGGTTCTCGGGCACGCTGATCGGCGAGCGCGCGCGCCAGTGGACGAAGATCCTGACCGACGGCAAGGGTACCTACTGCATGACCGCACAGGAAGACAACGCGACGTATGAAGCGCTCAAGCGTGCGGCGAGCGTGAAGCGGGTCGACCTGTCGCGCGTCGCGGTGCTGCGTACCGGGTCGGATTTCGACCGGCCGTACGCGGGGCAGACGAGTGCCGACAACCTGCTGAACTACGCGGACCAGGGCGGCTTCGCCCCGGCGACCGAAAACCTGTACCGCGCGGGCAATCCGCTGGTTCAGGACATCGTGACGCACTGGGGCGAATGGCGCGACGGGGTGCCGCGCCGTTGACCGTGCGTCAGCGCGATTGCGGGCGGAACGGCGTCCAGACCGGCGTATCGCTGTTCCAGTGATCGAGCGGCGAGGGCAGTTGATCGTTCATGATGCGCAACTCCTGCAAATAACCGATTGATGTGATTCATGACGCCGCGCACGGGGCAACCCGCTGCGCGGCGTTGTGCGTTTACCGGCCCCCGCCGGCGAGCTGGTTGCTTTCCGGCATCGAGCGATACGGGCGCGGCACGAGGTCGAGCCCTTGCGCGTATGACGTGGCCTTGCGGATGTACGCGACGGTCCCGTCGCGCTGCGCCTGTTCGAGTTCCGCGCGGACTTCGGCGCGCGTGCGCGGGCCGTTGCTTTGTGCGTACAGCGACGTATTGCCGTAATCGCCTGCGTGGCCCGTGTCGGTGTCGGCGAAGGCCGGCGCGGACACGACGAGTGCGAGGGCAAGGGTGGAGAGCAGACCGCGGCGTTTCATGATGGGACTCCTGTCGATTCGATGCGCATGCTGCTGCGCGACAGGATCTACTCTAAGAGCGCGAGCGCGGTCGATAAATGGCGTTGCGGTGAATTGAATTGTCGCCTCAATGGAACAATCGGAAGCCGCACCCTCGATAGGGATTTCGCTCGACGCCTTGCAGCGCGGGGCCAAGCAGGACAACGCACATGCCGTTTCGGGGGCGCCGCGTGCGCCGCGCAATTCGATTGGTGCTATCGGCGCAATGGTCTTCTGCGAATCATGGAGGGACGGCGCATGCTGCGATGCGCCGTCGTCAGTCGCTTCCGGGCGTATCAGCGCGTCGCGCGGCCTGATGCGCCCCTTATGCGACCCATTCGTTGATGACCGGCGTGTCGAGCACCGGCGCGCGTTCGGCTTCCTCGAACGTACGCTTGCTGCACGTCGCGTCGAGGCTGCCCTTGCCGCTCAGCAGCGGGCAACGATCGAACACCTCGGCGATCCAGTCGACGAAGACGCGCACTTTCGGCGACAGATGGCGGCTGTGCGGATACACGACGGAGATCGGCATCGGCAGCGGCTTGACGCCTGGCAGCACTTCCTTGAGCCGGCCTTCGCGCAGATGCGGCAGCACCATGAAGAGCGGCGGCTGGATCAGCCCGAAGCCTTCGATCCCGCAGGTCACGTAAGCATCCGCGTCGTTCACCGACAGGATGCCCTCCATCTTCATCTCGACTTCCTGGCCGTCGGTCAGGAACGTCCAGTCGATCGTGCGGCCGGTGCGGCTCGAGAAGTAGTTGACGGCCTTGTGCTGGCTCAGGTCGTCGATCGTCTTCGGCTCGCCGTGGCGCTCGAGATAGTCGGGCGACGCGACCGTCACGCATTCGAACAGGCCGACCCGCCGCGCGACGAGCGACGAGTCCTGCAGTGCGCCGACGCGGATCACGCAATCGACCCCTTCCTGCAGCAGGTCGACCGGCCGGTCGGACAGGCCGAGCTGCAGGTCGATGTCCGGGTAGCGCGTATGAAATTCGCACAGCGACGGAATCACGAGCAGCCGCCCGATCGAACCCGGCATGTCGATACGCAACTTTCCGTGCGGCTTCCGGTTGTTCGCCTGGAAGCTCGCCTCGGTTTCCTCGACGTCCGCGAGGATCCGCACGCATCGTTCGTAGTACGCGGCGCCGTCCGGCGTGAGCGACAGCCGGCGCGTGGTCCGGTGCATCAGCCGTACACCGAGGAAAGCCTCGAGATTCTGGATGATCGTCGTGACGGACGCCCGCGGCAAGCTGAGCGTTTCCGCTGCCTTGGTGAAGCTGCTCGTATCGACGACGCGAGTAAACACCTGCATGGCCTGAAGCCGGTCCATCACAACCTCCGCAATCTAATTTGCCGCCGGAACAAGAAGGCTGCGCTACCTCGTGGGTAAACGCAGCCTCGGATTGTTCGGGGGCGTTGAATTGTGTTGCCGGATTATAGGCATTTATCCCAATGTCTGCCGGACCCAGAATTCGTTCCATCTCGAAATGGATGCTGCATCGTCATGGACGCTTCTGAATTCAGCAAATTCCTGAAGGCCGCGTTGCCCGTGCAAGCCACGGCGGGCGCGGCGCTGACGGTCGCCGAAGTGGAAATTCCCGGCTACGCGCAGGACATCGTGCTGCGCCTGTACCGGCGCGCGGACAAGACCGGGTTGCCAGTAGTGCTTTATTTCCACGGCGGCGGCTTCGTCCGCGGTTCGCTCGAAGACGCCGATTTCGCCGCGCGCTTTTTAGCAGAACGCTTACCAGCGCTCGTAGTGTCGGTCGACTATTCGCTCGCGCCGGCCTTTCCCTTTCCGGCCGCGCCGGAGGATGCGTATCGCGCCGCCGTGTGGGCCGCGACGCGCGCCCGCGCGTTCGGCGGCAACCCGAAGAAGATCGGTGTCGCGGGGCACGACGCGGGTGGCCAGCTCGCGAACTGCCTCGCGTTCATCGCGCGCGATCGCGGCGAAGTGTCGATCGTCGCGCAGGCGCTGTTCGGGCCGATGCTCGACCCGAGCATGACGCGCATCGGCGACGCCGAGCGCCTCGCATCCGACATCACCGCGCGCGAATGCGCGGCCTGTTATCGCGCGTATCTGCCGCAGGCCGCGCAACGCATGCACCCGTATGCGGCTCCGCTCGAATCGGTGCGCCTCGCGGGCCTGCCGCCGACGCTCGTCGTCACCGCGCAGAACGACGTGCTGCACGTCGAGGCGGAGAAATATGCGGGCTGCCTGATCTCGTCGGGCGTGCTCACGCAGGTGATCCGCTATCCGGACATCACGCACGCCGCGCTCGCGACGCACGAAGCCGCCTTCGAGGAAGCCGTGCGCTTCTTCCAGTGCCGCTTCCAGGCGCGCCAGCCCAACCGTTCCGAATAACCAGAACCAATCCACGTTTACCTGGAGATCCACATGGCCATCCTACGCACCTCCCGTTCCCGAATCGCGACGACAGCGGCGATCGTGACGCTTGCCGTCGTCGGCCTCGGAACGTTCGGCGCGATGCGCGTGAACGCGAACGCACCCGAGAAGGCGGCCGCGCCGCTGCCCGAAGTCGATGTCGCGACCGTCGTGCCGCAGACCGTCACCGACTGGCAGAGTTATTCGGGCCGCCTCGAGGCGGTCGAGAAAGTCGACGTGCGCCCGCAGGTGTCCGGCACGATCGTCGCGGTGAACTTCAAGGACGGCGCGCTCGTGAAGAAGGGCGACGTGCTGTTCGTGATCGACCCGCGCCCGTACCAGGCCGAAACCGATCGCGCGGCCGCGCAGCTCGCGGCCGCGCAGGCGCGCAACGGCTATGCGCAGACCGACTGGCAGCGCGCGCAGCGGCTGATCGGCGACAACGCGATCGCGAAGCGCGATTACGACGAGAAGCAGAACGCCGCGCGCGAAGCGACCGCGAACCTGAAGGCCGCCGAAGCCGCGCTCGAAACGGCGCGCATCAACCTCGGCTATACGCGAATCACCGCGCCGGTGTCGGGCCGCGTGTCGCGTGCGGAAATCACGCTCGGCAACGTCGTGTCGGCCGGTGCGTCGGCCGCGCCGCTCACCACGCTGGTGTCGGTGTCGCCGATCTACGCGTCGTTCGACGCAGATGAACAGACCTACCTGCAATACATCAACGGCGCGCGCAACGGCCGCAAGGTGCCGGTCGAGCTCGGCCTCGCGAACGAAACCGGCTACTCGCGCAGCGGCGAGATCGACTCGGTCGACAACCGGCTCGACACGTCGTCGGGCACGATCCGGGTGCGCGCACGCTTCGACAACGCGGACGGTGCGCTCGTCCCGGGCCTGTACGCACGCGTGAAGGTGGGCGGCAGCGCGCCGCACGAGGCATTGCTCGTCGACGACGCGGCGATCAACACCGACCAGGACAAGAAGTTCGTGTTCGTCGTCGACCAGCAAGGCCGCGTGTCGTACCGCGAAGTGCAGCAGGGGCTGCAGCACGGCAACCGGCGCGTGATCGTGAGCGGCCTCGCGGCAGGCGATCGCGTGGTCGTGAACGGCACGCAGCGCGTGCGCCCCGGCGAACAGGTGAAGCCGCACATGGTCCCGATGACGGGCGGTGACGCGCCGTCCGCGCCGCTGGCGGACAACGCGAAGCCGGCCGCCCCGGCGAAGGCGGATTCGTAAGCGGGCCGCCGCTTCGTATCCGCGTTCAACCAGACAGAGCCACACATGAACATTTCAAAATTCTTTATCGACCGGCCGATCTTTGCAGGAGTCCTATCGGTGATCGTCCTGCTCGGCGGGGTGATCGCGATGTTCCTGCTGCCGATCTCGGAATATCCGGAAGTCGTGCCGCCTTCCGTGATCGTGAAGGCGCAGTATCCGGGCGCGAACCCGAAAGTGATCGCCGAGACGGTCGCATCGCCGCTCGAGGAGCAGATCAACGGCGTCGAGGACATGCTCTACATGCAGTCGCAGGCGAACAGCGACGGCAACATGACGATCACCGTCACGTTCAAGCTGGGTACCGATCCGGACAAGGCCACGCAGCTGGTGCAGAACCGCGTGAACCAGGCGCTGCCGCGCCTGCCGGAAGACGTGCAGCGGCTCGGCATCACGACGGTAAAGAGCTCGCCGACGCTGACGATGGTGGTCCACCTGATCTCGCCGGACAACCGCTACGACATGACCTACCTGCGCAACTACGCGCTGATCAACGTGAAGGATCGCCTGTCGCGGATCCAGGGCGTCGGCCAGGTGCAGCTGTGGGGTTCGGGCGACTACGCGATGCGCGTGTGGCTCGATCCGCAGAAGGTCGCGCAGCGCGGGCTGTCGGCCGAGGACGTCGTGCAGGCGATCCGCGAGCAGAACGTGCAGGTCGCGGCCGGCGTGATCGGCGCGTCGCCGTCGCTGCCCGGCACGCCGCTGCAGCTGTCGGTGAACGCGCGCGGCCGCCTGCAGACGGAAGACGAGTTCGGCGACATCGTCGTGAAGACCACGCCGGACGGCGGCGTCACGCACCTGCGCGACATCGCGCGCATCGAGCTCGACGCATCTGAATACGGGCTGCGCTCGCTGCTCGACAACAAGCCGGCCGTCGCGATGGCGATCAACCAGTCGCCGGGCGCGAACTCGCTGCAGATCTCGGACGAAGTGCGCAAGACGATGGCCGAGCTGAAGCAGGACATGCCGGCGGGCGTCGACTACAAGATCGTCTACGACCCGACGCAGTTCGTGCGTTCGTCGATCAAGGCCGTCGTGCACACGCTGCTCGAAGCGATCGCGCTGGTCGTGATCGTCGTGATCGTGTTCCTGCAGACCTGGCGCGCGTCGCTGATTCCGCTGATCGCGGTGCCGGTGTCGATCATCGGCACGTTCTCGCTGCTGCTCGCATTCGGCTACTCGATCAATGCGTTGTCACTGTTCGGGATGGTGCTCGCGATCGGGATCGTGGTTGACGATGCGATCGTGGTGGTCGAGAACGTCGAGCGCAACATCGAAAGCGGGATGAACGCGCGGCAGGCGACCTACAAGGCGATGCAGGAAGTGAGCGGGCCGATCATCGCGATCGCGCTGACGCTCGTCGCCGTGTTCGTGCCGCTCGCGTTCATGTCGGGCCTGACCGGCCAGTTCTACAAGCAGTTCGCGATGACCATCGCGATCTCGACGGTGATCTCGGCGTTCAACTCGCTGACGCTGTCGCCGGCGCTGTCCGCGATCCTGCTGAAAGGGCATGGCGACAAGGAAGACTGGCTCACGCGCGTGATGAACCGCGTGCTGGGCGGTTTCTTCAGGCGCTTCAACAAGGTGTTCCATCGCGGCGCGGAGAACTACGGCCGCGGCGTGCGCGGCGTGCTGTCGCGCAAGACGCTGATGCTCGGCGTGTACCTCGTGCTGGTGGGCGCGACCGTGCTGGTGTCGAAGGTCGTGCCGGGCGGCTTCGTGCCCGCGCAGGACAAGGAATACCTGATCGCGTTCGCGCAGCTGCCGAACGGTGCGTCGCTCGACCGCACCGAGAAGGTGATCCGCGACATGGGCTCGATCGCGCTGAAGCAGCCGGGCGTCGAGAGCGCGGTCGCGTTCCCGGGGCTGTCGGTGAACGGCTTCACGAACAGCTCGAGCGCGGGCATCGTGTTCGTCACGCTGAAGCCGTTCTCGGAGCGGCACGGCAAGGCGCTGTCGGCGGGCGCGATCGCGGGTGCGTTGAACCAGCAGTACGGTGCGATCAAGGATTCGTTCGTCGCGGTGTTCCCGCCGCCGCCGGTGCTCGGCCTCGGCACGCTCGGCGGGTTCAAGATGCAGATCGAGGATCGCGGCGCGGTCGGCTACGCGCGGCTCGCGGATGCGTCCAACGACTTCATCAAGCGCGCGCAGCAGGCGCCGGAACTCGGCCCGTTGTTCACGAGCTACCAGATCAACGTGCCGCAGCTCAACGTCGATCTCGATCGCGTGAAGGCGAAGCAGCTCGGCGTGCCGGTGACCGACGTGTTCAACACGATGCAGGTGTATCTCGGCTCGCTGTACGTGAACGACTTCAACCGCTTCGGGCGCGTGTACCAGGTGCGCGTGCAGGCCGATGCGCCGTTCCGCCAGCGCGCGGACGACATCCTGCAGTTGAAGACGCGTAACGACAAGGGCGAGATGGTGCCGCTGTCGTCGCTCGTCACGGTGACGCCGACGTTCGGCCCCGAAATGGTCGTGCGCTACAACGGCTACACGGCGGCCGACATCAACGGCGGCCCGGCGCCGGGCTTCTCGTCGGGCCAGGCGCAGGCCGCGATCGAGCGCATCGCGCACGAGACGCTGCCGCGCGGCGTGCGGTTCGAATGGACCGACCTCACGTACCAGCAGATCCTTGCCGGCGATTCGGCGATGTATGTGTTCCCGATCAGCGTGCTGCTCGTGTTCCTCGTGCTCGCCGCGCTGTATGAAAGCCTGACGCTGCCGCTCGCGGTGATCCTGATCGTGCCGATGAGCATTCTGTCGGCGCTGACGGGCGTGTGGCTCACGCAGGGCGACAACAACATCTTCACGCAGATCGGCTTGATGGTGCTGGTGGGGCTGTCGGCGAAGAACGCGATCCTGATCGTCGAATTCGCGCGTGAGCTCGAACACGACGGCAGGACGCCGCTCGAGGCGGCGATCGAGGCGAGCCGGCTGCGGCTGCGCCCGATCCTGATGACGTCGATCGCGTTCATCATGGGTGTCGTGCCGCTCGTCACGTCGACGGGGGCCGGTTCGGAAATGCGCCATGCGATGGGTGTCGCGGTGTTCTTCGGGATGCTCGGCGTGACGCTGTTCGGGCTGATGCTGACGCCGGTGTTCTACGTCGTGTTGCGTACGCTGGCAGGCGGCAAGATCCACGTCGCCGGCAAGGACTCGGCCGGCTACGGCGTGCCTGCGCCCGATGCTTGAGGACTACAAAATGGATAACTCGAAGACTCAATCCGGTTTGATGCGCGTGGCGAGGCTCGCGGCGGCGAGCGGCCTGCTCGTGTCTCTGCTCGCCGCGTGCGCGGTGGGCCCCGACTACAAGCGCCCGGATGCAGCGGCGCCCGCCGCGTTCAAGGAAGCGCCGACGCTCGCCGCCGGCGAGCAGGCCGGAACATGGAAGACGGCCGAGCCGGCGGACGGCGAACATCGCGGCGAATGGTGGAAGGTGTTCGGCGATCCGGTGCTCGATTCGCTCGAGACCCAGGCGCTCGCCGCGAACCAGAACCTGAAGGCCGCGGCGGCGCGGGTCGAGGAAGCACGCGCGGCGACGCGTTCGGCGCGTTCGCAATGGTTCCCGCAGGTCGGCGCCGGGTTCGGGCCGACGCGCGAAGGGCTGTCGTCGGCGTCGCAGTTCCAGCCGCAGGGCACGGGCCCGACCAACGCGACACTGTGGCGCGCGCAGGGGACGGTGTCGTACGAAGCCGACCTGTTCGGCCGTGTCGGCCGCAACGTCGAGGCGTCGCGTGCCGACCAGGCGCAGAGCGAAGCGCTGTTCCGTTCGGTGCAGCTCGCGCTGCAGGCGGACGTCGCACAGAACTACTTCGAACTGCGCCAGCTCGATTCCGACCAGGACCTGTACCGCCGCACGGTGGAGTTGCGCGAGCAGGCACTGAAGCTCGTGCAGCGCCGCTTCAACGAAGGCGACATCAGCGAGCTCGACGTGTCGCGCGCGAAGAACGAGCTGGCCAGCGCGCAGGCCGATGCGGTCGGTGTCGCGCGCCGGCGCGCGGCATCCGAGCATGCGCTCGCGATCCTGCTCGGCAAGGCCCCCGCGGATTTCGCGTTCAAGGAAACGCCGATCGTCCCGGTCGCGGTGAAGGTGCCGCCGGGCCTGCCGTCCGCGTTGCTCGAACGCCGTCCGGACGTATCGGCGGCCGAGCGCGCGATGGCGGCCGCGAACGCGCGGATCGGCCTCGCGAAGTCGGCGTACTTCCCGAAGCTCGACATCACGGGATCGTTCGGCTATGAGGCGTCGACGCTCGGCAACCTGTTCCTGTGGTCGAGCCGCACGTTCCTGCTCGGGCCGTTCGCGGGCACCGCGCTGACGCTGCCGCTGTTCGACGGCGGGCGTCGCGCGGCCGGCGTGCAGCAGGCGCGCGCGCAGTACGACGAGCAGGTCGCGAATTACCGGCAGCAGGTGCTCGTCGCGTTCCGCGAGGTCGAGGACAATCTCGCCGACCTGCGCCTGCTCGACGACCAGATCCGCGCGCAGGATGCGGCCGTCAATGCGTCACGGCGCGCGGCGACGTTGTCGCGCACGCAGTATCAGGAAGGTGAGGTCGCCTATCTCGACGTGATCGACAGCGAGCGCTCGGTGCTGCAGTCGCAACTGCAGGCGAATCAGCTCACCGGCGCGCAGGCCGTGTCGACCGTCAACCTGATCCGTGCGCTCGGCGGCGGATGGGGTGATGTGCCGGCGGCGGTGGGTGATGCGGCGCGCAAGGAGGATGTTGCGGCGCGTTGAGCGGCGATACGCGTAGCGGCTCGTGACGGGCCGCCGCGGCTGGTGCGTACCGAAGAACCCCGATTCGTGGCGACGCGGATCGGGGCTTTTTGTCGGGTCGTCGAGGATTAGCGGGGAATGCGGGGCAGGCTGTCGGCGTTCGGCTGCGGATTCAACCGGCCACTCGAGTGCTCGAACTGCACTTGCGTGGACCGTTATCGTTTATTGGGCCATTCACCAGACGACTCGAGTGTTTGGCAAGGCCGCTTTGAGCTCATCGACGTTGCTGGCCATGGTGCCATAGAGAACGAGCTCTCGCAGTCCGGTCAGGCCTTTCAGTACTTCGACGTTCTGGACCGGCGTGTTCGCGAGATAGAGCTCTTGCAGACCGGTCAGACCCTTTAGCGCGTCGATATTCCGAACCCTGGTGCGAAAGAGATTGAGCATCTGGAGCCCCGTCAGGCCGCTCAGCGCATCGATGTTTTCGACCCTGGTGTCGGCGAGGTTGAGTCTTCTCAGGCCCGTCAGGCTCTTCAGCGCATCGATGTTCGTGACTTGCGTGCGCGCAAGAACGAGTGTTTCCAGTTGAACCAATCCCCGCGTCGCAGCGACGTTCTCGACTTTGGAGCCGTCGAGCACGAGCGTGGTCAGCTTGGGCATTTCCCTTAGCAAATCGATGTTCCGGACGGGCGTGTTTGCCAGATAGAGTGCTTGCAGATCGTGCAACTTCTTCAACGCATCGATGCTCTCGACCTGGGTCTCGTTAAGGTCGAGCGTCTTAAGGGTGGTGAGCCGGCCGAGTGGCTCGATGTCGCGGACGTTCCTGGCACCGCCCAGTTTGAGTGTTTCCAGGTGAGGCAATTTCCCGAGCGCGTCGAGATCCCGAACCTGCGTGCCGCGAATGTCGAGTTGCCGCAGGTCGGTCAGGTTCTTCAACGCATCGAGATTGGAGATCCGGGTCTCCCAGAGATTGAGCGATTGCAGGCCGGTCAATCCTTTTAGCGCATCGATGTTCTCGACTTTGGTGCGGTGGAGTACAAGATTCTTAAGGGAATGCATTCCCTTCAGCGCCTCGATGTTCCAGACCGGGGTGCCCGTGAGGTCGAGAGATTCCAGGCGATTCAGTCCATTCAGCGAGTCGATGCTGTCGACCTCGGTGTCTGCCAGATTCAGCTCGAGCCTCAGGCCGAGCTTTCTTAGACGTGGCATCGCGGCCGCGACCTGCGCCGTCGTCAATTCCGGTTTTGCCCGCAAAGCCAGGCAGCCTGAATCGGGTGTGATACCTGAACCATTGCTGTCATTGCAGGTGCCCCTGGAAAATCCCAGGTCGGTCAGCGCCCGTTCATCCGCTTTTTCCCGCAAAGGGCTTAAGACCGCCAGCAAGCTTGCGAGCAGAAGGCCGATGCCGCCGCCGATGGCCCATGGCCTGGCACGACGCCAACCCGATTTGCGCAAGCCTTCCGCAGCCGGCTTTGTATTCGAGGGTGGGGTTTCGGCCACACCGGCCTCCGCATGTCCAAGGTGCCTCCTTTATACACGAACAGCGAGGCCGTCCTGCGATGCAGGCATCTACAGGGAGCACCGCACTGCCAGGTCGACGTAGAGGCGGCGCCAAGTCGACGCCCGGCGTGGGGCAACCGCGGAAGTCGGCGATCGAGGCGTCAGCGCACGACCGGTAGTCGGTTTCGAGCTTCCGGGTTCGGCCACAAAGAGACATTCGACGATTTTGCTCGGATCGTCGACAATTGCATATATTTTAGGCAACTGAACAGGCCCATTTATGCGGACAACCGTGTGGATTCTTCTCGCGCTAGCCATCGCCTCATGGGGAGCATGCGTGGCACATCTAACCGATACCATCCACTTCGGATGGATCGGAACGTTGTTTGCGTCAGCAGCCGGCTTGGTGGCAACGCTGTCGAGCTATTTGACGGAAGACGAAGTCTGTACTCGTGGTGGAGCGACCATATACAAAGCCGAATCGCCCATCAAATTTCTCTCCGCCTACGCATTGGTCGGGGGGCTTCTCGCCGTTGTTGCGCTGATAAGCATCTTTGGCTGTCTGGGCCGATTTGGCCAGTGACAGCCTCGGCCAGGAGCGGACGGTCGACATAGGGGCGTAGACGTAGATTGTTGTTAATCCGAGCTATCGCTAGCGCGGAGTTGTACGCACTTACGGACCGTCATATCGGTTAAGAGAATCGCTCACTATCTATCGATAGCGACGCTGAGTTGCCCGAACCTGTTGCGGACGACGTACACGTGATACGGATCAGGTAATTCTGGTAGCAACACAGGTTCTTCGTTCCAGTAATCGTCCTTGAAAAAAGTCGGTGACGAATAATCGAAGTTGTAATTGCGAGAAATATCGAACCACGCCTCCCCAAGGTCAGGCGTAATGGTTATACCCCACACGTCCAAGCGAGTCCCTTCCCGTTTAGACATATCGTGCATACTCCAGAAGTCGGGGATCTTTGTCCTGGAATAGTCCTCGGCGATGGCGATGGTATGGGGCATAGTGGCCCATATATCGGGCAAGATTTCGTCGGCCTTACCTATGCATTCCAAGCAATCGAGGCGATGACGGCATCTCACCCAGATCAACCTCATGCCGATCTGATATTCCGACCGAAAGTAGCCTCCACCATCGGAAAAGACGCCTAGTGGCCGGTGGTCCCTTAGTTTCTCCATGCAAATTATCGTTCCTGGATTCCGGTCGCCGCATCTAGCGGATGGGGGAAGTGCCATGGTAGCAAGTCTGCGTCGCATGTTCGAATGGCTGTTTCGGAGAATGCCGAGCGACCGCTTAGGGTCGGCAAGCGACACCCACGGAATTCCACGAATCCCCTTTTTGTCCGCAGTCCACTATTCCCGCCGCTTCTCCGGCTGCACCTCCATGCATTCCGCAATCACCACCGCATACTGCCCGACCGCATCGGCGATGCGTTGCGCCAGGTCGGGATCGCGCACCGCGCGCGCAAGCGTGACGCCGCCCGACAGCAATGCGAGAAATGCGATCGCGCGGTCGTCGTCGGGCGTGTCGCCGAGCCCGGAGGACACTTCGTCGACGATCTGCCGCAACGCCTGTTCATACGCGTCGCGCGTGTCGTCGTCGGCGCGCATCACCTCGGGCGACAGGCTCGGCAGCGCACAGCTCTCGCCGAGTGCGCAGGTGCGCCGCGGACCGAGGTAGAACGACACGAACGGGCGGCGCCAGCGCGCGCCATGCTCGGCCTTGAACGTCGCGACGCCTTGCCGGAGCTGGTCGAGGCCGTCGAGCACGACGCTGCGGAACGCCTCGCCTTTCGATTTGAAATGCCCGTAGAACGCGCCGTTGGTGACGCCGGCCGCCTTCGTCAGTGGACCGATGCCGGAGCCGCCATAGCCCTCCTGGCGGAACAGGCGGCTCGCGGCCTCGAGGATGCGCGTGCGGGTTTCGTGCTTGTGCTCGACGGAATAACGCATGACAGGCTCGCTTCAGAGCGATCGCTCTTTATCGCTTGCATAGAGAGCGATCGGTGTCTAATGTATAGAGAGTGACTGATCTTTATATCACGTCACGATTCCGATGACCTGACCAGGAGAACGTGCGATGCCGATTACGCTGACAGTATCCGAAGGGGTTTTCACGCCGGACGACGAAGGGCCGGTGTTTGCCGAGTTGACCGATGCGCTGCTGGATGTCGAAGGATTGACCGGGAACGGGTTCCTGGCGCCGAACGTGGTCGGCACGCTCAACGTGCTGCCGCGGCACCGGACTTTCGTGCAGGGTCGTGCGGAGCCCGCCGCGTTCGTGGAGCTGAAGCTGCCGGCGGTGGCGCTCGCGGCGCCCGACAAGCAGCGGCAATTCGTCGAACGGGCGACCGAGATCGTGCTGCATCGAGCGGGCGGGCGGCTGACGCCCGCGCAAGTGTGGGTGAACGTCGTGCATGCGGTCGATGGCGGATGGGGCATTGCCGGGCGGCGGTACGACAACGCGTCGCTCGTCGATTCGATCCGGAGCGCCGCGGCGGCGCCGTGACCGCAACTAACGGTCAGCCCCGTCCGGCCCCGACCGATGGTGCGGCTGTATCCCGCCGCACCGGTTACACCTCGTCGCCGGCAGCCCGCAGTGCGCGCACCAGTTCGCTCGCCGCCTTGCCGAGCCCCGTGTGTTTCGGCCGGCGCAGGTACACGGGCAGCGGCAGCCCGTTGCGGATGTTGGCGAACGTCAGCGGCGCAAGTTCGCCGTCGGCAACCTGACGCCCGATGACGGAGGCCGGCAGGTTCGCCCAGCCGTGCCCGGCCTTCACCAGCGCGATCGCGGTGGCCATGTCGGTCACCTTCCAAGTGCGGTTGCCGATCAGCGGCCGCATGTCGGTGAGCGGCCGCTCGGGATCGGCGATCACGATCTGGCGGAAGCCCGACAGCCGCTCGATCGCCCCGGGTTGCGCGCATTCGGCGATCGCCGGATGGCTCGGCGCGGCGACCGCGACGAGCGTCTCGGTCCACAGCGCGTGGATCTGTTCCTGCGGATGAAGATCGAGCCCGCCGTACGCGACACAGAGATCGATGGCGCCGCGATGCAGCGCGTCGACGGTCACGTCCTGTGGCGCGGTGACGATGCTGATCGCGAGCGCCGGATATTTCGCCGCGACCGCGGTGAGCGCCCGCGCGACGGGGCCGCCGTCGATCTCGGCCGCGAGCCCGAGCCGCAACGTATCTTCGACGCCTTCCGACAAATGCTGCGCATGCGCGCGCAGCGCGTGCAGCCGCTCGGCGATCGAGCGCGCATCGGGCAGCAGCGCGGCCATCGCGGCGGTCGGCGTCGGCTCGCGCGTGCCGCGGTCGAACAGCACGAGGTCGAGTTCGGCCTCGAGGTTCGCGATCGCCATGCTGATCGCCGACGGCGTGCGACCGAGCGCGCGCGCGGCCGCCGAGAACGAGCCCTGGTCGACGACGGTCAGCAGCATGTCGATGTGGTCGCTGGTCAGCATGCGCCGCCTCCTGTCAGAAAAATTGAAAGGACCTGACTTTTGCGGACCGCGGGGCCGCTGCTAGTCTCGACGCCTTGTCAGATTCGAAGGTGGATGGTCATGCAAGGGTGGAAGAGACGCATAGTCTACGTCGTGATGTTCGAGGTGCTCGGCATCCTGATCGCGTCCGCGACGCTGGGCGTGCTGAGCGGCGCGGACGCCGCGAAAAGCGGCGTGCTGGGGGTGATGATCTCGACGACGGGCGTCACCGTCAATTTCCTGTACAACCTCGCGTTCGAGGCGTGGGAGCGGCGCAGCGCGGCGACGACGCGCACGGTCGGCCGCCGCGTGCTGCATGCGGTCGGCTTCCAGGTCGCGCTCGTGACGTTCCTGATCCCGCTGATCGCGTGGCGGCTCGACGTGTCGCTGCTGCAGGCGTTCCTGTACGACGCGGTGCTGATCGTGTTCTTCCCGATCTTCACGTTCGCGTACAACTGGGCGTTCGACAGCGTGTTCGGGCTGCCGGATGCGGTCACGCGGAAGGTCGAGCCGCAGGTGTAGGCGGCGTATCTCCGGTGGGCCGCGTGCCAGCCGGCCGGCCGAACTGCGCAAGCAGATCTACAGGACCGCGGCACCGGCGCCGCATGGCGGGAGAGAGAGCGGGCGCGCCGTTCGAACGCGCCGCCCGAACGATTACGCCGCGATGAACTCGTGAACGTAGCGATTGAACGCGCCGGGCGCCGCGGCATTCATCCCGTGCGATGCGCCGGCGACGGTCTGCCGTTGCGCATTGCCGATCCACTGCGTCAGCGTATCGACGTTGTGGCGGAACATCTTCGGGCTGCGCTGGCCGTCGATCAGCAGCGTGGGGCATGCGACATCCGCAGCCGCATCGCGCGAATACGCGGGCAGCGGGTCGCGCAGCTGCTTCGGCAGCGTGCTTGCGTTGTCGATCGCCATCGTGCGGAAACGCGACGTGCTTTTCTTCCACGCGCCGGGCAGGCTCACGGAATCGACGAACATCTCGAGGCCCGCTTCGACGTCGCCTTGCCCGATCAGGCTCACGGCCTTCGTGCGCAGTGCGATCGCGGCGGCCGGCAGCGCGGCTTCGCGCACGCCCGGCTGTTGCAGCGGGCCGCCCGGATCGGCGAGCGTCAGCGATTCGACGAGGTGCGGATGCTGGCGCGCGACGTTGAACGCGACGCTGCCGCCGCGCGAATGGCCGACCAGATGCACGGGCCCCAGATCGAGCGCGTCGATGAACTCGGCGAGCTCGTCGACGTGGTTCTGCCAGCTGAACTCGTCCTGGATGCCCGCTTCGACGGCCGGCCAGTAATGGCTGAGGCTCGGCGCGATGCAGCGGTAGTGGGCCGACAGCGACGCGAGCTGCGGATCCCAGTAGCGGTAGTCGCACAGCGAGCCGTGCACGAACACCATCGGCGCGCCGCTGCCCCGCTCGACATACGGCAGGCTGATGCCTGACGAAAGCGTCGCAAATTGCAGGTCGGGGTTCGCGAGCACGGACGGCTCGATTCGCATGTTCATGACTGAAAGACTCGAAGGTGCGTCAACACGACGCAACTATGCCCGACCGCGGCGTTTAAGCAAAACGCATAATTTTCATCGTGACGATCAATTTTATTGATGGCGAGCCCGCAAAGCCCGATCAGGGCGAGCGCGCTCGATCGGGCGGGGCATTTGTCCGATGGTTGTATGCGAAACGAAAGGCGGGGCGCCGCCCGCCGTCAGCGCACCGCGAAGCCGGGTGCCGAGCGTACGTCGACCGGCAGGTCGTTGTCGTCGGCGAACCGCATCGCGAACTCGAATGCGTCGGGGCACACGGCCCGCAATTCGTCCGACACGAACAGGCATTTGACGCCGCCGTCGACGACCGGCATCGCGAGCCGCGACAGCGCGCTCGGGAAGCCCGGCCGCTTTTCGCCGACGAACAGCGTGATGACGCCCGCGAGGCGCTCGGGCCAGTCGCTCGGGCGGAAGGTTTTCCGCGCGCGCGTGACGCCGCGGATCAGATAGCCGTCGGTCACGCCCTGCTCGGTGAGGTTGAAGCGATCCATGCCTGTACGATCCTCGTTCGCCGTCCGTATGCCGCCGTCCATATGCATTACGCGTTGCCGCCTTCAGCCGGCGCATCGCCGCGCAGGTTGCGCAGCTTGTGATAGAGCGTCTTCTTCGGCATGCCGAGCGCTTCGCTCGCGTCCGCGACGTTGCCGTTGTGACGCTGCAGCATGTCCTCGATCAGCATCCGCTCGAAGTACGCGAGCTGTTCCGCGAGCGTGCCGCCCGCGGCCGGCGTGCCGCCGGACGACAGCAGGCTGTCGCCGGTCAGCCCGAGCACGAAGCGGTCGGCCACGTTCTGCAGCTCGCGCACGTTGCCGGGCCATGCGTGCGTCATCAGTTCGGATACCTGCGCAGCCGTGACGACCGGCGCCGGCTGCCCGAAGCGCCGCGCGGCCGCGAGCACGAAATGCTCGAACAGCAGCGGCACGTCTTCGCGCCGCTCGCGCAGCGGCGGCAGTTCGATCTGCGCGACGTTGAGGCGATACAGAAGGTCGGCGCGAAAGCGGCCGTCGGCCGCGAGCTCGGCAAGATCGGCCTTCGACGCGGCGATCACGCGGCAGTCCACCGGAATCAGCTCGTTTGCGCCGAGCCGTTCGACCACGCGCTCCTGCAGCACGCGCAGCATCTTGACCTGCAGCGGAACCGGCATCGTCTCGATCTCGTCGAGGAACAGCGTGCCGCCGTCCGCCCATTCGATCTTGCCGATGCGTTTCTTGATCGCGCCGGTGAACGCGCCGGCCTCGTGGCCGAACAGCTCGCTCTCGAACACCTGCTCGGGCAGGCCGCCACAGTTCAGCGCGACGAAATGCGCGTCGCGCCGGCCGCCGAAGTCGTGCAGGCTGCGCGCGATCAGTTCCTTGCCGGTGCCCGTTTCGCCGGTGATCAGCACCGACACCGACGTATCGGCCAGACGCAGGATCTTCTTGCGCACGTCGGCCATCGCGGGCGACTTGCCGAGCACGAACGCCTCGATGCCCTGCCAGTTGTTCAGCGCCGCGCGCAGGCCCTGCACCTCGAGCGTCAGGCGGCGCTTCTCGACCGCGCGCGCGACACGCCCCGCGATCACGTCCGACGAGAACGGCTTCTCGATGAAATCGTACGCGCCGACCTGCATCGCGCCGACGGCCGTCGAGATATCGGCATGGCCGCTGATCAGCACGACCGGGATCTGCGCGTCGATGGCCATCACGCGATCGAGCAGCTGCAGCCCGTCGATGCCCGGCATCCGCACGTCCGACACGATCACGACCGGCGCGCCGGGCGCGACGTGGTGAAGCGCGTCGGCGGCCGACGCGAAGGCATCGACCGCGAAGCCGGCCAGCGCCACCGCCTGCTCGACGCCGATCCGGACGTTTTCATCGTCCTCGACGACCAGCACCCGAATCTCATCTTCCATGCTCTGTCCTTTGCAGCGTTGCCGCCGCGAATTCGATACTGAACTGCGCGCCGCCTTCGTCGCCGTCGCGGCGATCTTCGCGCCGAACGCCTCGACGATGCGCGACGTGATCGCGAGGCCGAGCCCGAGGCCCTGGCCGCGCGGCTTGGTCGTGACGAACGGCTCGAACAGGTGCGGCAGCACCTCGGGCGCGATGCCCGCGCCGCTGTCGGCGACCGTGAAGCGCACGCGGCCTTGCGGATCGGGCTCGCCGGCTTCGATGACGATCGTGCGCGCGGCGGCGTCGTGCACCGCGTCGAGCGCGTTGCCGAGCAGGTTCACGATCACCTGCTGCAACTGGCTCGATTCCGCGTACACGGTCGTGCCGGGCGGAATCCGCACGTCGAGCGTCACGCCTTCGTCGCGGATCCGCGCATCGTAGATGAGCCGCGCATGCGCGACGGCCTCGTTCAGCGAGACCGCGACGCGCTCGACGTCGGGCTTGCGCGCGAAGGTCTTCAGCTCGCCGGTGAGCACGGCCATGCTGTCGACGAGCTTGCCGATCCGTTCGAGATTGGCGAGCGCCGGTGCCGGCTGGCCGCGCTCGAAGAACGTGCGCGCGTTGTCGCACAGCGTGCGGATCGCGACGAGCGGCTGGTTCAGCTCGTGCGTCAGGCCGGCGGCCATCTGCCCGAGCACCGCGAGCTTGCCCGCATGCACGACCTCCTGCTGCGACGCGCGCAGCCGCTGCTCGGTGCGCTCGCGCTCGACGATCTCGCGCTGCATCCGTTCGTTCGCGGCCGTCAGCGCGGCCGTGCGCTGCGCGACGGTCAGCTCGAGCCGGTCGTTCGCGCGCCGCAGCGCGTCCTGCGCGTTCAGCCGCGCGACGATCGCGCGGCGGCGCTGGATCGCGTAACCGGCCAGCAGCGCGGCGATCAGGAACGCGCCGGTGACGAACACGAAGGCCGTCTGCTGCTGGCGCCGCGCTCCCGCGATGTCGAGCAGCACCATCAGCGAATCGCCGGCCTGCGGCGCGGGGCGCGACATCACGAGATAGCGCGTGGTGCGTCCCGGGCGATGCAGGTCGGGAAACTCGCCGAGCCACGCGGCGGCGTTCCAGCCGCCGATGCGGCGGTACGGCAGCGCGTCGACCGTGCGGCCCGCATACTGTCGCGACGCCTGGATGTCGCGCTGCTGCTGCGCGGTGATCGGGCGCAGCGCGGTGAATTTCCAGGCGGGTTCGGTCGAGATCACGACCACGCCGTTGCCGTCGACGACCATCGCGGCGACGCCCGGCGCGCGCCACGCCGATTCGAGCGGATCGACGCTGACCTTGACGGCTGCAGCTCCAAGCGTCCGGCCGTCGTCGCGGACCGCGCTCGCGAAATACAGCCCGGGAATGCCGGTATTGGTGCCGATGCCGAAGAAGCGGCCGCTGCCGCGCGCGAGCGCGTCCTTGAAATACGGCCGGTACGACACGTTGGTGCCGACGAAGCTGAGCGTTTCGTTCCAGTTGCTGGCGGCGATCACGTCGCCCTGCAGGTCGATCACGTCGACCGCGCCGCTGCCCGCGTCGCGGTTCACGGCTTCGAGGTAGGTGTCGACCGTGTGCAGCAGGTCGGGAGATTCATCCGGCGCCGCTTTCAGCATCGTGCGCACGCGGTCCTGCCGCGCGACCAGGCCGGGCAGGATCTCGAAGCGGCCGAGCTCGCTCTTCAGGCTCGATGCATACAGGTCGAGCCGGTGCGCGCCGGTTTCCTCGAGCGCGTCGATCGCGCGTTCCCATGCGAAATCGACGGCCGCGGCCGCCACGCCGACATACAGCGCGACCGCCGCCGCCCAGCCCCACCACGGGATTCCCTTGAAGCTCTTCTGCACGTTCGCCCTCATCGAAGCCCGCCGCCGGCGCTACCGGATGCACGCGCGCCGCGCGCCGGGCGAACCGGCGGCGGCGCTGCGCATCACGTGGCCGTCGCGAGCGGACGCGCGGCGGCGCGTCATCCGAAGTGTGCGATCAGGATCAGCGTGACCGTGACGACGATCGCGCCGCCGATGCGCGTCGCGATCTGCGCGAACGGCATCAGCTGCATCCGGTTCGCGGCAGTCAGGATCGCGACGTCGCCGGTGCCGCCTTGCCCGCTGTGGCACGCGTTCACGATTGCGGTGTCGATAGGGTACATCTTCATCAGGCGGCCGACCACGAAACCGGTGCCCATCAGCGTCGCGACGGTCGACACGATCGTGACGACATTGACGATCGTGAACGCGGCGGTCAGCTTGTCCCACGGCGTCATCGCGACGCCGATCGCGAACAGCAGCGGATACGTGACGGCGGTCGAGAAGAACTTGTAGACGACGAACGCGCCTTCCTGCAGCGGCGGCGACACCGCGCGCGCGAGCTTCACGAGCACCGCGAGGAACAGCATCGCGACCGGCGCGGGCAGGCCGAACAGCTTGTGCGCCATCAGGCCGACCAGGTACAGCGTGATCGCCGTGATGCCGGCGCCCGCGATGTGCGACACGTCGACGTGGCCGCGGATTTCCTCGTTCTCGGGCGTCATGTCGCCCGATTCGCCGACCTGCAGGCGGCCGTTGCCCGTCAGGTGCGGGAAGCGCTTGCCGAGCATGTCGAGCGCGCCCGACAGGATGATCGCGGTCAGGCTGCCGAGCATCACCGGCGGCAGCACCATCGCGAACATCTCGCCCTGCGGCAGGTGCATCAGTTCCGAATAGCCGATCGACAGCGGAATCGCGCCTTCGCCGACGCCGCCCGCCATGATCGGCACGACGATGTACAGCAGCGTGTGGCGTGCGCCGAGGCCGAGCGCGGTGCCGACCGCCGTGCCGACGATCGCGGCCGCGACCGAGCCGGCCGCGAGCGGGATGAAGATCTTCACGAAGCCCTGGATCAGCACGCGCCGGTCCATGCTCAGGATGCTGCCGACGATGATCGACGCGATGAACAGGTACAGGAAGTTGGTCGACTTCGTGAACTCGACCGTCAGGTTCAGCACCGGCTTCGGCAGCACGTGGTAGTACGTGAGCGCCGACGGCACGAAGGTCGCGAAGATCGCGGCCGCGCCGATGTTGCGCAGCAGCGGCAGGCGCTTGCCCAGTTCCGCGCAGGTGAAGCCGAAGAACGCGAGCACCGCGATCGCCATCGAGATCTCGCCGGGCACCTTGCCGGTGACGGAGAAGCCGACGATCAGCGCGAGCAGGATGAAGTAGACGGGCAGCGGAATGATGCCGATGCGGATTTCCATCAGCTTCCACCAGCCTTGCGGCCAGAAACGGGTGCGCGTGTCGGAACGGGGCGCGGCGCTCGGCTCCGCGTGGATCGGGGTGGACGTAGAGGTCTGCAAGACGTGTCTCCTTGGATTTGGAATGCCGGCGCTGCTTCGCGGCATGTGTGCGGACTATTACGCAACGTCCGTGCCAGAAACGGGACTGCCGGCGCGTCTGCAGATCATTGATTTTTAAAGGAATTGTTTTGTCTGCGGAAAGGGGTGCAGGGTGGTCGTTCCGATGTTTCGGAATTCCGCCAGTCGGCCGGGCCGAGATTTCAGCCTGATGTCGGTCGCCGCTATGGCGTCGCTTGCCACGGATACGTAGCCCCCGGCATGAATGAGGCGACAACTACCTTGGGGCGCGGCAGTTCATCGTGCTTGTTTTTTTGAGAGGCATCTCATATCAGATCAGATAACCTTGTGTTATTAATTTGAAAGGAAAGGGGGCCATGCCAATGTCAAATCCACCCGGAGTCATCGATTCTGGCGACAGCAAATCTCTCGAAATCGCACTAGCTGAGCTACAAGCAACGGCAGCCCAGTTCTCGGCAACATGTATCAGCGATGCACGCGCTCGCACGCGGTATGCAAAAGACATTGCCGCCGCCGCCAACGAGTTCCGGCTAGCGGCCTACTCTGGTCGACTTTCGATGCGGGATGCGGCAGAACAGGCTCGCGCGATGCGGAACCAGATCATGGAGTTATCGCGCCTTCGCAGCAGTCCTGTGATTCGCGCCTATGCGACCCGTATCAAAGGAAAGGGGCGCTCCCTTTCATTTCTCGCCGAGAAATATGCGCAGGTTCGGTACAGCATCCCTTTCGGTGCGTTATCTGAACAGCAACAAGCCAGCGTCTATGCGGACATCATTCGCGCCTCGGGCAGGCCAGACCAAAACATCATGAAACTGGCTGAGAAAATGGGGAGTGCCGGTCGGCGTGCGCTGCTCGTATCGCTGGCGATCGCCGCTTATGAAGTCGCGGAATCGGACAACAAGCCGCGCGA
Source organism: Burkholderia cepacia (assembly GCF_001718835.1). NCBI lineage: Bacteria > Pseudomonadati > Pseudomonadota > Betaproteobacteria > Burkholderiales > Burkholderiaceae > Burkholderia > Burkholderia cepacia. Next base: position 3,066,843 of record NZ_CP013444.1, on the reverse strand, counting down.
AGTTGCTCGACAAGGAACCTTGGCCGGCGCCGGAATTGTCGGTGGCTGGGCAACTGGCGCGGCTGCGGTGGCTGGTGGCCTATGCGCTGCTACCGCACCGGTATGTGTCGCCGTTGTCGGGTTCGTGGGAGGCATGCTGGCAGCTTATGGTGCGGACGCTGCCTTTGGTACGCTATACCCACGAACCCGGCCGATAACACCGTGATGGAACCATTTGACACGAAGCGCCGCGCCCCCGTGTGGCAAGCGCTAGCCGAACTCTTCGTCGGCCGCGAATTGCAGGACCACGACTATAAGTGGGTCGCGGGCATTCTGCAGACCTCCGGATATTCGCTTGACGAGCTTGAACACATACTCAGGGAAGAGGTCGCGCCAGTCTATCGGCATAACATTTCTGCTTTGGCGATGCCTTATGAAATGGATGGCTGGACCCTGGACGAAGTGACCACCGACATTCGCGCTTACCTGGTGCACCCGCGCAACGGTTTGCAGATGCTATTGAAGCGCTTCGTGACACGTAAGCTTCCGGTGCCCGTCGATATCCGGTGGGACAAGGTCCGGTCGCTACTCCCCTGACAGCATGAATGAGGCGGCAGCTACCTTGACGCGCGCCGCCCATATCTCCTGGTGCGATTTTCTTCGCACAATCGCTTCGTAGACCGTCCCCGCTCCGCTCTCTATCATCGGCTGATCCTTTTCCGACGCGCTTGACCCTTGTCCGGAGAACGCCCGCGCGTTCGCCGCGGCTTCGCTCATCCGTCGATACCGTCTTTGGACAGGAGAGTGGTTCCCATGCTGCATGCCGTTTTTTCCGCCCGCTTTTCTTTCCGGTCGTTCGCGCGCTTCGTCCGCCTGCTGGCCGCCGCGCTGCTCGGCGCGGCCCTGCTGGCCGGCGCGCAGGCCGAACCCGCGCCGCTGAAGGTCGGCATTTCGACGAGCCCGCAGATCGAGGCGCTGAAGGTCGCCGCCAGGGAGGCGAAGGCGCAGGGGCTCGACGTGAAGATCGTCGAATTCACCGACTGGAATACGCCGAACGCGGCGCTCGCGAACAAGGACATCGACGTCAACTACTTCCAGCACATCCCGTTCCTCGAGAACGCGAACAAGCAGGGCGGCTACAACTTCGTGTCGATCGCGCCCGGCACGATCATGAAGATCGGCCTCTATTCGAAGAAGGTCAAAAGCTTCAGCGAGCTGAAGGACGGCGCGAAGGTCGCGATCGCGAACGATCCGGTGAACGGCGGGCGCGGGTTGCTGCTGCTGCAGCGCGCGGGGCTCATCACGCTGAAGCCGGGCGCCGACTACCGCGCGACGACGCACGACATCGTGTCGAACCCGAAGCACCTGAAGATCATCCCGCTCGAGGCGTCGCAGCTCGCGCGTTCGCTCGACGACGTCGATCTCGCGCAGGGCTACCCGAGCTTCATCAAGCTCGCCGGCACGACCGACCCGAACAGCGCGCTGCTGTTCGACGGCACCGAGAACAAGATCTTCGCGATCCAGTGGGTCGTGCGGCCGGACAGCGTGAACGATCCGCGCATCCGCAAGTTCATCGCGATCTACCAGCAGTCGCCGGCCGTGCGCCGTGCGCTCGACAACGCGTTCGGCTCGCTGTACGCGATCGCGTGGTGACGGAGGCGCGTATACATGACGACGGCGAACCGCAAGAAGATCCTGCTCAACGCGTTCAACATGAACTGCGTCGGGCACATCAACCACGGGCTGTGGACGCATCCGCGCGACCGCTCCGCGCACTACACCGATCTCGACTACTGGGCCGACCTCGCGAAGACGCTCGAACGCGGCAAGTTCGACGGGATCTTCCTCGCGGACATCGTCGGCGTGTACGACGTGTTCGGCGGCGGCCCCGATGCCGCGCTGCGCGAATCGGTGCAGGTGCCCGTCAACGATCCGCTGCTGCTGGTGCCCGCGATGGCGCAGGTCACGAAGCATCTCGGCTTCGGCGTGACCGCGAACCTCACCTACGAGCCGCCTTACCTGTTCGCGCGCCGCATGTCGACGCTCGATCACCTGACGAAAGGGCGCGTGGGCTGGAACATCGTCACCGGCTATCTCGACAGCGCCGCACGCGGGATGGGCCTCGCGCAGCAGATCGGCCACGACGACCGCTACGAGCGCGCGGACGACTACATGGACGTCGTCTACAAGCTGTGGGAGCAGAGCTGGGACGACGACGCGGTGATCCGCGATGCGCAGGCGCGCGTGTTCGCGCAGCCGGGCAAGGTGCGGCGCGTGAAGCACGACGGGCCGTTCTATTCGATCGATGCGATCCACCTGAGCGAGCCGTCGCTGCAGCGCACGCCGGTGCTGTACCAGGCCGGCTCGTCCGCGCGCGGCGTCGAGTTCGCGGGCCGTCACGCCGAATGCGTGTTCGTGAACGGGCAGAGCAAGGCCGCCGCGCGTGCGGCGGCGCTCGACATCCGTGCGGCTGCCGCGCGGCAGGGGCGCGACCCGGCGTCGATCAGGATCTTCGCGGGCGTGAGCGTCGTGACGGCGGAGACCGAACTTCTCGCACGAGAGAAGTTCGACGAATACCGGCGCTACGCGAGCCCCGAAGCCGGCCTCGCGCATTTCGCGAGCTCGACCGGCATCGACTTCGCGAAGTACGGCCTCGACGAGCCGATCTCGTACGTGAAGACCGACTCGATCCAGTCGGCCGTCGACGCGATCTCGCGCAAGAGCACGACCGGCACGTGGACCGTGCGGCGGATGCTCGAACAGATGTCGCTCGGCGGCCGGTATGCGCCGATCGTCGGCTCGCCGTCGCAGGTCGCGGACGAGCTGCAGTCGTGGATCGACGAGACGGGCATCGACGGCTTCAACCTCACACGCACCGTGATGCCCGAGTCGTTCGAGGATTTCGTCGACTGGGTCGTGCCCGAGTTGCAGAACCGCGGCGTCTACAAGGAAGACTACGATCCCGCGCCGACGCTGCGCGAGAAGCTGTTCGGCGCGGGCCCGCGCCTGCCCGCGTGGCATACGGGCGCGCAGCACCGGCCGGCGGCCGCGCACGAGCCGGCGCATGCCTGAACGAGACGGAGCGAAGCGATGACGCAATTGTTCGATACGCTGGGTTTCGTCGACGCATCGGCCGTGCGTGCCGGCCGTGACGCGCATGCGCGCGCGGCCGATCGGGCCGACGCTGAGGCCACGAACGGCGTCGCCGTGTCGCTGGAGCAGGTCGGCAAGGTGTTCGCGACGCCGCGCGGCCAGGCCGCCGCGCTGCGCGACGTGACGCTCGACGTGCGTCGCGGCGAGGTATTCGGGATCATCGGCCGCAGCGGCGCCGGGAAGTCGACGTTGCTGCGGCTCGTGAACGGGCTCGAACGGCCGAGCTCGGGCCGCGTGCGCGTGCAGGGCGTCGACGTCGGCGCGCTCGACGAGGACGGGCTCGTCGCGCTGCGGCGCCGCACCGGCATGGTGTTCCAGCATTTCAACCTGCTGTCCGCGAAGACGGTGTTCGAGAACGTCGCGCTGCCGCTGAAGATCGCCGGCGTGCCGAAGGCCGAGCGCGTGCGCAAGGTCGAGGCGCTGCTCGAACTCGTCGGGCTCGCCGCGAAACGCGACGCGTATCCGGCCAGCCTGTCGGGCGGGCAGAAGCAGCGCGTCGGCATTGCCCGCGCGCTCGTGCACGATCCCGAGGTGCTGCTGTGCGACGAGGCGACGTCGGCACTCGATCCCGAGACGACGCAGTCGATTCTCGCGCTGCTCGCCGACATCAACCGCCGCCTCGGGCTGACGATCGTGCTGATCACGCACGAGATGGAAGTGATCCGCGCGGTGTGCGACACGGTCGCGGTGATCGAACAGGGCGAAGTCGTCGAAACGGGCCCCGTGTGGCGCGTGTTCGGCGATCCGCGCCACGGCGCGACGCGCGCGCTGCTCAGCACGCTCGTGCACGACCTGCCGGCCGAACTGGCCGCGCGCGTGCGGCCGCTGCCCGAGCAGGCCGCGCTGCCCGACGGTGCGCAGGTCGTGCTCGACGTCCGTTATACGGGCGAGAGCGGCGGCGAGCCGGATGTCGGCGCGCTCGCGGCGGCGCTCGGCGGCTCGGTGCGGTTCCTGCACGGCGGGATCGAGCGGATCCAGGGGCATGCGCAAGGGCGGCTCGTGATCGCGGCGGCGGCCGACGCGCACGCGCCCGGCGCGCTCGCCGCGCTGCTCGAACGCGCGCGCCGCCATGCGAATCACGCGGAGGTGCTCGGCTATGTTTGACCTCTGGTGGCCCGAACTGCTCGACGCGATCCGCGACACGCTGTCGATGGTCGCCGCGTCGGCCGCGATCGCGGCGCTGATCGGCATCCCGCTCGCGGTGATCCTCGTGACGACCGCGCCCGGCGGCATCTACGAGCGGCGCGGCGCGAACGCGGTGCTCGGCGCGCTCGTCAACGTGTTCCGCTCGACGCCGTTCATCATCCTGCTGGTCGCGCTGCTGCCGTTCACGCGCATGCTGATCGGCACGACGATCGGCGTATGGGCGGCCGTCGTGCCGCTGTCGATCGCCGCAATCCCGTTCTTCGCGCGGATCGCCGAGGTGAGCCTGCGCGAAGTCGATCGCGGGCTGATCGAGGCCGCGCTCGCGATGGGCGCGAAGCGCCGCCACATCGTCTGGCACGTGCTGCTGCCCGAGGCGCTGCCCGGCATGCTCGGCGGCTTCACGATCACCGTCGTCGCGCTGATCGGCTCGACCGCGATGGCGGGGGCCGTCGGCGCGGGCGGGCTCGGCGATCTCGCGATCCGCTACGGCTATCAGCGTTTCGACACGACCGTCATGGCGACCGTGATCGTGATCCTGATCGCACTCGTTTCGGCCGTGCAAATCACGGGCGACCGCCTGGTCCGACGCGTGACCCGGCGTACCTGAGCGACGCCACGAGCGTCCGCTCGCCTTTTCAACGATCCTGAGAGACCGATACATCATGACCTTGCCCATCGGCGCGCCGCGCGAATGGAACGGACAATTCGAGGAAGCGCTGTTTCTCGACGTGGCGCGACGCCATCGTCCGGGCTTCCCGGCCAAGCTGGCCGTGCCGCCGCGCGAGCCGCGCAATGACGACGAACTGGCCGCCGTCGCCGATTACTACACGAAGATGGCGTCGCACGACCTGTTCATCGTGCAGGTCGTCGCGAAGGCGATCGACACGCTGTTCCGCGACGATCCGCATTTCCAGCTGATCCTGTCGCGCCAGCTCGGCGACGACGGCGCGCACGCGGTGATCGGCCGCGAGCGCGTGACCGAACTGACGGGGCGCGATCCGCTGCCGGAAATCGACCGGCTCGTCGCCGCGCACTGGGCGCGCATCGGCGACATCGCGGTGCGCGACGTCGCGGGCTTTCTCGCGTTCGAGTGGCACTACGAGCTGCACATCCTCGCGAAGCTGTGGATCCAGCGCAAGACCGGCCGTATCGCCGACGGCGCGATGCGCGAGCACGGCGAGAACCGCATCCGTCCGGACGAGGAGTGGCATCGCGTGCAGATCGTCCAGTGGTGGTTCGACACGTTGAAGGCGCTGCCGACGGCCGAACGCGACGCGCTGATCGATCGCGTGATCGCGGCCGACGAGGAAACGCAGGCGCGGCTCGACGGTTACCTGCACGACGAGTACGCGCACACCGCGCACGTGTTCGGCGCGGATATCGCCGAATACCGCGCGATCTACGACGACTGGCGGCGCGAGATCCTCGCGCGGTTGACCGGCAGGCGCGAACTCGGGAAACTCGTGCCGTTGTCGGACGCTGTCTCGACCCACGAACAGGAAGCCGTCGCATGAACGATCCACGCGGCCCGGCGACGCTCGCCGCTGCAACGGAGGTGTCAGCCGTCGATCCGGACGCACTGGCGCGCGTCATCGAAACGCTGCGCGAAACCGCCGCCGCGCGCGATCGCGCGGGCGGCCACGCCGCGCACGAAAAGCAGTGGCTCGCCGACGCGGGCCTGCTGACGCTCGCGGTGCCGCGTGCGTTCGGCGGGCGGGAAGCCGCGTGGCCCGAGATCTACGACACGATCCGGCGGATCGCGCGCGTCGACAGCGCGCTCGCGCATCTGGTCGGGTTCCAGATCCTGCAGGTGGTGAGCGTCGACGTGTGGGGCAGCGCGGCACAGCGCGAACGCTATCTGCGCGGCACGGTCGAGCATGGCTGGTGGTGGGGCAATGCGGTCAACCCGCTCGACACGCGGCTGGTGGCCACGGCGACGCCCGACGGCGGCTACCGGCTCGACGGCGTGAAGGGTTTCTGTTCGGGCACGCGCGGCTCGCAGCGCATGACGGTGTCCGCGCACGATCCGCAACAAGCGGGCCGTACCGTGTTCGGCGTGGTGCCGACCGATCGCGCGGGGATCACGGTCAACGAAGACTGGGATCCGATCGGCCAGCGCCAGACCGACAGCGGCAGCGTGAACTTCGACGGCGTGACGCTCGCGCCGGACGAGGTGCTGCACCGCTCCGAGGCACCGCCGACACCGCGCGCGACGCTGCGCACGCTCGTGTCGCAGCTGGTGCTGACGAACCTGTTCGTCGGGCTCGCGGAAGGTGCGCTGGCGGAAGCGCGCGACTACGTGCTCAAGCATGGCCGCCCATGGATACAGTCGGACGTCGCGCAGGCGAGCGACGATCCGTACACGCTGCAGCGCTTCGGCGACATGCGCGTGCGGGCGATCGCCGCGGCGGCGCTGGCCGACCGCGCGGCCACCGCGTTGCAGCATGCGTGGGCGCGGCGGGATGCGCTGACGGCGGACGAGCGCGCCGAGGCGGCGCTCGCGGTATCGGAGGCGAAGATCGTCGCGCAGCGCGCGGCGCTCGACAACGGCGAGGCGCTGTTCGACGCATGCGGCGCACGCGCGACGGCCGCGTCGCTCGGCCTCGACCGCTTCTGGCGGAACGCGCGCACGCATACGCTGCACGATCCGCTCGACTACCGGCTGCGTGACGTCGGCCGGTTCGCGTTGACGGGGGCGTTGCCCGAAGCGTCGCTGTATACGTGACCGTGACGAACGCGTGCGGCGTTCGACGTATCCGCTTCTAGATCGGAAGACGGGTCGTCTGCTTGATCCGCTTCAGCGGAATCTCGGTCTCGACGTTGCGCACGCCTTCGATCTGCGTGAGCGTTTCCATCTGGAAGCGCTGGTAGTCGTCGAGATCGCGGGCGATCACGCGCAGCAGATAGTCGTAGCTGCCGGCCATCAGGTGGCATTCGAGCACTTCGGGCGCTTTTTCGATTTCCCGCGCGAAGCGTTCGACCGTCGTCTTGTCCTGGCGCTCGAGCGTGACGCGCACGAAGGCCGTCAACCTCAACTCGACGGCCGCGGGATTCAGCAGCGCGACATACGCGTCGATCACGCCCTGTTCCTCGAGCAGGTGAACGCGGCGCAGGCAGGGCGTGGCGGACAGCCCGGCCCGCTGCGCGAGTTCGGCATTCGTCTGGTTCGAATTCTGTTGCAATGCACGCAGAATGCGCCGGTCGATCGCATCGAGCTTGATTGGCATGATTCACTACCATGATCGTGAATATTGGAGAATAGCGCCAAATTCGTAGCCGATCATGGCCAAGATTGCATCCAATCGCTCCGGGAGGATGGCCATAATCTGACGACTGTCCACCCTTTCAGGAGTCGTCCGATGCTGCACGTCTCGTGGTTGCCGTTCCTGGCCACCTCCCTTTTGATCATCGTCACGCCGGGCCAGGACATGGTGCTCGTGATGTCTCGTACGCTGTCCGGCGGTACGCGCGCGGGCCTCGTGACGGCCGCGGGCGTCAGCGTCGGGCTGCTCGTGCATACGATGCTCGCGACGCTCGGGCTGGGCGCGCTTCTTAAGGCATCCGAATGGCTGTTCACGGCGCTGAAAGTGATCGGCGCGCTGTACCTGCTGTACCTCGGCATCACGTTGCTGCGTTCGTCGGGAGAGCTGACGTTGTCCAGCGGCGGCCGCGCGCAGGCATCGCGGCTGCGTACGTTCGCACAAGGCGCGCTGTCCAACGTGTCGAATCCGAAGGTCGCGCTGTTCTACCTGGCGTTCCTGCCGCAGTTCGTGCCGGCGGGCGCTGCGCATCCGATGCTGTCGCTGTTCGAGCTGGGCGCGACGTTTGCCGGCCTGACGTTCCTCGTCAAGGGGCCCGTTGCGGTATTCGCCGGCCTGCTGTCCGCATCGATCCGCCGCAACCCGCGGATCCTGACGCGCATGCACCGCGTCAGCGGGGTGGTGCTGTTGGGGCTTGGTGTGAAGCTGGCGCTCGAGCGGCGGTGACGCGTACTCCGGGGGCAAGCGCCGTGCCGCGGCCGGGCGCTGCGGTACCATTGCGCCGTGCAACCTGAGAGGCGGTGCCGCACCGGCAGCCGCGCACATCGACGACAAGCCATTCCCGGGGGAATTGAAGAATGAAAAAGACAGTCGCACTGATCGCCTGCACGGCGTTCCTCGCGCTCGCCGCCACGACCGGCCGCGCCCAGACCGAAGCCGCGCAGGTGGAAATGAGGGCCGCGTCGGCGGCCTTGAACAAGGCCGTCGTGAAGGGGCCGGCCGATATCGACCTGAAGCACCAGGCGGTGCTGAAGCTGACGCAGGGCGAAGCATTCGTGCCGGCCGCCGAAGCCGGCCGCTACCTGCGCTCGATGGGCAACACCGTCGACGAGTCGAAGCTGGTCGGCCTCGTGCTGCCCGACGATCCCGACGCCGACTGGATCTCGGTCGTGTCGTTCGAACCGAGCGGCTATATCCGCGACGACGACGCGAAGGACTGGAAACCCGACGAGCTGCTCGCGAGCCTGAAGGAGGGCACCGAGGAGGGCAACGCGTCGCGCAAGGAACGCGGCCTGCCCGAAACCGAGGTGGTCGGCTGGGCGCAGCCTCCGGCGTACGACGCCAACAAGCACCGGCTCGTATGGTCCGCGATCATCCGTGACAAGGGCGCGGCCCCGAACGCCGGGAACGACGGCGTGAACTACCGGACGCTCGTGCTCGGCCGCGACGGCTACCTGTCGCTGACGATGGCGTCGACGCTCGCCGATCTGCCGAAATACAAGGCGTCGGCGGACGAGTTGCTGTCGAACATCCGCTTCAACGACGGCAAGCGCTACGCGGATTTCAACAAGTCGACCGACCACGTCGCCGAGTATGGCCTCGCGGCGCTGATCGTCGGCGTCGGCGCGAAGAAGCTCGGCCTGCTCGCGCTGATCGGCGCGTTCGCGGTGAAGTTCTTCAAGGTCGGCGCGGTTGCGCTGCTGGCCGGCGGCGCCGCGCTGAAACGCTTCTTCGGGCGCAAGCCGAAGGCCGCCGCCGCCCCCGCGATTGCCGACGCGGCCGACGCGGAGCGCAAGGAATGACGAAGCTGTTGCTGCTGATCTTCGGCGGCCTCAAGCTCGGCAAGGTGCTCGTGTCGGCGGGCACCATGCTCGCGTCGATCGCGGTCTACGCGCTGTTCTACGGCTGGCGTTTCGCGGCCGGTTTCGTGGCACTGCTGCTGGTGCACGAGGCCGGCCACTACGTGGCCGCGCAGCGGCGCGGGCTCGACGTCGGGCTGCCGACCTTCATCCCGTTCGTCGGCGCGTGGATCCAGCTGAAGGAGATGCCGCACGACGCGGAAACCGACGCGTATGTCGGGCTCGCCGGGCCGTTCGTCGGCACGCTCGGTGCGCTGGCCTGCTACGCGGCCGCGCGCCACTACGACAGCAACCTGCTGCTCGCGCTGTCGTACACGGGCTTCTTTTTGAACCTGTTCAACATGATTCCGCTGTCGCCGTTCGACGGCGGGCGGATCACCGCGGTGCTGTCGCCGCGCATCTGGTTCGCGGGCGTGCCCGTGCTGATCGCGCTGTTCGTGTATCGCCCGAGCCCGCTGCTGATCGTGATGGCGATCCTCGCGCTGCCGCAGCTCAAGCGCGCGTGGCGCTACGATCCCGACGCGCCGGAGAACCGCGTGTACTACGCGACGTCGATCGAGACGAAGACGACCTACGCGCTCTGCTACGTCGGCCTGCTCGCGTTCCTCGCGCTGATGACGTCCGGCGTGCACGACATGCTGCGCGCCGTGCGTTCCGCGAGCTGATGCAGGCGGCGGCCGCGCATGGCGGCCGCCGAACCTTCACGCGTCGCGATGACGCAGCTCGACGCGCCGGATGTCCTTCACGATCACGAGATAGCTGAACACGGTGACGAGCGCATTCAGCCCGACGAACACGAGTGCGCCGTTGAACGAGCCGCTCGCGCCGACGAGGTAGCCGATCGCGATCGGCGCGACGATGCCGGCCGTGTTGCCGAACATGTTGAACAGGCTGCCCGACAGGCCGATCGCTTCCTTCGGCGCGGTATCCGCGACGACCGCCCAGCCGAGCGAGCCGATGCCCTTGCCGAAGAACGACACGGCCATCAGCACGATCACGAGCGCTTCGCTGTCGACGTAGTTGCAGCCGATGATGACCATCGACAGCGCCATCCCGCCGACGATCGGGATCTTGCGTGCGAGCGTGAGCGACACGCCGCGGCGGATCAGCCCGTCCGACAGCATCCCGCCGAGCACCCCGCCGAGGAACCCGCAGATCGCGGGCAGCGACGTCATGAAGCCGGCCTTCAGCAGCGACATCCCGCGCGCCTGCACGAGATAGATCGGGAACCACGTGAGGAAGAAATAGGTGAGCACGTTCACGCAGTACTGGCCGAGATACACGCCGATCAGCATCCGGTTCGACAGCAGCTGGCGCACGTAGTACCAGCCCGCGACCTTGTTGCGCTCGACAGGCGCGCCGTTGCCGCGTGCGTTCGTGCGCACGAGGCCGCCGCCCTGCTCGATGTGCTCGAGTTCCGCGCGGTTCACGGCCGGATGGTCGGCCGGATCCTTCACGACCCGCAGCCACAGGAACGCGAGCGCGATGCCCGCGAGGCCGAGCCAAAGATACACGTGGTGCCAGCCGTACGCATGCGTGAGCCACGCCATCAGCGGCGAGAACACGACCGCCGCGAAGTACTGCGCGGCGTTGAAGATCGCCGACGCGGTGCCGCGCTCGGCGGTCGGGAACCAGCTCGCGACGACTTTCGCGTTCGCGGGAAAGGCGGGCGCCTCGGCGATACCGACCGCGAAGCGCATCGCGAACAGCGCGGCGACCGCGAACGCGGCGCTGCCGCCGAGCCCGATCGTGCTCTGCAGCAGCGTGAACGCTGACCACAGGAAGATGCTGGCCGCGTACACGCGGCGCGCGCCGAAGCGGTCGAGCAGCCAGCCGCTCGGCAGTTGCGCGAGCACGTACGCCCAGCTGAACGCCGAGAAGATGTAGCCCATCGTCACCGGATCGATGCCGAATGCCTTGCGGATCGGCGTGCCGGTGATCGACAGCGTCGCGCGGTCCGCATAGTTGAGCGTCGTGACGACGAACAGCATCGCCAGGATCCAGTAGCGCACGGCGGTCCGGCGCGCGGTGCGCGAGAGGTCGAGCGGAAGATCGCGAGAGGTGGTCTGATTAGGCACTTTAATGTACGTCGTCGTATGACATGGCGTGCAGTTTAGTGACGAGCGGCCGCGCGGCGTAACCCGGGTTTTCCCTCTCGCTGGCGCCGCGAAATCCCACTATTTAGACGGCTCTTCAGTCGCGGCATGGCTCGCGGTTCGAACGCGATACGCCAAAATCTAGTCGGCAGACATCGTATCTGTTGGGCTACAATGAACCCATCATTCCCGAACCACGGAGTACACCCATGCAACTGACAGGAGAGATGCTGATCGGCGCCGAAGCGGTCGCCGGCTCGGCCGGTACCTTGCGCGCGTTCGACCCGTCGAAGGGCGCGCCGATCGACGCGCCGGCGTTCGGCGTCGCGGCGCAGGCCGACATCGAGCGCGCATGCGAACTCGCGCGCGACGCGTTCGACGCGTACCGTGCGCAGCCGCTCGCGGCCCGCGCGGCGTTTCTCGACGCGATCGCGGACGAAATCGTCGCGCTCGGCGACACGCTGATCGAGCGCGCGCACGCCGAAACGGGCCTGCCCGTCGCGCGGCTGCAGGGTGAGCGCGGCCGCACCGTCGGCCAGCTCCGGCTGTTCGCGCGTGTCGTGCGCGACGGCCGCTTCCTCGCCGCGTCGATCGATCCTGCGCAGCCTGCCCGCACGCCGCTGCCGCGCGCGGACCTGCGGCTGCAGAAAGTCGGGCTCGGGCCGGTCGTCGTGTTCGGTGCGAGCAATTTCCCGCTCGCGTTCTCGGTGGCCGGCGGCGATACGGCGTCGGCGCTCGCGGCCGGCTGCCCGGTGATCGTGAAGGCGCACGAGGCGCACCTCGGCACGTCCGAACTGGTCGGCCGCGCGATTCGCGCCGCCGTCGCGAAAACCGGGATGCCGGCCGGCGTGTTCTCGCTGCTGATCGGCCCCGGCCGCGTGATTGGCGCGGCGCTCGTCGGCCATCCGGCGGTCCAGGCCGTCGGCTTCACGGGGTCGCGGCAGGGCGGCATGGCGCTCGTGCAGCTCGCGAACGCCCGCCCGCAGCCGATTCCCGTCTACGCGGAAATGAGCAGCATCAACCCTGTCGTGCTGTTCCCGGCGGCGCTCGCCGCGCGCGGCGACGCGATCGCGACGGGTTTCGTCGATTCGCTGACGCTCGGCGTCGGCCAGTTCTGTACCAACCCGGGCCTCGTGCTGGCGATCGACGGCCCCGACCTCGACCGCTTTGCCGCGACCGCCGCGCAGGCGCTCGCGAAGAAGCCGGCCGGCGTGATGCTCACGCCCGGGATCGCCGATGCGTATCGCAACGGCCGCGGCAAGCTGGCCGAGCTGCCGGGTGTGCGCGAAATCGGCGCGGGCGAGGCCGCGCAGGGCGCCTGCGACGTGAGCGGCGCGCTGTTCGAGGTGTCCGCGCAGGCGTTCCTGGCCGAGCCGGCGTTCAGCCACGAGGTGTTCGGGCCGGCGTCGCTCATCGTGCGCTGCCGCGATCTCGACGAAGTCGCGCGCGTGCTCGACGCGCTCGAGGGCCAGCTCACGGCCACGCTGCAGATGGACGCCGACGACAAGCCGCTCGCCCGCCGGCTGCTGCCGATCCTCGAACGCAAGGCCGGGCGCCTGCTCGTGAACGGCTACCCGACCGGCGTCGAGGTGTGTGACGCGATGGTGCACGGCGGGCCGTTCCCCGCGACGTCGAACCCGGCCGTCACGTCGGTCGGTGCGACGGCGATCGATCGTTTCCTGCGCCCGGTGTGCTACCAGGATTTTCCGGACGATCTGCTGCCGGAAGGGTTGCAGGAGAAGAATCCGCTCGCGATTCCGCGGCTGCGGGACGGCAGCGCGGCGTGAGCGCGGACCGGCGAAAACCTTGAAGACGACGGCGCCCGCTCGCGGGCGCTATCGTGCCGTTCCCCGTATCACGATCAAGACAAGTCGACCGGTCCGCCGAGGGCCCGACACAGCATCGACAAGTCGTGAATGGTGAGGTGCGGGGAGCGGGTGTCGGGCTGCAGGCGCTCCATCTCGGGATGATTCCGGCGAACCAGCCACGCAGCCTGCAGCCCGGCGTTCAATGCCCCGAGAACGTCGAGATGAAAATCGTCGCCCACGTGAAGCAACTCCGCGGGATGCACGTTCGCCGCCTTCGCGGCCGCATGGAATATTTCGGGCTCGGGCTTCGCGGTGCCCAGCGCGCCCGCACTGAACGTTTCACGAAAGAACTCGCTGCCGCCGGTCAGCCGGAGGTCCGCGTTGCCGTTCGTCACGGCGATGAGCGGAAACCTGGCGCTCAGCCACGCCAGCGCCGGCCGGACGTCGTCGTAAAACTCGACCTGCTGCCGGGCGGAAAAGAACACGCGGTATGCGTGTTCGGCCAGGTCGACATCTTCCCTCGCCCGCTCCAGCGCGAGCCTGATCGAACCGATTCGCAGCGCACGATAGTCGTTGACGAGGTCGGGGCGCGAGCGCTCGTACTCGGTGCGCAACTGGCTCAGCGCTTGCCGCGTCGGCAGGATGCGCGCCGTATTGGGCGCGTGCTCGAGCAGCCATGCATGCAGCGTCGCTTCGGCCCGCTCGACGGCCGGCCCGAACGGCCACAGGGTGTCGTCGAGGTCGAACGAGATGGCGGATACCTTGCCTAGACGCATAGCGGCTGAAGGAGCGGATTGGCGATCCGGACGTAATCGGCCGAACTGAGCACGATGGATCGGTCGAGCCGGCCGGCGTTGAACGCGATCTCGTCGAAGCTGCCGATCAGATCCGGATCGACGATCAGCTTGATGGCCGACGAGAACGAGAACGGCGGGATCGCCCCGATCGCGCATCCGGTTTCGTGCTGCGCTTCGTCGGCTGACGCGAGCGTGGCCTTCTTGAGCCCGGCCGCTGCGGCGACCTTCTTGAAGTCCAGCTTCCTGTCGCCGGGAAGGATCGCGAGAATCAACGCCTGCCCGGCATCCTTGCCCCTGCACAGCATCGCTTTCGCGCCTTGCCCCGGTGATGTCCCGCGAATGGCCGCAACCAGGTCGGAGCGTCCCTCCGCCGGGTGTTCGATCACCCGATACCTGGCGCCTTCACGGTCGAGCAACGCGACCAGCTTTTCGTAAATGGATGACATGCTATTCAATTGTCCCGACACATTGCAGGTTGCGTCACCAGAATCGCACCGCCCGGCGCCGTCGCTTACGACGTGACGAGCGAGCAGAATCGTTCGAGGTCGATATTGCCGCCGCTGACGATGATGCCGACGCGCTTGCCCTTGAGCGATTCCTTCGCATTCAGCGCGGCGGCCAGTCCGAGGCATCCGGTCGGCTCCACGATCATCTTCACGCGCGTCGCGAAAAACTTCATCGCGTTCACCAGATCGGCATCCGACGCGGTGAGGATATCGTTCACATCGCGCTTGATGATGGCGAACGTGTAGTTCCCGATGTGCTGGGTTTGCGCGCCATCGGCGATCGTCTTGGGCGTATCGATGTGCACGATTTGTCCGCTGCGCAGCGAGCGCTGACCATCGTTCCCGGCTTCCGGTTCGACGCCGTACAACTCGCATTGCGGCGCGAGCGCCCGGGTCGACAGCGCAGTGCCGGAGAGCAGCCCGCCGCCGCCCATCGGCACGAACAGCGCATCGAGCGCGCCCACCTCGTCGAACAACTCCTTCGCGGCCGTGCCTTGTCCGGCGAGCACGTCCGGGTGGTCGTAAGGCGGAATCAGCGTGAGGCCCTGCTCGTCGGCGAGGCGGCGGCCGATTGCTTCGCGATCCTCTGCATAGCGGTCGTAAACGACGACGTCGGCGCCGTATCCTTTGGTCGCCGCGATCTTCGACGCAGGCGCATCGTGCGGCATCACGATCGTTGCCGGGATGCCCAGGATCTGCGCGGAAAGGGCGATGCCCTGCGCGTGGTTCCCGGAGGAGAACGCGACGACGCCGGCCTTGCGCTGTTCCGGCGAAAATTTCGACAGCGCGTTGAAGGCGCCCCGAAACTTGAAGGCGCCCATGCGCTGAAAATTCTCGCACTTGACGAACACCTCCGCGCCGATCAGTTGGTTCAGCGTGCGCGACGTGTGAACGGGCGTGCGATGTGCAATGCCGGCGATGCGCGTTGCCGCTGCCTCGACGTCGGCGAAGGTGGGAAGTTCGAAAGTCGTGGTCATGTGAGATTCGCTGGTCAGATGTTTTCACCAAGGCCATGGAACGGAGATGCCGGCTCCGTTTTCGATGGCCTGATCATAAAGGAAACGCGCGACCGTCAAGTCCTGCAGCGCGAGCCCAGTCATGTCGAATACCGTGATATCGCTCGACGAGCGATCGATGGACGCCGTTCCCGCCAGAAGGTCGCCGATTTCGGTGCACGGCAGCGCCGGCGCCCACTGGCACTCGCCGATGCTGCGCGCCTGCTCCCGGTCGTCGACGACAATGCGCGCACGCGCCAGCACGCCTGCCGGAAGCTCGCGCTTGCCGGCCGTGTCGGCGCCGACGCAGGTCAGGTGGGTGCCCGGCTGCACCGCACCCGCGTCGAACAGCGCGCCGCCGCCCGGCGTCGCGGTGATGACCACGTCGCTGTTCGCCACCGCATCGTGGCGGTCCCGTGCCGCGCGGATCGCGCATTGGCCCCGGAATGCCGCTTCGAACCCCGGCTCCGGCTCGCCGCCGACGTTCACGTACCGCACCGTGCACCGTTGCGGCAGCCGCCCGAGCGCGTAGTCGAGCTGGACGCGCGCCTGCACGCCCGTGCCGAACACGCAGATTCGCGTGCTGTCGCGACGCGCGAGCAGTTGCAGCCCGAGGCCGCCGGCGGCACCGGTTCGCGCAGTGGTGATCGCATTGCCGTCCATGATGCACAGCGGGCGGCCCGTGGCCGGATCGAACAGCGCGACGGTGGCCTGATGCGGTTCGCCGCCGCGCGCCCGGTTGCCGGGCCAGAACCCGGCCGCCTTGAAGCCGAGCAGATCCTGGCGCGCAACGTCGCCCGACTTGATCCCGAACACGCCGCCCGTGTGCAGCTTCTCGCGAACCACCGGAAACACGCGCCCGGCCCGTTGACTGTGCAGCACGAAGGCTTCGCGAACCGCGGCCGTCACTTGCGCGGCCTCGAGGGCGGGTTCGACGGCATCGCGGTCGAGAAGCAGGAGTCGGGCGTCTGTCGGCATCGTCAGGTCAGCTTCTCTGGCGCAATGCCAGTCGAGAGTTTTGGCAGTGTGTCTAAACTTAGACGAACAGTCAAGTCGTGCGGTGCTGCGCAGAACCTATACAATGCGACCAAAATTAGTTGAAGAGTCCAGGATGGCTAAGAAACGACTGACCGGCGAACAGCAGGTCATTCTCGAGCAGGTCAAGCAAATCGCAGCGGGGCTGGGCGAGACGCTGGCGCCGTTTACGGAGGTGGTGGTTCACGACCTGCGCTCGCCGAAGCATGCGATTCTCGCCATCCACAACAACCTGTCGGGACGCGCAGTCGGCGATCCCGCGACCGAGCTCGGCCTCGCCCGCATCGCGGACGACGATTTCCCGCAAGTGCTCGCGAACTATGCGAATCGGTTCAGCGACGGGCGCCAGGCCAAGAGCACGTCGATCGGCATCAAGGATTCGGAAGGGCATTACTTCGCCGCACTCTGCCTGAACGTCGACGTGACGCTGTTCCGCAGCATCGCGACTCTGCTGGAACAGTTTTCGGTTCCCAGCGGGGAGGTGGTCAAGGAATCGCTGGACCCGTCGACCGCCGACTCGCTTCGCGAACGGATCGACCGGTTCGCGGTCAGCCTGGCGACCACGCCGCAAGCGCTGCGTACCGACCAGCGCAGGGCGCTGATGCAGGCGCTCAAGGAAGAGGGCTATCTGGACTTGCGGCGGTCGATGGAGACGATTGCGCAACACCTGGGCGTCTCGCGCGCGACCGTCTACAACGACGCCAAGTAACTGGGCACGCCGCGTGTCGCGGCATTCGCCCCCACCAGGTGCTCGCTCACCATCCATAGAATCGCGGCCAGGTCTGTACCGAGCCATCGTCGCCCACGGCGTGATACTCGGGATGTTGCGCACCGGTGGCGCACGCGTGATTCGGCAGGATGCGCAGGCGGGTGCCGATCGGAAACCGATGCGCGATGCCGGAGTCGGGCGCGCCCGCGCGCGACACGATCCCGTGCTCCTGGTTGGCGGCGCTCACGACGTACTCGCCGAGCACTTCACCGTCTTCCGCGCATACCAGTCCGTAGCCGAAATCGTGTGCCTGACGCTGCGTGCCGCGGTCGCGGCTCATTGCCATCCAGCCCGCGTCGATGATCGCCCAGCCTTTCTCTTCCTGGTGTCCGATGACGGTGGTCAGCACCGACAGCGCGATGTCGGACAGGTCGCATACGCCGATGTTGTGCATCACGAGGTCGAACATCGCGTACACGCCCGCCCGAACTTCCGTGACGCCCTCGAGGGTTTCGGCCGAAAGTGCGGTTGGCGTCGAGCCGATACTCACGACCGGGCAGGGCAGCCCGGCGGCCCGGAGGCGCTCTGCCGCCCGCACGGTGCGGCTGCGCTCCTGTTCGGCGATCTTCACCAACGCTTCCCGGGTGTCGTATTCGTAGCTGGAGCCGGCGTGAGCCAGGACCCCGCCGAGGATCATTCCGCCATCGACGAGCACCCGCCCCACGTCGATCAGCAACGCGTCCTCCGGCTGGATGCCTGAGCGATGACCATCGACGTCGATCTCGATCCACACTTCGAAGCGCTCGCCATGCGCGCGCCCGAATTCGACGATCGCGTGCGCGGCGGGCAGGCTGTCCGCGACCAGCTTCAGGTCGCAGCCCTGCCGGCGCAGCGCGAGCGCCTGGCCGAGCTTCGCGGGCACCATGCCGACCGCGTAGACGATGTCGCGGATACCGTGCGCGAAAAACTGTTCGGCTTCCTTGAGCGTCGACACCGTGACGCCTTGCGCGCCCGCGGCGATCTGGGCGTCGACGACGTGCGCGCATTTGGTGGTCTTGACGTGCGGCCGGAACCTGACGCCGAGCGCGTCCAGATGGGCCTGCATGCGGCCGATGTTGTGACGCATGCGACCGGCATCGATCAATGCGGCGGGGGTGTCGAGCGTCTGAATGCCCATGATGCGTTTGCCTCGATGTGTTATCGATGCGAACACTGTAGGCCCGACGACTGCCCGTGTGCTTAACGGCCGCCTAATCCATCATTAAGCGACGTTTAATCCTTCATGCGTTGTTGCGCCAGGGCGGCGGACTGAGGAATTGCTTCGCGGTTTCGAGAAAAATCCGCTGCCGGACGGACCTGCCTGTTCGCGACGGCAAGAGCGCGGTCACCGGCGCGGACGGCAACCGCCAGTCGGGCAGCAACCGGACGAGCCTGCCGTTCGCCAGCAGCGGAGCGACGTCCCACTCGGAGCGCTCGACGATCCCGAGCCCGGCCAGCGCCCATTCCGTGATGACGGTGCCGTCGTTGGAGGACAACGGGCCGGTGACGCGGATCACGGTGGACCGTCGAGGGTCGCCTTCCTGCGAGAAGCGCCATCGCGGGATGTCCTCGTCGTTCTCGCGCAGGCACAGGCAGTCGTATCGGGCCAGGTCGGACGGATGGTTCAATGCCTTGATGCGACGCGCATACGCGGGGCTCGCGCACAGAAAGCGCTCGTTGGGCGCGAGCGGATAGCCGATCCACGACGACGACTTGAGGCTGCCGACGTGCACGACCACGTCGGCCCCCGACGCACTGGTCAACGGGCTGTCCGACAGGTGCAGCGATATTTCGAGCTTCGGATGAGCCAGTTGCACGTCGCGCACGATCCGCGCGACGTACTTTCGCCCGAAGCCGAGCGGGGCGACGACGCGGAGCGTGCCTTGCACTTCCCCGTGCTCCCCCGAGATATGGATCGGCAAAGCCTCCACGCGCTCGAGAATGTCGAGCGCTTCCTGGTACAGCCGCTGCCCCTCGTCGGTCAAGGAAATCCCGTTCGATTTCCGCACGGCGAGCCTTGCGCCCAGCCGCTCCTCCATTCTCTGCAGGCGGATCGTGACGGCAGGCGGCGTGAGATCGAGCAGCCGGGCGGCGGAGGCCAGCGAGCGCGACGTACCGATCGCGCGTACGAGCCGAAGGTCGTCGAGGTCGAGCATTTCGCGTACCTTAATGCGAGCTTTGCCGCGCATTATGCGTTGCCGGCTTTCGCGTCGCCGGATTTTCTCCTACAGTAGCGGAGCTTCGGGCCGTCAGGCCCGCGAGCGGAGCCTGAGAGATTGAGAAAAATCAGAACGAGGGAACAGACGCAATGAATATCAACAAGCGTGGCGATCACCTGTTCGCGGCCGGATTGTGGAAAGCGATCGGCGACGTCGCACGATCGGTCCGCAGCCAGGTCGGCGAATACAGCGAAGGGCGCGTCCTCAGCAACGAACTGTTCGCGCTGCAGCGTGAACTGGGCGGCAGCGAATTCGACGTGACGATCAACCAGGGGCGCGTCGTCACGGGCGCCGACGCGCATTCGCTCGCCTTCGGCGCGGCCGTGCGCCGATTCAGGCTGGATATGGAAGCGCTGGTGTTCGCGCTCCAGTACCGGCGCGGCATCGACGACACCGATCCGGCTGCCCGCTTCGCCGCACTGACCCAGGCCAACGAGCAGCTCGCGCGCGCGAAGCAATACGCGATGCTGACCGTGCGGCAGTTCTTCGATACGGTCGTCGACCCGAGCGTGCGGGATCAACTCCTGCGCGACAAGCCGGGTGGCGGCGACAGCACCCGGTTCGCCGTGGCCAGCGCGAAGCTGGAGCGGGTGCGCCGCGCGATCGTCGAGAGCATTTCGAAGATGTGACGGCGGCGGCCGGCCGCGCCGTCATGCCCGACCGCGAACCGCTTACTGCGGGCCCATCTTCTTGATCAGCACGTCGAGCTGCGCGACTTCCTCGTCGTTCAGGTCGACGAGCGGCGCCCGCACGGGGCCCGCGTCGTGGCCGACGAGCTTCGCGCCCGCCTTCACGATGCTGACCGCATAACCCGCGCGGCGGTTGCGGATCTTCAGGTACGGCAGGAAGAACGTGTCGATCAGGCGGCCGACCGTGGCGTGGTCGTCCTTCGCGATCGCTTCGTTGAATTCCATCGCGGTCTTCGGGATGAAGTTGAACACGGCCGACGAATACACCGGCACGCCGAGCGCCTTGTACGCGGCGGCATAGACTTCGGCCGTCGGCAGGCCGCCGAGATACGCGAAGCGGTCGCCAAGGCGGCGGCGGATCGTCACCATGCTTTCGATCTCGCCGACACCGTCCTTGAAGCCGATCAGGTTCGGGCAACGATCGGCGAGGCGCTCGAGCATGTCGGCGTTCAGCTTCGAATTCGCGCGGTTGTACACCACGACGCCGATCTTCAGTGCGCGACACACCTGCTCGACGTGCTCGGCGATCCCTTCCTGGCTGGCTTCGGTCAGGTAATGCGGCATCAGCAGCACGCCGCTCGCGCCGAGGCGCTCGGCCTCCTGCGCATATTCGATCGCGACGCGCGTCGCGCCGCCCGCGCCGGCGAGGATCGGCACCTTGCCCTTGCAGGTTTCCGTCGCGACGCGGATCACGTCCGAGTACTCGCGCTGCGTGAGCGAGAAGAATTCACCGGTGCCGCCGGCCGCGAACAGCGCGCTCGCACCGTACGGCGCGAGCCATTCCAGGCGCTCGGCATAGGTGGACGGGCGGAAGCTGCCGTCGGCGTCGAAGTCCGTCAGCGGAAAGGACAGCAGGCCGTGAGAGATGATCTGTTTGAGTTCTTGCGGTGAAGTCATGGTTGGGTCGTCCGTCTAGCGCGAGTGCTGGGTTCGTCGGGAACGGCATACGAGCCACATTGGCGATGTCGTTGTATGTCATCGTACAACAACGGGAAGAGAGGGTGCAAGCGGTTTGCTGTCGTCATGGTGATAGGGTCTTTCCGGATAAGGGTTTACGTACGATGCTCCGGTGGTGTTCAATGTCATATGATGACTAACGATTTGTCCGGTGGCCTCCAGGAATTCCGATGACTGCTTCCCCGCTCTACATCCGTGTGCATCCGGACGACAACGTCGCGATCGTCGTCAACGACGGCGGCCTGCCCGAGGGCGCGACGTTCGCCGACGGGCTGACGCTGCGCGAAGGCGTGCCGCAGGGGCACAAGGTCGCGCTGGTCGATCTCGCGGCCGGCGACCCGATCGTCCGCTACAACGTGGTGATCGGTTATGCGCTGGCCGAGCTGCGACGCGGCAGCTGGGTCAACGAGCGCACGATGCGCATGCCCGAGCCGCCGGGGCTGGACGACCTGCCGCTCGCGACGCGTGCCGCGCCGCCGCTGCCGCCGCTCGAAGGTTATACGTTCGAGGGCTTCCGCAACGCCGACGGCTCGGTCGGCACGCGCAACATCCTCGCGATCACGACGACCGTGCAGTGCGTGTCGGGCGTCGTCGAGCATGCGGTGCGGCGGATCAAGGCCGAGCTGCTGCCGCGCTACCCGAACGTCGACGACGTGGTCGGGCTCGAGCACACGTACGGCTGCGGCGTCGCGATCGACGCGCCCGACGCCGACATCCCGATCCGCACGCTGCGCAACATCAGCCTGAATCCGAACTTCGGCGGCGAGGTGATGACCGTGAGCCTCGGTTGCGAGAAGCTGCAGCCCGAGCGCCTGCTGCCACCGGGCGCGATTCCGGTGGCGGCCGACGGCGCTGGCGACAACGGCGGCGTCGTGTGCCTGCAGGACGCCGCGCACGTTGGCTTCAACTCGATGATCGACTCGATCATGAAGATGGCCGAATCGCATCTCGAGCGGCTGAACCGCCGCCGCCGCGAGACGTGTCCCGCGTCGGATCTCGTCGTCGGCGTGCAGTGCGGCGGCAGCGACGCGTTCTCGGGGCTCACCGCGAATCCGGCCGTCGGCTTCGCGGCCGACCTGCTGGTGCGCGCGGGCGCGACGATCATGTTCTCCGAGGTGACGGAAGTGCGCGATGGCGTCGCGCAGCTCACGTCGCGTGCGGCGAACGAGGACGTTGCGCGCGAGATCATCCGCGAGATGGACTGGTACGACCGTTACCTGCAGCGCGGCCGCGTCGACCGCAGTGCGAACACGACGCCCGGCAACAAGAAGGGCGGCCTGTCGAACATCGTCGAGAAGGCGATGGGCTCGATCGTGAAGTCGGGCAGCGCGCCGATCGCCGGCGTCGTGCGTCCCGGCGATCGTGCGAAGCAGAAGGGGTTGCTGTACGCGGCGACGCCCGCGAGCGACTTCATCTGCGGCACGCTGCAACTCGCGGCCGGGATGAACCTGCACGTTTTCACGACCGGCCGCGGCACGCCGTACGGCCTCGCGCAGGTGCCGGTGATCAAGGTCGCGACGCGCAGCGATCTCGCGCGCCGCTGGCATGACCTGATGGATCTCGACGCGGGGCGGATCGCGACCGGCGCGGCGACGATCGAGGACACCGGCTGGGAACTGTTCCGGCTGATGCTCGACGTCGCGAGCGGCAAGCGCCGCACGTGGGCCGAGCAATGGAAGCTCGCGAATGCGCTGACGCTGTTCAATCCGGCGCCGGTGACCTGACGCGCGGGCGATCGGACGGTCGATCGGCATGCGGGCGCCTTCGCGGCGCCCGCATTCGTTTGGGGCGCGCGCGATGCGCGAAGCCTGCTTGCCTTGAACGTTGCCGACCGCCGGCGCGCCGTGAGCCTCGTGAACGTCGTGAGCCGAGCGCAACGGCTGCCGGGATCGGGTAACGTTATGCGATTCGTTCCTGATCCCGGAGACTAGCCGACATGCTGAAGAATCTCGACCCGCTGCTGCACGCCGACATCCTGCACACGCTGCGCGCGATGGGGCACGGTGACGAAATCGCGATCTGCGACGCGAATTTCCCGGCGGAATCCGTCGCGGAGCACACGGTGGTCGGCCGCGCGTTGCGGATCGACGGCGCCGATTCGGCGCGCGTCGTGCGCGCGGTGCTGTCCGTG
Source organism: Burkholderia cepacia (assembly GCF_001718835.1). Taxonomy (NCBI): domain Bacteria; kingdom Pseudomonadati; phylum Pseudomonadota; class Betaproteobacteria; order Burkholderiales; family Burkholderiaceae; genus Burkholderia; species Burkholderia cepacia. The sequence continues at coordinate 3,043,465 of NZ_CP013444.1, read as the reverse complement.
CTGCCGCTCGACACGTTCGTCGACACGCCCGCATGGCGGATGGAAGTCGTCGGCGACGCAGCCGCGGTGCCGCCCGTGCAGCGCGAGGTGCAGGCCGAGATCGACCGCGCGGAAGGGCGCGCGGTGCCGCTCGCGGGCATCGACCGTTTCGCGTTCTACGAGCGCGCGCAGCAGGCGTACGCGGTGATCGTCACCGGCGAACTGCGCGGCTATGGATGCTTCATCTTCAAGAAAGGCGTGTTGTTGAGCGACGCGGGCTAAACATTTGTGAGGTTGGCGGTCTCCGCATCGCATTGGTAGATGTTGTCCTCATCATGCGAAACACGGTGGCATCGTACAACCGGATCGTGAAACCTGAAGATCGGGTGCTGTAATGGCGGATGCGATTTGGGATCAACTTGAAGCCTTTGCCCGGGAAGAACTGGGCAAGCCGATCTTCGGTGGTCCGTTGAAGTTGACGCCGGACAGCAGACTCGAAGAGGACTTGCACTTGACGGGCCTTGATGCCGTCGAGTTCGTCGACAAATGGGCCGAGACATTCTGCGTCGAGGCCCAAGGCTTTCCGTACAGTCGGTACTTCGGTCCCGACAGTCTCGACGTAATCAAGCTGGTTCTCGGGCTGTTCTCGAAGAAGCATCGAGACGCGGACCTCGTCCCGCTGACGCTTGGGATGTTGGCCGAGGCGATGCGTCGAGGACGTTGGGATACCACTGATATTGAAGCGCTGACGGTCAACAGCCGGTAGCGGGCATGGTAAGACCATGAATCTGCTGATGAATTTTCGGCAGGTTCGTCGGGATTGAAAGAGGTTGCAACGTTTTGCTACAACCTTTTTCTTGGACGCGGCGAAAAGACCCTCTATGCTGGCCCATTTGCCGGGCCGCGACCCGCTCGGCAGGCCGAACTGTAACGAGGAGAGAGGCATGACGCGTACCGTCGATTCCGGCGTCATTTTTTTCGCACGCCTGGCGCTGGCGGCGTTGTTCTTGTGGGGCGGCATCATGAAGCTGCTCGGCTACGGCGACCTGGTCAGCTACCTGCGCGGCCTGAACGTGCCGTTTCCGACCTATGTCGCGCCGGTCGTCGTCGCGATCGAGGGGCTGGGCGGCCTGCTGCTGATCGTCGGCTACAAGGTACGGCCGCTCGCGTTGCTGATGGCGGTCTACACGATCGCGACCGCGATGGTCGGGCACAATTTCTGGGACGCGACGAGCGCCGCCGTCCAGCACGACATGGTGATTCACTTCTGGAAGAACGTCGCGATCGCCGGCGGTTTCCTGCTGCTGTTCGTCACCGGCGCCGGCGGCGCGAGCATCGACGGCGTGCGCCGGCCCGCTTCGTCGTACGGTTCGGGCCTGCGCTGAACGCGCGCCCGGCCGCCTACTGAAACGGCAGGCCCGGCGGCTCGGCGCGCGCGGCGAACGCGGGATCGTGACCGGACAGGAAGTGCAATAGCGTCCAGTTGAACGTGTCGGCGCGATCGAGATTCGGATGGTGGCCGCTGCCCGGCAGCGAACCGAACTGCGCGCCCGGGATCATCGCCGCGAGACGCCGGCCTTCGACCGGCGGATACACGCCGTCGTCCTCGCTGTGCAGCACCAGCGTTTCGCTGCGCACGAGATTCAGGCGGCGCCGCACGTCGTAGCTCGCAATGCTGTCGCATATGCGTGCGAGATGCGCCGCGTCGGTCGCGGCAGCGCGCGCATGACCGATCTGATACGCAATTTCCCCTCGCTCCGACTGCGCGAATTCCGCGCTGACCAGCGACGGCCACATCTCCTCGAACCAGCGCACCGGGCCGTCGCCACGCTGGAATCCCGCTTTCCATTGCGCGACGCGGCGCATGTGGTCGTCGGCGACCAGGTTCGAACAGCCGTTGCACACCACCAGCTTGCCGACGCGCGACGGCGCGTCGATCGCGACCGTCAGCGCAATCGCGCCGCCGAGCGACAGGCCGACGAGCGCCGCGCTGTCGAGACCGAGATGATCGAGCAGGCCCTCCAGGTCGGCGGCGAGCTCGCCCATCGCGAGCGTGCGCGACGGGTACGACGACGCGCCGTGACCGGGCAGGTCCGGCACGATCACGCGATATCCCGCGTGACGCAGGAACGGCACCTGGCGTGCCCAGGCGAGTCCGCAGCTGCCCAGATCGTGAATCAGCATGATCGGCAGGCCGCTGCCGATGTCCGCGTAATAGAGATCGTGGTCTTTGAATGATAGTTTTGCCATGTGTGCTCCGTTGCGCGCCCACGTGCGCTCTCGTGGTTATCTTAATATTGAGATATATTCATGACAAGCGGGGTTTGATGACCTCTTCAGATGCGAGGATATTCATGAGCGCTCAGGCATCCAGCGATCGCGTCGATCACGTCGACCGGGTCGTCGCGCAATGGCGCGACGAGCGGCCCGGGCTCGACGTGACGTCGATGGAGATCTTCGGCCGGCTGGCGCGGCTGGCGAAGCACTGTGAAAAGGCGCGCGCCGAGGCGTTGTCGCCGTTCGGTTTCAAGGAAGGGGAGTTCGACGTGCTCGCGACGCTGCGGCGCGCGGGAAAGCCGTATGAATTGTCGCCGACGCAACTGTACCGCTCATTGATGATCACGTCGGGCGCAATCACCAACCGGCTGATGCGGCTCGAACAGGCGGGCTTCGTCGAGCGCGTGCCGAACCCGCACGACGGCCGGGGGCTCGCGGTGCGGCTCACGCCGGACGGGCTCGCGCTGATCGACCGGGCGGTCGCGGTGCACGTCGAGACGCAGGACCTGCTGCTCGGCGGACTGGCCCGCGACGAGCGCGCGGCGCTCGCCGCGCTGCTGAAGACCGCCTTGCTCGCGCTGCCGGGCGAGGCGCTGGCGCCGGACGACGGCGCCGGCTAGGCGCGCAACGCGGCCGGCGCGCATGGACCGCGCGCCGAGCCGTCCGGGCTTGAGAGGGCCCGCACGCATCACAAACACAACGAAAAACGACCAGGACATATCGTGCTCAACAACAACGTATTGCGCCAACTCGACTTGCAGGACGTGATGGTGTTTCTGTGCCTGTACGAACACAAGAGCGCGCGCCGCACCGCCGAGGTGCTGAGCATCAGCCAGCCGACCGTCAGCTATTGCCTGAAGCGGCTGCGCAACTGCTTTCACGACGTGCTGTTCGACGTCGATCACGGCAGCCTCGTGGCGACGCCGAAAGCCGAGGTGATCGAGCCGTATCTGCGCAACGTGATCGATGCGGTCAACCATTGCGCGGACATGGACGACGACCAGGTCGCCGCGGCCGCGCACCGCGTGATCCGCGTGTGCGCGCCCGAGTATTTCGAGCTGCTGCTGCTGCCGGGCGTGCTCGAATCGTTCATGAAGCGCGGCCGCGAGACGTCGCTGATCGTCGAGCGGCTCGGCCGCGAATTGCCGGTCGAGCGGCTGCTCGCCGGCGAGATCGATTTCGCGACCGGCTTCGGCCCCGGCTATCACCGGCTGCATCCGGACCTGCAATGGGAATCGGTGCTGTCCGACACGTTCGTGTGCCTGACCGCATCGCGCAAGCTCGCGCCGACGACGCGCGTGACGCTCGACGAGTTCTGCGACATGCATCACGTGTTCCCGACGCCGTGGATCTCCGAGCGCAACATGATCGACGGCTGGCTCGAGAAGCTCGGGCGCTCGCGCAACATCGTCGCGCGGGCGAACACGTATCAGGCCTGCCTGAACATCGTCTCGCGGCTGCCGGTCGTGCTGACGCTGCCGCAACGGCTGATTCCGTACCTGTCGATCCCGCCTTCGGTGCAGATCTGCGACGTGCCGCTCGGCTTTCCGACCTTCACGCTCGACGTGATCTGGGCGACCCAGATGGAAAAGAACCACGACATCCGCAGCATGCGGATGCTGTTCAAGGATCTCGCGAGCGCGAACGCGCTCGAACCCGGCGCGGCGCACGCGCTCTGAACGGGCCGCGGCGGCGCGTGCCGTCGGGCGCGCCGCCCGGCCGATTCTTTCGCGTGAGGAAGCACCCGGCAGGCTTTTTCACGAATCTCTCAACAAAATTACATCCAGCTTTTAATTTTTAAAACGGCGTGCCGCTTCGTGTCGGTAAATTGAGTGGTGTTCGACGAGGCCAGGACTCGAACACACCAAGACTAACCACACTGAGAGTGAGAGGCACACATGATGGATGTTGACGTAGTCACCGCGCAGGTCCACCACAAACCGTTGCCGCGTTTCGGCTTCGAACTGATCGAGAGCCTGGAGCCGGGCCAGAAGGCGATCGATATCGTCGATACCGATCAGTTGTACGAAAATCTTGCCCACTCGGGCGTCGTGATCTACCGCAACTTCGCGGACACGCTCGAGGATTTCAACCGCTTCGTCAGCCAGCACTCGGCGCGCGTCACGTTCGATCCGGCGCGCAAGGCGTCGACCGAGAACACCGCGGAAATCGACGCGGGCCACCTCGAGATGGGCCTGCACCAGGAAAACGGCAACCTGCCGTTCACGCCGGACCTGCAGTGGTTCTTCTGCCTCGAGCCGGCGCGCGTCGGCTCCGAGACGACGATGTGCGACGGCCTGCGCGTGCTGCACGAGCTGTCGCCGGCCACCCGCCGCCTGTTCGAGCAGCGCAAGATCAAGTACGCGCGCCGCATTCCCTGGCCGAACGTGCAGCGGTTCCTGAGCATCGAGCTGCAGGTGAGCGCGCATGAGGTGAACGACTCGCATCTCGAAGTCGTCAACCAGCGCGTGCCGGGCCAGCACTACCGCCGGCTCGATCAGTTCCTCGTGTCGTCCGAACGCGTGACGGATGCGATCACCACGAGCTGCTTCTCCGGCCGCCGCGCGTTCTGCAATTCGCTGCTCGGCCCGAGCGTGAACTACGAACCGCCGCTCATCACGTGGGAAGACGGCACCGACATCGATTTCGAGGTGTGGGACGAAATCAAGGACGTGACCGCGCGCTACACGTACGACCTGTTCTGGAACAAGGGCGACATCGTCGTGATCGACAACACCCGCGTGATGCACGGCCGCCGCCGCCTCGCGGATACGGGCCGCCGGATCTTCGGCGCACAAAGCTATCGCAAAGGAGCCATTGCATGATCAGCGCACTTCTCGAACGTCATTTCGCCGAAGCGCAGGACCGGATCGTCGTGCGCGAGATGGAAGGCCGCGACTATTCGCTCGCGGAACTGCGCGCCGACGTGGAGCGCATCGCCGCGACGCTGCAGGACGTGTACGGCGATTGCAGCGGGCTCGTGTTCGGGATCGCCGCCCGCTCGAGCTATACGTGGGTCGCGACGATGCTGGCGATCTTCCGCGTGAAGGCTGTGCTGCTGCCGGTGCCGATCGAATTCTCCGACGAGCAGATCGGCAGCCTGCTGCACAAGGCCACCGCGATCTTCGCGCAGGACGCGCACACCGCGGCGCGCATCAGCGCGATCCTGCCCGGCATCGCGTGCCTCGACGCCGCGAGCGAGCGCAGCGCGTGGCCCGCGCAGGGCGCGCCGGCCGGCGAGCGGATCGAGCCCGGCATCTGCGGGATCATCCATACGTCCGGCACGACGTCGAAGCCGAAGGGCGTAAAGATCCGCGACGAGGCGGTCGGCCTGCTCGTGACGAACGTGCTGAAGCGCGTGCCGCAGGCGCCGCTCGACTACCTGTCGATCGTGCCGATGAGCCTGCTGATCGAACAGGTGCTCGGCGTGTTCCTGCCGATCCTGTCCGGCGGCTCGCTGACGCTGATGCCGGCGCGCTACGCCGAGTACGGCGCGCGCAGCGGCAATGCGCGCGACTACCTGGACCTGATCGCGCAGGTCGATCCGAACTTCCTGTACCTGCCGCCGAAGCTGCTCGAGGAAGCCGACGCGCTGCTCGAATCGACGAGCGTCACGAGCCTGTTCGGCCGCCGCAATCCGCACATCATCACCGGCGGCGCGAAGATTCCGGCCACCGTGCTCGAATCGCTCGACAAGCGCGGCGTGCAGGTCTACGAAGCGTACGGCCTGAGCGAGAACAGCTCGATCATCTCGCTGAACCATCCGGGGCATCGCCGCATCGGATCCGCCGGCCCGCTGCTCGACGGCATCGTGCCGTCGATCGTCGACGGCGAGCTGCGCGTGCTCACCCCGACGCTGTGCGCCGGCTACTACAACTCGGACGACACGTCGTGCGAGCTGACCGACGGCTACCTGCACACGGGCGACATCGCGGAGATCGTCGACGGCTACCTGTACATCACCGGCCGCAAGAAGCACGTGATCATCCTTTCGACGGCCCGCAACATCTCGCCGGAGTGGGTGGAGACGGTTTACAAGGAAAGCGCGCTGATCGACGACATCGTCGTGTTCGGCGAAGGCCGGGAAGAGCCGGCGGCGATCGTGCTGTCGCAGCACGACGAGGCGGCGATTCTCGGCGAGATGGCGCGCCTCGAGCCGCGGCTCGCGGATTTCGCGCGGGTGCGGCGCGTGCGGGTGGTGGCCGACATCGAGCGCTTCCGCAAGGACTATTACACGGTCACGGGCCGGCCGCGCCGCCAGCTGATCGAGCGCGATCTCGCGGCGTCGCTGTACTGACCGGGAGCCGAACGTGCACATCGTACGAACTTTCCATCCGGGGCAGGCCGCTTATCGCGCGATGCAGCTGGCGGTCGCCCAGAACTATTACCAGGCGCACGGCGCGCGCCCGGAGCCGCGCCCCGACCAGTTCTGGTGCCTGACCGACCGCGCGATGACGCTGCCCGGCTACGCGTGCGTCGGGTTGAGCTGGGGCGACAGCGCCCCGCTCTTCTCGGAGTACTACCTGGACGAGTCGCTGACGCACCTGTACGGGCTGTCGCGCGCGGAGCTCGTCGAACTCGGGCAGTTCTCGTCGTTCGGCTCGAAGGGCGCGGGGCGCTACCTGATCGCGAACGTGTTCCGCACGCTTGCCCAGCATCACTACCGGTACGTGCTGATGACGGCGACCGAGCGGGTGCGGCACATCGTGCAGTCGCTGCAGATCGGCTATGACGATCTCGGTCACGCAAGCGTGAGCCGCGTGCGCGACCAGCACGTCGACTGGGGCACGTACTACGACAACGCGCCGCGCGTGATCATGGTGAAGATCGGCGGCATGGCTGCGCGCGACGAGCTGCCCGCCTGGAGCCCGCTCGACGACAAGCCTCCGCCGCGCTGCGCTTCCCGGCACGTCGCGCTCGCCGCGACTGGTCATTGATCCCGGTGGGCCGTGCGCTTCGGCGCCGGCCCGCCTCGTTACATCTGGAACGTCCCCATGTCCGATTCCAAACAATACGAAAACTTTCTCGTGTTCCTGGCGCCGCTGATCAACAGCGTCGGCGGGATCGCGATCGACCTGTACGCGCCGAGCATTCCGGCGATCGGCCGCGAGCTCGGCGTCGCGCCGAGCATGATGCAGAACACGATCACCATCACGCTCGTGTTCTATGCGCTCGGCCAGCTCGCGTTCGGCATGCTGGCCGACTGGTGGGGGCGCCGGCCGTCCGTGCTGGCCGGCCTCGCGCTGTTCATCGCGGGCAGCGCACTCGCGGTGGCCGCGCCGTCGTTCGAGGCGCTGATGGTCGGTCGCGCGATCCAGGGCTTCGCGATCGGGTCGTGCCAGGTGGTCGCGCGCGCCGTGCTCGTCGATACCGTGAAGGGCGACCGTTTCCGCGTCGCGATCGTCTACCTGAGTCTCGCGTTCGGGCTCGGCCCGGTGATCGCGCCGTACGTCGGCGGGCTCGTGCAGGAGATGGCGGGCTGGCGCTGGAACTTCGTCGTCTACTGCGGCTACGGGCTCGTCGTGCTGTCGTTCGCTTTCGCGGGGCTGCGCGAGTCGCTGCGGCCCGAGATGCGGCGCACGCCGGCGCAAACGATAGCGGGCTACCGCGAGATCCTGTCCGATCCGCATTTCCTGTCCGCCGTCGGGATGCTCGGGATGAGCTTCTCGGCGTTCCTGATGTGGAACGTGATCGGGCCGTACATCGTGCAGCATCGCCTCGGGCACAGCGCGTCGTACTTCGGATCGACGGCGCTCGCCGTCGGCCTGTGCTACCTCGGCGGCACGACGCTGAACCGCAGCCTGATCAAGCGCTACAGCGGCGAGCAGCTGATGCGCGGCGGGATCGTGCTGTTCGCGCTCGGCGTCGCGTGCGTCGCGTCGAGCGGCACCGCGCTCGTGCTCGTCACCGCGCTCGGCGGGATCATGCTGATCGCGTTCGCGCAGGGCTTCATCTTCTCGAACGCGATGGCCCGCTCGATGGCGCTGTTTCCGGGGCGCGCGGGCGCCGCGGCGAGCCTGCAGGGCTGCCTGATGCTGGTGCTCGGTTCGCTCGCGTCGGGCATCGTGAGCGCGCTGCCGATCGCGACCAACGCGGCGATCGCGGTGATGTTCATGTGCCTGCTCGGCGTGAGCTCGTTCGCGTTCCGGCAACTGCATCGCCTGCACGTTCAGGTGGCGCGATGAAGGCGGCCGCCGCGCTCGCGCTGCGCGTCGTGCTCGGCGTGTTCTGGGCGTGGGCCGGGCTGTCGAAGTTCGCCGGGAGCTTCGACGCCGCGCCGTTCCTCGCGGCCGCGGCCACCCGCTCCGCCGCGGCGCCCGACGCGGTGCGGCTCGCGCTCGTCGACGCGATCGGCCGGTTCGCGCTGCCGCACGTCGCCGCGATCAACGTCGCGGTGCCGTGGCTCGAGCTCGGCGCGGGCCTGTCGATCCTGCTCGGCGTCGCGGCCGGCTGGGGGATCGCCGCGGCCGCCGCGATGTCCGCGCTGTTCCTGATGTGCGGGGCCGTGAGCACGAACCCGCTGCTGCTGCTCGGCGCCGTGCTGCTCGCGATGTGGCATCCGTATGCGCGCGCGTGGTCCCTCGACGCGCTGCGCCCGCTCACTCCCCGATCCTGACCCGGCGGTGAGCGATTTCAGGCCGCACGTCCGGTTGCCGCCGGACGTGCGGCTCTTTTTTCGTACGGACGCCGCACGAAATATTTAAACGGGCCTTCAAAAATTTGACATCTGGCGTGTGTGGGCCCGACCACACTGACACCATGACTCACTTGATCGGGAAGATTCCCATGAGACGCTCAACGTTCTATACCGTCGGCGCGCTGGCCGTCCTGTTCGGCGCGCTGTTCCTGTGGCGCATGGAGCGCGTGTCGGCCGCCGATCGGCCGGCCGCGCCCGCAGCGCCGCTGCCCGTCGAAACCGTCGTCGTCGCGCCGCACGCCGAGCAGCCGTCGCTCGATGCGGTCGGTTCGCTCGAAGCGGTGCGGCAGGTGACGATCGCGCCGGAAGTCGCCGGGCGCGTCGTGGATATTCGCTTCGTCGCGGGCTCGCGCGTGAGCGCCGGGCAGCCGCTCGTGCAGCTCTACGATGCGCCCGAGCAGGCGAAGCTCGCCGGGCTGCAGGCGAAGGCCGACTACACGCGCCGGCAGTTCGCGCGCGCCGAGCAGCTCGTGCCGAACGGCGCCGAACCGAAGGCGACCTTCGACGCGCGCCGCTACGAGCTCGACGCCGCGCGCGCCGACATCCGCGAGACGCAGGCCGTGATCACGCAGAAGCTGATCCGCGCGCCGTTCTCCGGCGTGATCGGCCTGCGGCGCGTGAACCTCGGCCAGTACCTGAATCCGGGCGACGCGATCGTGACGCTCACCGATCTCGATGCGCTGCACGCGAACTTCACGGTGCCGCAGAAGGCGCTGAGCCGCGTCGCGCTCGGGCAAGCCGTGCGCGTGACGACGGATGCCTACCCGGGCCGCACCTTCGAAGGGCGCGTGACCGCGATCGAGCCGCAGGTCGGCGACGAGACGCGCAACATCACCGTGCAGGCGACCGTGGCCAACGCCGACCAGCTGCTGCGCCCGGGCATGTACATCGATGCGCACCTGGCGCTGCCGGGCCGCGACGCGGTGATCAGCGTGCCGGATACCGCGGTGCAGACGTCGCAGGCCGGCGACAGCGTCGTCGTGGTCGAGCAGCGCGACGCGCGCGGTGTCGGCGTGGCGCGCGTGCGCCAGGTGCGCATCGGCGCGCGCGACCGGGGCCGCATCATCGTCGAGGACGGGCTGTGCGCCGGCGACGTGGTCGTGACGACCGGGCAGCTGCGCGTCGCGCCGGGCGCGAAGGTGCAGGCGCTCGCCGATGCGACCGCGCAACGGGAGAGCGTGCGATGAGCCAGCCCACGCAAGGCCCCACACAAGGCGCGCGCTTCACCGACATCTTCGTCCGGCGGCCGGTGCTGTCGCTCGTCTGCAGTCTGCTGGTCCTGCTGATCGGCCTGCGCTCGCTCGGCGCGCTGCCGGTGCGCCAGTACCCGATGCTCGAGAGCGCGACGATCAGCGTCGAAACCGCGTATCCCGGCGCGTCGCAGGCGCTGATGCAGGGCTTCGTGACGACGCCGATCGCGCAGTCGATCGCGACCGCGGACGGCATCGAATACCTGAGTTCCACGTCGACGCAGGGCAAGAGCGTCGTGAAGGCGCGGCTGCGCCTGAACGCGAACGCCGACCGCGCGATGACGGAAATCATGGCGAAGGTGCAGGAGGTCAAGTACAAGCTGCCCGAAGGCGCGTACGACTCGGTGATCACGAAGCTCACCGACGCGCCGACGGCCGTCATGTATCTCGGCTTCTCGAGCGACACGCTGTCGATTCCGGAGATCACCGACTACGTGGTGCGGGTCGCGCAGCCGCTCGTCACGACCGTGCCGGGCGTCGCGTCGGCCGAGATCGTCGGCGGGCAGAACCTCGCGATGCGGGTCTGGCTCGACGCGTCGCGGCTCGCCGCGCACGGGCTGTCGGCCGCGGACGTGGCGAGCGCGCTGAAGGCGAACAACGTGCAGGCCGCGCCGGGCCAGGTGAAGGGCGCGCTTACGGTCGCCGACATCTCCGCGAATACCGACCTGACCGACGTCGGCGCGTTCGGCAACCTCGTCGTGAAGTCCGACGCGAACGGCAGCTTCGTGCGGCTGCGCGACGTCGCGACCATCGAGCTCGGCGGGCAGCAGTACAACGCGAGCGCGCTGATGAACGGCCACCGCGCGGTGAACATCGCGATCAACGCGACGCCGTCGGGCAACCCGCTCGACATCGTGCGCGGCGTGCAGGCGCTGCTGCCGACGATGGAGCGCAACAAGCCGGCCAGCATCCGGATCGGCGACGTGTTCGACGTCGCGCGCTTCGTCAACGCGTCGATCGACGAGGTGCGCGAGACGATCGTCGAGGCGATCGCGATCGTCGTCATCGTGATCTTCCTGTTCCTCGGCTCGTTCCGCGCGGTCGTGATCCCGGTCGTGACGATTCCGCTCGCGCTCGTCGGCTCCGCCACGCTGATGCTCGCGGCCGGCTTCTCGCTGAACCTGCTCACGCTGCTCGCGATGGTGCTCGCGATCGGGCTCGTCGTCGACGACGCGATCGTCGTCGTCGAGAACATCCACCGGCACATCGAATCCGGCGAGCCGCCCGCGCGCGCGGCGCTGCTCGGCGCACGCGAGATCGCGTCGCCCGTGATCGTGATGACGATCACGCTCGTCGCCGTGTACGCGCCGATCGGCCTGATGGGCGGGCTGACCGGATCGCTGTTCCGCGAATTCGCGTTCACGCTCGCGGGCGCGGTGTGCGTGTCGGCCGTGATCGCGCTGACGCTGTCGCCGATGCTGAGCTCGCTGCTGCTCGACAGCCGGATGTCGGAAGGGCGCATCGCGCGCGCGATCGAGCACACGCTGTCGCGCGTCACGCACGGCTACCGGCGGCTGCTGCACGCGAGCCTCGCCGCGCGGCCGGCGGTGCTGGTGTTCGGCGCGGGCGTGCTGCTCGGCATCGGGCTGCTGTTCAGCGGCGTGAAGCGCGAGCTCGCGCCGCAGGAGGACCAGGGCTCGATCATGCTGCAGGTGAAGGCGCCGCAGTACGCGAACCTCGACTACCTCGAACGCTACGCGCCGCAAGTCGAGAAGGTGTTCCGCTCGCTGCCGGAAGCCGACACGAGCTTCGTGCTGAACGGCGTCGGCGGCGCCAATCTCGGCTTCGCCGGCGTGAACCTCGTCGACTGGTCGAAGCGCACGCGCGGCGCCGCCGATCTGCAGGCGCTCGTGCAGGCGCGCGCGAACGCGATCGCCGGCGACCAGGTGTTCACGTTCCTGCTGCCGTCGCTGCCCGCGTCGAGCGGCGGCCTGCCGATCCAGATGGTGCTGCGCGCGCCGGCCGACTTCAAGGACATCTTCGCGACGATGGGCAAGCTGAAGGCCGCCGCGTCGAAGAGCGGGCTGTTCGCGGTCGTCGACAGCGACCTGACGTTCGACAGCCGCGCGGTCGGCGTGACGATCGATCGCAACCAGGCGAACGCGCTCGGCGTGACGATGAAGGACATCGCCGATACGCTCGCGGTGCTCGTCGGCGAGAACTACGTGAACCGCTTCGACCACAACGGGCGCTCGTACGACGTGATTCCGCAGGTCGCGCGCGCGGAGCGCCTGTCGTCCGACATGCTGAACCGCTATTACGTGAAGACGCGCAGCGGCAAGATGGTGCCGCTCGCGACGGTCGTGCACGTGTCGAACGGCAGCCAGGCGAACGCGCTCACGCAGTTCAACCAGATGAACTCGGCGACGCTGTCGGCCGTGGCCGCGCCGGGCGTGACGATGGGGCAGGCGGTCGAGTTCCTGCAGAAGCAGGCGCTGCCGCCCGGCTACGACATCGACTGGCTCGGCGAATCGCGCCAGTACGTGCAGGAGGGCAACCGGCTGACCGTCACGTTCGTGTTCGCGCTCGTCGTGATCTTCCTCGTGCTCGCCGCGCAGTTCGAGAGCCTGCGCGATCCGCTCGTGATCCTCGTGTCGGTGCCGCTGTCGGTGTGCGGCGCGCTCGTGCCGCTGTATCTCGGCTTTGCGACGCTGAACATCTATACGCAGATCGGGCTCGTCACGCTGATCGGGCTGATCTCGAAGCACGGGATCCTGATGGTGAGCTTCGCGAACGAGCTGCAGCGCACGCAGAACCTCGACCGGCGCGCGGCGATCGAGCACGCGGCCGCCGTGCGGCTGCGGCCGATCCTGATGACGACCGCGGCGATGGTCGCCGGGCTCGTGCCGCTGATCTTCGCGCGCGGCGCGGGCGCGGCCAGCCGCTTCGCGATCGGGATCACGGTCTCGACCGGCATGCTGGTCGGCACGCTGTTCACGCTGTTCGTGCTGCCGACCGTGTACACGCTGATCGCGAAGCGGCATCGCGAGGCGGCGACGAGCGAACGCGCGCGCGTGCTGGAGACGGTATGAGCGCGCCATCGTCAACGCGCGCCGCGACGGCGCGCAACGGGAGAAACATGAATCGGATCCGTGTTGCGGCCGCCGCGGCGGTCGCGCTCTTCGCCGCAGGCTGTACGATGGCGCCGCATTACAAGCGGCCCGACGCGCCCGTCGCGCAGGCGTACCCGGCCGGCGGCGTCTACGCGACGCAGCCGGGTGCGGCCGGCGCGCGCAGCGCGAACGGCCAGGCGGCGGCCGACATCGGCTGGCGCGAGTTCTTCGTCGATCCGCGCCTGCAGCGGCTGATCGAGATCGCGCTGAACAACAACCGCGACCTGCGGGTCGCGGTGCTGAACATCGCGGCCGCGCGTGCGCAGTACCAGATCACGCGTGCGGACCTGTTCCCGAAGCTCGACGCGGTGGGCACCGGCAATCGCCAGCGGCTGCCGAACGCGCTGACGGCGATCCCGGGGCGCAACATCACGACGACGTACAACGTCGGGCTGTCCGCGTCGTGGGAGCTCGATCTGTTCGGCCGCGTGCAGAGCCTGAAGGACCAGGCGCTCGCGAAATACCTCGCGACCGCGCAGGCCCGCAAGGCGTCGGAGATCGCGCTGGTCGCGCAGGTCGCGGACCAGTACCTGACGCTGTTGTCGACCGACGACCTGCTGAAGGTCACGGAGAACACGCTGAAGTCCGCTCAGGCGCAATACGACCTGACGAAGCTGAAGTTCGATAACGGCACCGGCTCGGAGCTCGACCTGCGCCAGGCGCAGACGATCGTCGAGACGGCGCTCGCGAATCAGCAGGCGCAGGCGCGCGCCCGCGCGCAGGCGGTGAACGCGCTGGTGCAACTGATCGGCGAGCCGCTGCCGGACGACCTGCCGGCAGGCATGCCGCTCGACGCGCAGAACCTGCTGACGGACGTGCCGGCCGGGTTGCCGTCGGATCTGCTGACGCGTCGTCCGGACATCATGGAAGCGGAGCAGAGCCTGCTCGCGGCGAATGCGAACATCGGCGCGGCACGCGCGGCGTTCTTCCCGCGCATCTCGCTGACGGGCGCGTTCGGCACCGGCAGCCCGACGCTGGGCGGCCTGTTCAAGGCCGGCACGGCGGCGTGGTCGTTCGCGCCGCAGATCACGATGCCGATCTTCGAGGGCGGGCAGAACATCGCGAACCTGAACCTCGCGAACGTGCAGAAACGCATCGAGATCGCGAACTACGAGAAGGCGATCCAGTCGGCATTCCGCGAAGTGGCGGACGGTCTGGCCGCACGCGGCACGTACGATCAGCAGATCGCGGCGCTCGAGCGCAACGAGCACGCGCAGCAGCGTCGCTACGACCTGTCGGACCTGCGCTACAAGAACGGCGTCGACAGCTACCTGTCGGTGCTGACCGCGCAGACCGATCTGTACTCGGCACAGCAGACGCTGATCAACGCCCGTCTGGCGCGCTGGACGAACCTCGTCACGCTGTACCGCGCATTGGGCGGCGGCTGGATCCAGCGGGCCGGCGAGACGCCGCGTCCGGCCGACCAGCCGGTCGACTACGGCAAGGCGGCCGCGCCAACGCCGGCCGCCGCGGCGAACGGTTGAGCGCCGCCGGTCAGACGCATGCGATGCCCCGCAAACGACAACGCCACGGACTCTCGACCGTGGCGTTGTCTTTCACGCGTGAGGCGTCGTGCCGTCTTCGCTCAGTCCGCATCCTTCGAGAACTGCACGGCGATCGCGCCGAGCACGCAGATCGCCGCGACGTACACGACCGGCGCGAGCGGATTCGATTTCATCATCAGCGACACGATCACCGGCGTGAGGCCGCCGAAGATCGCATACGCGACGTTGTACGAGAACGAGATGCCCGAGAAGCGCACGACGGCCGGGAAGCTCTTGACCATCACGAACGGCACCGCGCCGATCGTGCCGACCATGAAGCCCGCGATCCCGTAGTAGAGCGGCAGCGTCGACGCATCGGCCGCGACCTGCACGAACAGCAGGTAGTAGCACGCGGCCAGCCCGATGCCGCCGATGCCGAGCACGCGCTTCGCGCCGATCCAGCCCGCGAGCGAACCCGCGGTGATGCAGCCGGCCGTCAGGCACAGCGTCGCGACGCTGTTCGCGAACAGCGTCGTCGCGGGCGTCAGGTGGAACTGCTTCTGCAGCAGCGCGGGCGTCATCAGGATCACGACGACGATCGCGGCCGACAGCATCCACGTGAGCAGCATCGACACGATCACCGCGCGGCCGTGGTCGCGCAGCACGGCCTTCAGCGGAATTTCGCCGGCGAGCGCCTTCTTCGCCTTCATCTCGGCGAACACCGGCGTTTCATGCAGCCAGCGGCGCAGGTACACGGAGAACAGGCCGAACACGCCGCCGAGCAGGAACGGGATGCGCCATGCGAACGCGCCGACTTCGGCGGCCGAGTAGCGGCTGTTGATGCCGGCGGCGACGAGCGAGCCGAGCAGGATGCCGGCCGTCAGGCCCGCGGTCAGCGTGCCGCAGGCATAGCCGATATGACGCGACGGCACGTGCTCGGACACGAACACCCACGCGCCCGGCACTTCGCCGCCGACCGCCGCGCCCTGCAGCACGCGGAACAGCAGCAGCAACACCGGCGCGAGGATGCCGATCGTGTCGTAGGTCGGCAGCAGGCCCATCAGCAGCGTCGGCACGGACATCATCAGCACGCTCAGCGTGAACATCCGCTTGCGGCCGAACAGGTCGCCGAAGTGCGCCATGATCACGCCGCCGAGCGGGCGCGCGAGATAGCCGGCCGCGAAGATGCCGAACGTCTGCAACTGGCGCAGCCAGTCGGGAATGTCGTGCGGGAAGAACAGTTGCCCAATCGCCGGCGCGAAGAACACGAAGATGATGAAGTCGTAGAACTCGAGGGCGCCGCCGAGTGCGGCAAGGCCAAGGGTCTTGTAGTCGCTGCGCGTGAGCGCGCGTTCGGCGGCGCGAGGCACGCCGCTCAATTCGGAAGCTTGCATGGTCAGGACGATCGGTTTTCGAATTAATTGTTTGAATCGGCGCCGCGTCTCCAAGGCGCGGCCTGCCTCGTCGACGAGGTGCGCCGCGCGCGGATGGCGCACGGAACACGCATCGCGTCGCCCGGGTCGGGCAAGCGGGGACGAGTGTCAAGCGAGTGGGAGGATTCTACAGGAGCACGAACGTGCGCAAGGCGGGCATGCAACTTTCCGGCGGCAGCGAGCGGCGGCGCGCGGCGCGGGCGGGCGAACCGGGCGCCGCCGCGCCGCGCGCGCTGGGGCTGCGTCAGTTGCCGGCGATCGTATCGACCGGCTTGAACGCGCCGTGCTCGACCTTGTAGATCGTCACCGGCGCATCCTTCAGGTCGCCCTTCGCGTCGTACGCGATGCTCGGGGCCGACACGCCCTTGACCGACACCTTGCCGAGATACGGCGTGTACACCTTCGGGTCGGTCGAGTTCGCGTCCTTCATCGCCGTGAGCAGCGCGATCGTGCCGTCGTACGAGTACGGCGAATAGGTGATCACGTCTTCGTTGAAGCGCGCCTTGTAGCGTGCCGCGTAGCCGGCGAAGCCCGGCATCTTCTCCTTCGGCAGCCCGCCCATGTAGACGATCGCGCCTTCGGCCGCGTCGCCGCCGACCTTCAGGAACGTCGGCGAGCGCGACATCTCGCCCGTCACGAACGCCGACTTCATCCCGAGCTGGCGCATCTTGCGGATCATCGGCGACGATTGCGCGTCGCCGCCGCCGTAGAAGATCGCGTCCGGGTTCATCCCCTTGAGGTTGGTCAGGATCGCGGAGAAATCGAGCGCCTTGTCGTTCGTGAAGTCGCGCTTGATGATCGTGCCGCCCGCCGCCTCGACGGCCTTCGCGAATTCGTCGGCGATGCCCTGGCCGTAGGCCGTGCGGTCGTCGATGATCGCGATGCGCTTGAAGCGCAGCGTCTTCACCGCGTACGTGCCGACGATGCGGCCTGCTTGCGCGTCGCTCGTCAGCAGCCGGTAGGTCGTCTTGTAGCCGCGCGCGGTGTATTGCGGCGACGTGGCCATCGAGATCTGCGGCAGCCCCGCGCGATCGTACAGGTCGGACGCGGGAATGCTCGTGCCCGAGTTGAAGTGCCCGATGATCCCGCGGACGTTGTCGTCGATCAGCCGCTGCGCGACGGTCGTGCCCGTGCGCGGGTCGGCCTGGTCGTCCTGCGAATCGAGCTGGAACGTGACGGGCTTGCCGCCGATCGTCGGACGCGTCGCATTGAAATCGGCGATCGCGAGCTGCACGCCCTTCTGCATGTCCGTGCCGTAGTTCGACTGCGGGCCGGTCAGCGGTGCGGCGAAACCGATCTTGACGACGTCGGCGGCAATGGCGTTCGCGCCCGACAGTGCGCAGGCAGCGGCCAGCGCGACGTGCGATACCTTCAGCTTCACTTTCACTTCCCCTTGATGGCGTGGTTGGGCCGCCGCCGGCTGGCGGGCCGGCGCCGGTAAACCGGGCGAGACGCTGTGCTGAAATCGGCGCGTCGAGCGGCGATCGCGGCATTTCGTGCGGGTCGCACGCCGGCAGGGCCGTGTCGCGTCTCGTGACCGTGAAGCGAAGTCTAGATAGCGAAAATGCGTGCGTCTTGCGCGTTCGGTGCGTGGCCGGCGACGATATCGGCATATCGTCGATAACCCTGATATATGCCGAAATCGTCATTTCTCGTGCGCAATCGCGCCAAGACGCGGCGCGGCCGCGTTTTTTAGGATGGCGGCTTCGGGCGTGCACGACCGCGCGCGCGGGATCGTGCGCCCTGCGCGCCGTCAATGGGGCGCGCTTCTATAATCGACGCCATCTGCCACTCGCCTTGCGGTTGCCGGGATGACGACCTTGCTTGCCGTACCGCCCATGAGCCTGTCCAATACGTTGCGCCACCAGCCCGACAACGCCGATCTCGGCGCGATGCTCGCGCACTTCCGCCTGCTCGAACCGGTGTTCGATGCGCTGCCGGACGTCGCATTCTTCGTGAAGGACGCGAACGGCCGCTACGCGCTCGTCAACCGCACGCTGGCGATGCGCTGCGGCTACAAGGACAAGCGCGACCTGCTCGGCAAGACGGCCGACGAAGTGTTTCCGCGCCGCTTCGGCCGCAGCTATTTCGAGCAGGACATGGCGACGATCAACGCCGGCCAGCAACTGACGGACCAGCTCGAGCTGCACCTGTATCCGGGCCGCCAGCCGGGCTGGTGCCTGACCTGCAAGGAGCCGCTGCGCGATGCCGCAGGCAGGGTGGTCGGCCTCGCGGGCATCTCGCGCGACCTGAAGGCGCACGAGGGATCGCACCCGGCGTACAGCCGGCTCGCCGACGTGGTCCAGCACATCCAGGATCATTACGTGCAGCCGCTGAACCTGAAGCAGCTCGCGCAGATGGCCGGGATGTCGGTCGCGCAGCTCGAACGCTACTTCCACAAGGTGTTTCACCTGACGCCGCGCCAGGTGCTGCTGAAGACGCGGCTCGATGCGGCCACCGCGCTGCTCGTCACGCACGACAAGGTGACCGATGTCGCGGCGCTATGCGGCTATACGGATCACAGCGCGTTCACGCGCCAGTTCAAGGCGACGGTCGGCGTGACGCCGACGGAATACCGGTTGATGCTGCAGGAGCGGGCAGGGTGACCCGGCGCGCCCGGAAAACGAATCTCGCCACAATTGTCACTCCCACCATTCGCTGGCCGGCGACTAAAACTGTCTCATGACCCACAGCGAGCGATCGCTCTGACCCGGAGGCAGCAATGACCACGAACACATCACCGGACGACGGACGGAAGGAGGGGCAGCCCGCGATGAAGACGCCGCCGATCGTGTCGCCGCAAGAGTGGGCGGCCGCGCGCGAGCGGCTGCTCGTCAAGGAAAAGGAACTGACCCGCGCCCGTGACGCACTGGCCGCCGAGCGGCGGCGGATGCCGTGGGTTGCCGTGGAAAAGAAGTATGCGTTCGACGGGCCTGACGGCAAGGCGAGCCTGCTCGACCTGTTCCACGGGCGCCGCCAGCTGATCGTGTACCGCGCGTTCTTCGAGCCCGGCGTGCACGGCTGGCCGGAGCATGCGTGCATCGGCTGTTCGATGGTGGCCGACCACGTCGGCCACCTCGCCCACCTGAACGCCCGCGACACCACGCTCGTGTTCGCGTCACGCGCGCCGCAGGCCGACATCGCGCGCCTGAAGGCGCGGATGGGATGGAATATTCCGTGGTACACGATCACCGACAGTTTCGATGCCGACTTCGGCGTGGACGAATGGCACGGCCACAACGCATTCATCCGCGACGGCGAGCGCGTGTTCCGCACGTATTTCATCAACAGTCGCGGCGACGAGGCGATGGGCACCACGTGGAGCTATCTCGACATGACGGCGCTCGGGCGCCAGGAGACATGGGAGGATTCGCCGGAGGGGTACCCGCAGGGCCGGCCGTACAAATGGTGGAACTGGCACGACAGCTACGTGCCCGGCGCCGCGCCGGACCCGAAGTGGGTCGAGGTATCCGATGCGGGAGAGGCGGCCTTTCGGAAGCGCGACAGCTAGCTCGGCGCGGTGGCGCGCGTCGACAGGAGCGGCGGCGGTCTGCCGCCTGCCGGTTCAGCGGTAGCCGAGCCCTTTCAGGACGGCGGTGCCGTTTTCGGTCAGCCGGAAGCTGGGGGCCGTATCGGCGTCGAGCTTGACCATCTCGACGAGGCCGGCTTCCTGCAGCGCAGGCAGTTCGGGTTTGGCGTTCGCGCCGATCGGTGCGTGCAGCAGCACGAGCAGCGTCGCGATTTCATGATGACTGAGCAGGCGGCGCAGCATCGTCTTCTTTGCAGGGGGCGCGGCCGGGCGGCCCGCGGGTGCTTCTACGGCGCTCATCGCTTTCCTCCTGGTTCGACGGGTTCTTCGGATATGGTTGCGGATGGTGCCGTCGAAGACTTAAGCGATTCTTAAAACGCCCCGGTCGTGGACCGGCCGCGGCGAACCGGTGGTTACGGCATGTAACGGCACGGCGGCGGCTTCGCGAACCGGATCGGCGCAAGCCGCTTCAGGCGGGCGTCCGACAGCACAAGCGCCAGCGTAGTGCATGCGTGGACGATTCGCCAGACAAATAGGCGATGACCTTTCGTCGCACCCGGTTTTTCCCTGCCCCTTATTTTCTTCGCTGCGCCTGCGCGGCCAGGCGCACGGCTGCGTTTGCCGCCCCGTAGCCGTCGTATCCGCCGCGCCGCTCGACGATCTCGAGCGAGAAGCGGTTGTCGACCAGTTCCGTATACGCGTGCAGGAATTCGCCGCCGTGCTCGTCGCGGTCGTACAGCAGGTGATGCGTGCTCAGCGTGTCGATCAACTCGTCCGGCAGCGCGTAGCGTGCGGCGAGATCGTCGTAGTAGTTCGGCGGAATGCGCAGGAACGGAATGCCGTCGGCCGCGAACGCGGCGATCGTCTTCACGATGTCGTCCGTGCGGAACGCGACGTGGTTCAGCCCCGTGCCGTGGTAGCGGTCGAGCGATTCGGCGACCGCCGTGTGCCGGTCGACCGACGCGTTCAGCGCGATCCGCACCGAACCGTCGGCGCTGCGCACTGCGCGGCTGCGCATCAGCCCGTACGGGTCGGGCACGAGCCAGCTGCGCTCGGCCTCGAAGCCGAACGCCGTCTTGAAGAACAGGATCCACGTATCGAGCGCGTCGGCGGGCAGCGCCAGGCACACGTGATCGATACCCGTCAGCGGGCCGACCTCGCTCGGGCCGTCGATGTCGGTCAGCACGAAGTCCGATTCATACAGCGTCGGCGCGTTCGGCGCTTCGTCGACGAAATACTCGAGGCTGCCGTCCGGTGCCTGTACGCTCGGCAGCACGCGCTCGTTCGGACCGACGCGGCCGGAGAACGGCGCGTAGCCGAAGCCGGCCGCACGCTCGAACGCCACTTTCGCGTCGTCGACGCGGAATGCCGATGCACAGAGCGACAGCCCGTGCTGCTGGAAGAACGCATCGGCGAACGAGTCGCGCTCCGCGTTCAGCACGATCGACGCGGCGCCGTGCTGGAACAGCGTCACGTCCTTCGACCGATGCCGGCCCGCGAGCCGGAAGCGCATCCGGCCGAGCCATTCGCCGACGGTTGCCGCGGCCGGTGCGTCGACCGCGAATTCGATGAACTGGAACCCGACGTGTGCGGGCGGCGCCGGCGGCGCGAACAGCGGCTGGCTGGCGGCCGGCGCGCGGCCGTCCTGCGCGAGCCGCTCGCGTGTCAGTTCTTCCAGGTAGAGCAGCGAGCGATGGCCGTCGGCGGCCGTGATCGCGGTCGGCGCCGCGCGGAAGCCGTCGTTGAAGATCTCGAGCGACAGCGGCCCCGTGTAGCCCGATTCGATCACGCGCGCGGTGAAGCGCGCGAGGTCGAAGTCGCCCTGGCCCGGGAACGAGCGGAAGTGGCGGCTCCATTCGAGTACGTCCATCGCGAGCTTCGGCGCATCGGCGATCTGCACGAACGCGATCCGGTCGCCGGGGATGTCGGCGATCGCGTCCGGAGAATCGTCGAGCGACAGCGTATGGAAGCTGTCGAGCGCAAGGCCGAGGTGCGGGCTGTTCACGGCATTCACGAGTTTCCACGCATGGCCGTACCGCTTCACGACCCGGCCCCACGCGAGCGCTTCGTACGCAGCGACCACGCCGGCCTGCCGCGCGGCTTCCGCGAGCGCGCCGAGCTGGTCGACGAGCAGCCCGTCGTCGGCGATCGTGTCGGCCGACACGTTGCTGCACACCAGGATGCGGTCGGTGCCGAGCGCATGCATCACGTCGAACTTGCGCTTGATCCGGTCGAGGTTGCGGGCGAGCTGGGCTGCGCTCACGCCCTCGAAGTCACGAAACGGCTGGAACAGCACGATGTCGAGGCCGAGATCGGCGGCCATGCGCCGGACGTCGGCCGGCGATCCGTCGAAGTAGACGAGGTCGTTCTCGAAGATTTCGACGCCGTCGAAACCTGCGGCCTGGACGGCGGCGAGCTTCCCGGCGAGCGTGCCGGACAGTGACACGGTGGCGATCGAGCGCTGCATGGGCGAATCCTGCGGATGAGCGGGGCACGGCGTTGGTCGAATCGACCCTGAATGAACCAGTCGTTGAATTCACGACGAACGCCATATCCCGAATTTACTGGGCTGGTGAGTCGTATTGTACAAACTAACTAGGTGGTACAAATTAGCGAAAACCCGAAAAGACATTGCGCTTTCGCAAGCGCACACTAGCGCCAAATCTTGACGTCAGGGGGCGAAGTCGGCTAGCGATGCGCCCCCGTTTTAGGAGCAGAAACACCATGAGCAAGCCCAAGGTGCTGGTGCTGAACGGCCCGAATCTGAATCTGCTGGGGACGCGCGAGCCCCATATCTACGGCGCGGAAACGCTCGCCGACGTCGAGCAGCGCTGCCGAACGGCCGCTGAGGCGCTCGGGCTGGAAATCGACTTCCGCCAGTCGAACGCCGAGCATCAGTTGATCGACTGGCTGCACGCCGCGCGTCACGACACGCACGGCATCGTGATCAACCCGGCTGCCTATACGCATACGTCGGTGGCGCTGGCCGACGCGCTTTCCGCGATCGCGAAGCCGGTGATCGAAGTCCATATCTCGAACGTGCATCGTCGCGAGGCGTTCCGCCACCATTCCTACGTGTCGGCGGTTGCCGAAGCCGTGATCTGCGGCTGCGGCACCGAAGGCTACGTGTTCGCGCTGCAGCGTCTGGCGACGCTGTTCGCGCAGGGGGCCGCGCGATGAGCCGCCCGTCGTTTCTGATCGGCCTGATCGGCCAGGGCATCGGCGGCTCGCTGTCGCCTGCGATGCACGAGGAAGAAGGATTCCGCCAGGGGTTCGGCTATGTCTACCGGCGGATCGACCTCGACGTGCTCGGCGTGACCGTCGAGGCACTGCCGCAACTGCTCGATGCCGCGCAGCGGATGGGCTACAACGGCCTGAACATCACGCACCCGTGCAAGCAGCGCGTGATCGAGCACCTCGACGCGTTGTCGGACGATGCGCGTGCGCTCGGCGCGGTGAACACCGTGTTGTTCAAGGACGGCAAGCGGATCGGCCACAACACCGACTGGTCGGGCTTCGCGAAATCGTTCCGCCGCGGGTTGCCCGACGCGTCGCTCGAACACGTCGTCCAGCTCGGCGCGGGCGGCGCGGGCGCGGCCGTGGCGCACGCCGCGCTGCAGATGGGCGCGGCCGAACTGACGATTTTCGATGTCGACGGCACGCGCGCCGCCGCCCTCGCGGCGGAACTGCAGCAACGCTTCCCCGCGGCGCGGGTTGTACAGGGCGGCGATCTCGCGGACGCGATGCGCGCCGCGACGGGCCTGATCCACGCGACGCCGACGGGCATGGCCAAGCATCCGGGCCTGCCGCTGCCGGCCGAGCTGCTTCATGCCGGGATGTGGGTGGCCGACATCGTGTATTTCCCGCTCGAAACCGAACTGGTCCGCGCCGCGCGCGCGGCCGGCTGCGCAACGCTGCCGGGAGGCGGGATGGCCGTGTACCAGGCCGTCGATGCGTTCGAGATCTTCACCGGACGAACGCCGGACGACGAACGGATGTTCGAGCACTTTCAGTCGCTGGTCGCACGCTGACCCTCGATAGATTCAGATAAAGACGAGACCAGGAGACAATCATGCAGCACACCACCCACACCAACCATGCGCCGGCGCGTCCGGCGCAGGCGGCCGGCTCGGTCCGGCGCACCTCGGCGCGCTACAAGATTCTCGCGCTGCTCGCGATCGGCACGATGATCAACTATCTCGACCGTACCGTGCTGGGGGTGGCTGCACCGCAGCTCACCAAGGAACTCGGTATCAATGCGGCCGTGATGGGCATCATGTTCTCCGCGTTTTCGTGGACGTACGTCGCGATGCAGGTGCCCGGCGGCCTGTTCCTCGACCGCTTCGGCAGCAAGATCACCTATTACTGGTCGATGACGCTGTGGTCGCTGTGCACGTTCCTGCAGGGCTTCGTGCCGGGCATCGCGACGCTGTTCGCATGCCGGCTCGGGCTCGGCGTGACGGAGGCGCCGTGCTTCCCGACCAACAGCCGGGTCGTCGCGACGTGGTTCCCGCAGAACGAGCGCGCGATGGCGACCGGTACGTATACGGTCGGCGAGTACATCGGCCTCGCGTTCTTCAGCCCGGTGCTGTTCGCGCTGATGGGCGCGTTCGGCTGGCGTTCGCTGTTCTGGGTCGTCGGCGCGATCGGCATCGCGTTCGGCCTGGTCTGGTGGAAGTTCTATCATGAGCCGCGCAACCATCCGGGCGCGAACAAGGAGGAGATCGAGTTCATCGAAGCGGGCGGCGGCCTCGCGCACGGCGCGAAGAAGAACGACCGGCCCGAGCAGACGAAATTCAGCTGGGCGATGGCCGGCAAGCTGCTGAAGAAGCGCCAGCTCGCGGGCATCTGCCTCGGCCAGTTCGCCGGCAACTCGACGCTCGTGTTCTTCCTGACCTGGTTCCCGACCTACCTCGCCACCGAGCGCCACATGGGCTGGCTGAAGATCGGCTTCTTCGCGATCATGCCGTTCATCGCCGCGTCGGTCGGCGTGATGTTCGGCGGGATCTTCTCCGACTGGCTGCTGCGCCGCGGCAAGTCCGCGAACCTCGCGCGCAAGCTGCCGATCATTGCCGGCCTGCTGCTCGCGTCGACGATCATTCTCGCGAACTACGTGCAAAGCAACGAAGCCGTGATCGCGATCATGTCGGTCGCGTTCTTCGCGCAAGGGATGGCCGCGCTCGGCTGGACGCTCGTGTCGGACATCGCGCCGGACGGTCTGCTCGGCGTGACGGGCGGCATTTTCAACTTCGCGGCGAACCTCGCGGGCATCATCACGCCGCTGGTCGTCGGCTTCATCGTCGCGACGACCGGCTCGTTCGTCGGCGCGCTCGTATTCATCGGCGTGATCGCGCTGATCGGTGCGCTGTCTTACATCTTCGTCGTCGGCGACATCAAGCGGATCGAGCTGTAACGCAGGCACGCGGCGGCAGGACCTCGGGCCCGGCGGGAGCAACCCGCCGGGCCTTTTTCGTTCATGACGCGCGGCGCAGCGTGATGCCGAGCGTCTCGATCGCGTGCCCGATCGCCGCGACCGCGCGCCGGATATCGTCGGCGTCGATCGCACCGATGCAGCCGACGCGGAACGTCTCGAGCTGCGTGAGCTTGCCCGGATACAGGATGAAACCGGCATCGCGCACGGCGTCGTAGAAGCGGCGGAAATCGTAGGCCGGATCGTCCGGCGCATGGAACGTGACGATCACCGGCGCCTGCACGCCCGCATCGAGGAACGGCGCGAAGCCGAGCGCGCGCATCGATTCGACCAGCGTCCGGCAGTTGTCCGCGTAGCGCGCACCGCGCGCCGGCTGCCCGCCTTCGGCGAGATACTGGTCGAGCGCGGCGCGCAGCGCGGCGATCACGTGCGTCGGCGGCGTGAAGCGCCACTGGCCCGTCTTGCGCAGGTACGCGTACTGATCGTGGAGATCGAGCGCGAGCGACGGCGAATTGCCTTCGCTGGCCTCGAGCGCATCGCGCCGCACGATCGCGAACCCCATCCCCGGCACGCCTTCGAGACATTTGCCGCTTGCCGAGATCAGCGCATCGATGCCGCTGCCCGCCAGCGCGATCGGCAGCGCGCCGAACGAGCTCATCGCGTCGACGATCAGCCGCTTGCCGTGGCGCCGGCACACGGCGGCGATGTCGTCGAGCGGGTTCAGGATGCCGGCGCTCGTCTCCAGATGCACCTGCGCGACGTGCGTGATGCGCGGCTCGCGCGCGAACGCGGCCTCGATCGCGGCCGGATCGACGGCCGCATCCTCGCCGAACGGCAAAGCGATCGCTTCGATGCCGAGCCGGCCGAGAATCTTCAGGATGCGCGCGCAATACGCGCCGTTGTCGGGCACCAGCACGACGCCGTCGCGCGGCACCAGCGTGCCGAGCGCGGCTTCGACCGAGAACGTGCCGCTGCCCTGCATCGGTACGCACACGTACTCGCCGCCGCCGTGCGCAATGGCGACGAGGTCGGCACACACGCTTTCGGTCAGGCGATTGAATTCGGCATCCCACGAGCCCCAGTCGCGCTGCATTGCGTCGCGCGTTGTGGCGGACGTGGTGAGCGGGCCGGGGGTGAGCAGGATCGGGGCGGTGGCGGACATCGGTTTTTCTCCAGCACAGGTCGGATGAAACGCCGGATGGCGTTTCCGGGTGACGGCCATCTTAGTGGCAAATTATGTCATTTTGTGGAATTTTGAGCGGTCGTCACGGGTTTGTCATCGAACGCTGTGATCCTTCGCTTGCCGCACGAAACCGCATCGGTCCAGCACCGGTCGGGCGGCGACGAGGCGGGCCCGCTGGCGGTTCGCCCCCCAATTACTGCTCTGCGTGGGGCCAGAGTAAGCGCTGAAGCGCCAACTCTGGCCGACAGAGCCGGATCGTGCCCCGGCCATTTGGTGTTCCGCCTACGGAGAAGTGAGATGACACTGCAGAATTCCTCGCGCGCCGCTGCCGGCGCGTTCCGCAAGCTTGCGCTGGCTGCCACCGTCGCCGGTCTGATGGGCGCCGCGTTGCCCGTGCATGCGGCGAGCGCGGTCGTGCTGTACACGGCAGACGGTCTCGAGAACCTCTATCGCGATGTGCTGCCGGCCTTCGAGAAGAAGGAGGGCGTCAAGGTCAACATCGTGACGGCGGGCAGCGGCGAAGTCGTCAACCGCGCGAACATCGAGAAGAATTCCCCGAAGGCCGACGTGATCGTCACGCTGCCGCCTTTCATTCAGCAAGCCGGCCAGATGGGCCTGCTGCAGGCGTACCAGAGCGTGAACTACAAGAACGTGCCGGCGATCGCGAAGGCGGAAGACGGCACGTGGGCGACGTTCGTGAACAACTACTTCTCGTTCGCGATCAACCCGGACGTCGTGAAGAACCAGCCGAAGACGTTCGCCGACCTGCTGTCGCCGGCCTACGCGGGCAAGGTCGCGTACTCGAACCCGGCGACCGCCGGCGACGGGATGGCCGTGCTGATCCTGACGACCTCGCTGATGGGCGAGGACAAGGCGTTCGACTACCTCGCGAAGCTGTCGCAGAGCGTGAAGTTCCACACGAAGGGCACGGGCTACCTGAACGTGCTGCTGTCGCGCAACGAGATCAGCGTCGCGAACGGCGACCTGCAGATGGACCTCGACGATGCCGAACACGGCGCGTTGTCCGTCAAGCCGATCTTCCTGGCCGCGAAGGACGGCGACCAGCCGACCACGTTCCAGCTCCCGTACGGCATCGGCCTGATCAAGAGCGGCCCGAACCAGGACGCCGGCAAGAAGCTGATCGACTACCTGATGTCGACGGAAGTGCAGTCGAAGGTGCCGGACATGTACGGCATCCCGGGCCGCACGGACGTGCCGCTGGCCGGCAAGAACGGCGAAGCGGTCAAGAAGGCGATCGCGGGCGTGAAGCTGATCCCGGTCGACTGGACGCAGGTGATGGCGAAGAAGCCGGTGTGGATCGAGCGCTGGAAGAAGGACGTGATCGGCAGCTCGGGCAAGCAGCTCGACGTCGTCAAGCCGAAGTGATCGGCGCACGCCGCCTGTATTAGTGAGCAAGAGGATGAACCCGGTGGAAACCACCCTGACCCATCCCGGCGCATTCGGCGCCGCCGAACCGCGAGCCACGCTGCGGTCCGGCGCGCCGGGCGGCGTGCAGATCGAACACCTGAGCGTGCGCTACGGCGCACGCACGGTGCTGGACGATCTGTCGCTGTCGATCGGTGCCGGTGAATTTCTGACCGTGCTCGGCAAGAGCGGCTGCGGCAAGACCACGCTGCTGCGCTTCATCGCCGGGTTCGTGAAGGCCGACGGCCTGACCGGCACGCTGACCGTTGCCGGACGCGACCTGACCTACGCGCCGCCGCACAAGCGCAATCTCGGTCTGCTGTTCCAGAATTACGCGCTGTTCCCGCACCTGTCGGTGTTCGAGAACGTCGCATTCGGGCTGCGCGCGCGCGGCATGGCGTCGTCGGAAGTGACGCGTCGCGTCGCCGATGCGCTGAAGCTCGTGCAGCTCGGCGATGCGGGCCATCACCTGCCCGCACAGTTGTCGGGCGGGATGCAGCAGCGCGTCGCGCTGGCGCGCGCGCTCGTGATCGAGCCGGACGTGCTGCTGCTCGACGAGCCGCTGTCGGCGCTCGACGCCAACCTGCGCGCATCGGTGCGCAGCGAGCTGAAGGCGCTGCACGAACGCCTGCCGAACCTGACCGTCGTCTGCGTGACCCACGACCGCGACGACGCGCTCGTGCTGTCCGACCGCGCGCTGCTGATGCGCGACGGCCACATCGCGCAGCTCGGCACGCCGCAGCAGCTGTACGACGCGCCGCAGGACGGCTACGTCGCGCGTTATCTCGGCCCGGCGAACCTGCTGCCGCCGCACGTGATCTTCCCGCTCGGCGATCCGCGCCACGAAGTGCGCGGCAAGGTCGCGTGCGTGCGCCCCGAGCGCCTGACCGTGATGCCGCCCGCCGCGGGCGGGCTGCACGGCACGGTGTCGTCCGTCGAATGGCAGGGCGCGGACCTGTCGATCGCGGTCACGATCGATGCGGCGCCCGACGAGCCCGTGCGCGTCACGATGCAACGCGGCCGCAGTGCGGCTCCCGAGCGCGGTGCGCGTGTTTCCCTGCATTGCGAGGCAGACGATGTCGTCCTTATCGAGCCCTGAAGCCGGCCTGCCGCCGCACGTGCTCGCGTCGGCCGCCGCGCACGCGGCCGACGCGCGGCGCCGCAAGCGCGTGGGCGACCTGCATCTGGCCGCGCTCGCGATCGTCGTGCTGGGCCCGCTCGTCGTCTACCCGCTGGTGCGGCTCGTGCTGCTGAGCGTGTCGGGCGACCACGGGCTGAGTTTCGCCGCGTACCGGACGTTCTTCGGCAATCCCGATACCCGCAACGTGCTGCTGACCACGCTCGGCGTGCTGTTCGCGAGCGCCGGCACCGCGTCGGTGTTCGGTGTGCTGCTGGCCGCGCTGCTGTTCTTCAAGCCGTTTCCGGGCGCCTCGCTCGTCACGCGCTTCCTGGAGCTGTACGTCGCGTTTCCGTCGTTCCTCGTCGCGTTCACGCTGATCTTCCTGTACGGCTCGCAAGGCTCGATCAGCATCGCGCTGCAGCACCTGTTCCATCTCGAAAATGCGCCGCTCGATTTCCTGTTCGGCATCGGCGGCGTGATCCTCGCGCAGACCGTGTTCTATACGCCGTTCGTCGTGCGGCCGACGCTCGCATCGTTCGCGACGCTCGATCTGCGGTTGATCGAAGCCGCGCGCAGCCTCGGCGCGTCCGGCTGGATGCTCGCCCGCCGCGTCGTGCTGCCGATCGCGTGGCCGGGCATCGCCGCCGGCACCGTGCTGTGCTTCCTGCTGACGCTGAACGAATTCGGGATTCTGCTCGTGCTCGGCAGCGCGCGGCTCGTCACGCTGCCGGTCGCGATCTACAGCAGCGCGACCGTCGACCTCGACCTGCCGACCGCGTCGGCCGGCGCGGTGGTAATGCTGGTGCTGTCGCTGGCGTTGTATGCGGTTTATCGCCGGGTGAACCGGCGCGCGACGGGAGGGAACGATGTCCGCTGAATTCCGTATCGGGCAAGCCGTGCCGCGCCACCAGATCGGCTGGGGCGACACGGTGCTCAAGCATGCGTCGCGCGCGGCGCTCGCGCTGGCCGCGTTCGCGTGCTTCTGGTTGTTCGTGTTGCCGGTCATCGTCGTGGCGCTGTCGAGCGTGTCGACGCAGTGGTCGGGCACGATCCTGCCGGCCGGTTACAGCCTGCGCTGGTTCGAGCGGCTCGGGTCGCCGGAATACGACGCGCTGCTGACGAGCCTCGAAATCGGCTTCGGCGTGTCGGCGGTCGGCACGGTCCTCGGGCTGTGGCTCGCGCTGGCCCTCGAAGGGCGCGACCGGCGCGGCCTCGGCGCGGTGGTCGACGCGCTCGTGATGGTGCCGAACGGCGTGCCGAGCGTCGTGCTCGGGCTCGCGGTGCTGATCGCGTATCACCAGAAGCCGGTCGACCTGTCGAGCTCCGCGGCGATCGTCGTGCTCGTGCAGCTCGCGCTGATCCTGCCGTTCTGCTATCGCTGCGCGGCCGCCGCGCTGCGTCCGGAACTGACCGTGCTGCGCGAAGCGGCGGCGAGCCTCGGCGCGCCGCCCGCGATGGTGCTGCGCCGCGTGCTGCTGCCGCAGCTCGTGCCGGCGCTGCGCGCGAGCCTCGCGCTCGGCTTCGCGCTGTCGCTCGGCGAGCTCGGTGCGACGCTGACGGTTTATCCGCCCGGTTTCGCGACCGTGCCGATCGTCGTGATCGGCCAGGTGGAGCGGGGGTATTACCTTCCGGCTTCGGCGCTGTCGCTGCTGATGCTGGGCGCGTCGCTCGCGGCGCTGCTGCTGATCGCCGCGCGCGTGCCGCGCGGCAAGCGGGGGGCATCATGAACGCCGCGTTCGCATTGCGGTCGCCCGGCGACGCGCCGGCCGCCGGAGCGTCGACGGGCCTGCCGGACCAGTCCGTCGACGTCAACGGCCGGCGCTACCGGCTGCCGGTCGAACCGACCGTCGTCGTCTGCGTCGACGGCTGCGAGTACGCCTATCTCGAGCGTGCGTTGGAAGCGGGCGTCGCGCCGTTCATCGGCCGGATGATCGCGCAAGGCACGGCCTGGCGCGCCGACTGCGTCGTG
The DNA here is from genome assembly GCF_001718835.1 of Burkholderia cepacia. Lineage (NCBI taxonomy): Bacteria > Pseudomonadati > Pseudomonadota > Betaproteobacteria > Burkholderiales > Burkholderiaceae > Burkholderia > Burkholderia cepacia. Next base: position 3,012,575 of record NZ_CP013444.1, on the reverse strand, counting down.
CCGACCTTCACCAACCCGAACAACCTGTCGATCGTCTGCGGCGCGCCGCCGTCGGTCCATGGAATCTGCGGCAACTATTTCTGGGATCCGGCCGCCGACGGTGGGCGCGGCGCCGAAGTCATGATGAACGATCCGGCTTACCTGCGGGCCGGCACGCTGCTCGCGGCGGCGTCCGACGCCGGTGCGCGGGTGGCCGTCGTGACGGCGAAGGACAAGCTGCGCCGGCTGCTGGGCTGGCAGATGAACGGCATCTGCTTTTCGGCAGAGAAGGCCGCGCAGGCGAATCTCGCCGAAAACGGGATCGTCGACGTGCTCGACTGGGTGGGCCTGCCGTCGCCGGACGTGTACAGCGCGGCGTTGTCCGAATTCGTGTTCGCGGCCGGCGTGCGGCTTGCGCAGACGCGCCAGGTCGACCTGATGTACCTGTCGACCACCGATTACGTGCAGCACAAGTGCGAGCCGGGCAGTGCCGGCGCGAACGCGTTCTACGCGATGATGGACGGCTATCTCGCGCAGCTCGACGCGCTGGGCTGGGCGATCGGGCTGACGGCCGACCACGGGATGAACGCGAAGCACGATCCTGCGACGGGCCGGCCGAACGTCATCTATCTGCAGGATGCCTTCGACGGGTGGTACGGCGCGCAGGCTGCGCGCGTGATCCTGCCGATCACGGATCCGTACGTCGTGCACCACGGCGCGCTCGGCTCGTTTGCCACCGTCTATCTGGCGCCGGGCGTCGACCGGGCCGAGGCGATGTGGCGCGTCGGCGGTCTCGACGGCGTCGAACTCGTGCTCGACAACGCGGAAGCCGCGGCACGTTTCGAGCTGCCGGCCGACCGGATCGGCGATCTCGTCGTGATCGGCCGCCGTGACATGACGCTCGGCACGCGCGAGCGCGAACACGATCTGTCGGGCCTCACGGTGCCGCTGCGTTCGCATGGCGGCGTGTCGGAGCAGGAAGTGCCGCTGCTGTTCAATCGCCGTATCGAGCCGGTCGATCCTGCGCGTCGCCCGCGCAATTTCGACGTGTTCGATTTCGTGCTGAACCGGATCGCATCATGACTTCCCCTGTTCGGCGGGACCATCCGGCATTCCGTGCCGAGGCATTGCGCTGGTGCGGCGCTCGCGCGGCACGCGAGCGGACCTTCGACGTCACGGACCCCTACACGGGCACGCGCGTCGGTACGGTGCCGCTCGCGAGCGTCGACGACGTGCGCGCGGCATTCGACTACGCGATGGCGTATCGGCCGACGCTCACGCGTTACGAACGTTCGCAGATCCTCGAACGCGCGGCCGCGCTGCTGCGCGAGCGCACCGAGGAAGCGTCCGACCTGATCACGCTCGAATCGGGACTGTCGAAACAGGACTCCCGCTACGAGATCGGCCGCGTGGCCGACGTGTTGAAGTTCGCGGCGGTCGAGGCGCTGCGCGACGACGCGCAGAGTTTCTCGTGCGACCTGACGCCCCATGGCAGGGCGCGCCGCGTGTTTTCGCAGCGGCAGCCGCTCGACGGCGTGATCGTCGCGATCACGCCGTTCAATCATCCGATGAACCAGGTGGCGCACAAGATTGCGCCGGCGATCGCGACCAACAACCGCGTGATCGTGAAGCCGTCGGAGAAGGTGCCGCTGTCGGCGTTCTACCTGGCAGACCTGCTGTATGAAGCCGGTCTGCCGGAACCGATGCTGCAGGTGCTGACCGGCGTTCCGCGCGAGATCGCGGACGAGCTCGTCACGCACCCGCACGCGTCGCTGATCACCTTCACGGGCGGCGTGGCGATCGGCAAGGCGATTGCCGCGCGGGCCGGCTACCGCCGCATCGTGCTGGAACTGGGCGGCAACGATCCGCTGATCGTCCTCGACGATGCCGATCTCGAACGCGCGGCGTCGCTGGCGGTGCTCGGGTCGTACCGGAATTCGGGCCAGCGTTGCACGGCCGTCAAGCGGATGCTGGTGCAGCGCGCGATCGCGCCCGCCTTCACCGAATTGCTCGTCGAGAAGACGCGCGCATGGAAATACGGCGATCCGTTCGATCCCGCGAACGAAATGGGCACGGTGATCGACGAAGAAGCGGCGCGGCTGTTCGAGACGCGCGTGGCGGAGGCGGTCGCACAGGGCGCGCGGCTGTTGACGGGCAACGTGCGGCGCGGCGCGTTGTATGCGCCGACCGTGCTCGACAACGTCGATCCGTCGATGACGATCGTGCGCGAGGAGACCTTCGGCCCGGTATCGCCGGTGATCGCGTTCGACACGATCGACGACGCGATCCGGATCAGCAACGGGACGGCGTTCGGGCTATCGTCGGGTGTCTGTACGGACAGCACGGCGGCGGTCGTGCGGTTCGTGAACGAGCTGAACGTCGGCACGGTGAATGTATGGGAGGTGCCCGGATACCGGATCGAGCTGTCGCCGTTCGGCGGGATCAAGGATTCGGGGCTCGGTTACAAGGAAGGCGTTCAGGAGGCGATGAAGAGCTTCACGAACCTGAAGACGTTCTCGTTGCCGTGGGGATGACGGAATGGCGTTGACGCTTGAAGAGATTCGCAGTCTGTACCAAGAGCATGGCCATGTGGCCTATAGCGGTGAACCGGTCACGCAGCTCGAGCATGCATTGCAGAGCGGATTGCTGGCGGAAGAGGCGGGGGCTGATGAGGCGCTGGTCGCGGCGGCGTTCCTGCACGATCTCGGGCATCTGCTGAATCGCCAGGGCGAGACGCCGAGTGCGCGCGGGATCGACGATCTGCACCAATATTACGTGTTGCCGTTCCTGCGTCCGCTGTTTTCCGATGCAGTGCTGGAGCCGATCCGCCTGCACGTCGACGCCAAGCGCTGCCTGTGCCGCACGGACGCCGGCTACTTCGAAAGCCTGTCGCCGGACTCGGTGCGCAGTCTCGCGCTGCAGGGCGGCATCTTCAGTGAAGAGGAGACGGCGGCGTTCCTGCAGCGCCCGTTCGCGGAGGATGCGCTGCGTCTGCGCCGCTGGGACGATACGGCCAAGGAAGAAGGCAAGGTGACGCCTGATCTCGATCACTATATGGAGATCGTCGCGCGCCAGGTGCGCAGGGCCTGACGGGGCCTTAAATTTATTTCGCGAAACCCCTTGCGCGGAACGTGGGAGGTGACTAGAATCACGCCTCTTTCGCGCTAACGGAAACGCGGTGCGGAAGAGGGAAGGAAGTTGAACCCCGCAGTCGCAACGATGCAGTATAAAAAGTTGTTGACGCGCTGCGAAACACGGTTCATAATCTCGCTTCTCTGCTGCTGAAAATGCAGCGCTGCTGAGAAAGACGGTTTTCTCGCAGACACGTTCTTTAAAAATTAACAGCCGATAAGTGTGGGCGCTTGATGGCAGCGAGCTGATCCTCGGATCAGATAGCGAAAGTATCAAGAGTCTCACACTAAAGTAAGTCAGGTTTATGAAGTGATTCATATTCCTGTCAGCTTTGAGTGAGCGACCGGTTCTACGGAACCGAAAACAGTAACAGGTTTGAACTGAAGAGTTTGATCCTGGCTCAGATTGAACGCTGGCGGCATGCCTTACACATGCAAGTCGAACGGCAGCACGGGCTTCGGCCTGGTGGCGAGTGGCGAACGGGTGAGTAATACATCGGAACATGTCCTGTAGTGGGGGATAGCCCGGCGAAAGCCGGATTAATACCGCATACGATCCACGGATGAAAGCGGGGGACCTTCGGGCCTCGCGCTATAGGGTTGGCCGATGGCTGATTAGCTAGTTGGTGGGGTAAAGGCCTACCAAGGCGACGATCAGTAGCTGGTCTGAGAGGACGACCAGCCACACTGGGACTGAGACACGGCCCAGACTCCTACGGGAGGCAGCAGTGGGGAATTTTGGACAATGGGGGCAACCCTGATCCAGCAATGCCGCGTGTGTGAAGAAGGCCTTCGGGTTGTAAAGCACTTTTGTCCGGAAAGAAATCCTCTGAGTTAATACCTCGGGGGGATGACGGTACCGGAAGAATAAGCACCGGCTAACTACGTGCCAGCAGCCGCGGTAATACGTAGGGTGCGAGCGTTAATCGGAATTACTGGGCGTAAAGCGTGCGCAGGCGGTTCGCTAAGACCGATGTGAAATCCCCGGGCTCAACCTGGGAACTGCATTGGTGACTGGCGGGCTAGAGTATGGCAGAGGGGGGTAGAATTCCACGTGTAGCAGTGAAATGCGTAGAGATGTGGAGGAATACCGATGGCGAAGGCAGCCCCCTGGGCCAATACTGACGCTCATGCACGAAAGCGTGGGGAGCAAACAGGATTAGATACCCTGGTAGTCCACGCCCTAAACGATGTCAACTAGTTGTTGGGGATTCATTTCCTTAGTAACGTAGCTAACGCGTGAAGTTGACCGCCTGGGGAGTACGGTCGCAAGATTAAAACTCAAAGGAATTGACGGGGACCCGCACAAGCGGTGGATGATGTGGATTAATTCGATGCAACGCGAAAAACCTTACCTACCCTTGACATGGTCGGAATCCTGAAGAGATTCGGGAGTGCTCGAAAGAGAACCGGCGCACAGGTGCTGCATGGCTGTCGTCAGCTCGTGTCGTGAGATGTTGGGTTAAGTCCCGCAACGAGCGCAACCCTTGTCCTTAGTTGCTACGCAAGAGCACTCTAAGGAGACTGCCGGTGACAAACCGGAGGAAGGTGGGGATGACGTCAAGTCCTCATGGCCCTTATGGGTAGGGCTTCACACGTCATACAATGGTCGGAACAGAGGGTCGCCAACCCGCGAGGGGGAGCTAATCCCAGAAAACCGATCGTAGTCCGGATTGCACTCTGCAACTCGAGTGCATGAAGCTGGAATCGCTAGTAATCGCGGATCAGCATGCCGCGGTGAATACGTTCCCGGGTCTTGTACACACCGCCCGTCACACCATGGGAGTGGGTTTTACCAGAAGTGGCTAGTCTAACCGCAAGGAGGACGGTCACCACGGTAGGATTCATGACTGGGGTGAAGTCGTAACAAGGTAGCCGTATCGGAAGGTGCGGCTGGATCACCTCCTTTCCAGAGCTATCTCGCACAAGTTGAGCGCTCACGCTTATCGGCTGTAAATTAGGACAGACTCAGGGGTCTGTAGCTCAGTCGGTTAGAGCACCGTCTTGATAAGGCGGGGGTCGTTGGTTCGAATCCAACCAGACCCACCAATTGTCTGGCGGAAGTACCCTGGGAAGTCTCTGTATGGGGGCATAGCTCAGCTGGGAGAGCACCTGCTTTGCAAGCAGGGGGTCGTCGGTTCGATCCCGTCTGCCTCCACCACAATCTTCAATGCGAAGTGCTTGGTTCGAAAGCGAACCGAGGATTTGGCATTGGCGATTGAGCCAGTCAGAGTGATGCAGGTAACTGTATCGGCTGTCGTTCTTTAACAATCTGGAAGAAGCAAGTAATTTGGATAGCGGAAGCGTCTTTGAGATGGACGTGGAAACTATCCGGGTTGTGATTGTATCGATGTATCTCAAGATGATTCGAACTTCATGTTCGGCTCAATTGGAATACGGCACAACGCGAGAACTCAACCTGTAACGAGACAGACTCGTTATAGGGTCAAGCGAACAAGTGCATGTGGTGGATGCCTTGGCGATCACAGGCGATGAAGGACGCGGTAGCCTGCGAAAAGCTACGGGGAGCTGGCAAACAAGCTTTGATCCGTAGATATCCGAATGGGGAAACCCACTCCGTATGGAGTATCCATGGCTGAATACATAGGCCATGCGAAGCGAACGCGGTGAACTGAAACATCTAAGTAACCGCAGGAAAAGAAATCAACCGAGATTCCCAAAGTAGTGGCGAGCGAAATGGGATGAGCCTTGTACTCTTTATTTGTATTGTTAGCCGAACGCTCTGGAAAGTGCGGCCATAGCAGGTGATAGCCCTGTAGGCGAAAACAGTATGAAAGAACTAGGTGTACGACAAGTAGGGCGGGACACGTGAAATCCTGTCTGAAGATGGGGGGACCATCCTCCAAGGCTAAATACTCGTGATCGACCGATAGTGAACCAGTACCGTGAGGGAAAGGCGAAAAGAACCCCGGGAGGGGAGTGAAATAGATCCTGAAACCGCATGCATACAAACAGTCGGAGCCTCGTAAGGGGTGACGGCGTACCTTTTGTATAATGGGTCAGCGACTTACGTTCAGTAGCAAGCTTAACCGTATAGGGCAGGCGTAGCGAAAGCGAGTCCGAATAGGGCGTTCAGTTGCTGGGCGTAGACCCGAAACCAGGTGATCTATCCATGGCCAGGATGAAGGTGCGGTAACACGTACTGGAGGTCCGAACCCACTAACGTTGAAAAGTTAGGGGATGAGCTGTGGATAGGGGTGAAAGGCTAAACAAACCTGGAAATAGCTGGTTCTCTCCGAAAACTATTTAGGTAGTGCCTCGTGTCTCACCTTCGGGGGTAGAGCACTGTCATGGTTGGGGGGTCTATTGCAGATTACCCCGCCATAGCAAACTCCGAATACCGAAGAGTGCAATCACGGGAGACAGACATCGGGTGCTAACGTCCGGTGTCAAGAGGGAAACAACCCAGACCGCCAGCTAAGGTCCCCAAATATGGCTAAGTGGGAAACGAAGTGGGAAGGCTAAAACAGTCAGGAGGTTGGCTTAGAAGCAGCCACCCTTTAAAGAAAGCGTAATAGCTCACTGATCGAGTCGTCCTGCGCGGAAGATGTAACGGGGCTAAGCCATATACCGAAGCTGCGGATGCGAGCTCGTCTCGCATGGTAGGAGAGCGTTCCGTAAGCCTGCGAAGGTGCCTTGTAAAGGGTGCTGGAGGTATCGGAAGTGCGAATGCTGACATGAGTAGCGATAAAGGGGGTGAAAGGCCCCCTCGCCGTAAGCCCAAGGTTTCCTACGCAACGTTCATCGGCGTAGGGTGAGTCGGCCCCTAAGGCGAGGCAGAAATGCGTAGCTGATGGGAAGCAGGTCAATATTCCTGCACCGTCGTTAGATGCGATGGGGGGACGGATCGCGGAAGGTTGTCCGGGTGTTGGAAGTCCCGGTCGCTGCATTGGAGAAGGCGCTTAGGCAAATCCGGGCGCAGGATTCAAGGGTGTGGCGCGAGCGCTCTAGGGCGCGAAGCAATTGGAAGTGGTTCCAAGAAAAGCCTCTAAGCTTCAGTCTAACGATGACCGTACCGCAAACCGACACAGGTGGGCGAGATGAGTATTCTAAGGCGCTTGAGAGAACTCGGGAGAAGGAACTCGGCAAATTGGTACCGTAACTTCGGGATAAGGTACGCCCTTGTAGCTTGACTGGCCTGCGCCAGGAGGGTGAAGGGGTTGCAATAAACTGGTGGCTGCGACTGTTTAATAAAAACACAGCACTCTGCAAACACGAAAGTGGACGTATAGGGTGTGACGCCTGCCCGGTGCCGGAAGATTAAATGATGGGGTGCAAGCTCTTGATTGAAGTCCCGGTAAACGGCGGCCGTAACTATAACGGTCCTAAGGTAGCGAAATTCCTTGTCGGGTAAGTTCCGACCTGCACGAATGGCGTAACGATGGCCACACTGTCTCCTCCCGAGACTCAGCGAAGTTGAAGTGTTTGTGATGATGCAATCTACCCGCGGCTAGACGGAAAGACCCCATGAACCTTTACTGTAGCTTTGCATTGGACTTTGAACCGATCTGTGTAGGATAGGTGGGAGGCTATGAAACCGGAACGCTAGTTTCGGTGGAGCCGTCCTTGAAATACCACCCTGGTTTGTTTGAGGTTCTAACCTTGGCCCGTGATCCGGGTCGGGGACAGTGCATGGTAGGCAGTTTGACTGGGGCGGTCTCCTCCCAAAGCGTAACGGAGGAGTACGAAGGTACGCTAGGTACGGTCGGAAATCGTGCTGATAGTGCAATGGCATAAGCGTGCTTAACTGCGAGACCGACAAGTCGAGCAGGTGCGAAAGCAGGTCATAGTGATCCGGTGGTTCTGTATGGAAGGGCCATCGCTCAACGGATAAAAGGTACTCTGGGGATAACAGGCTGATACCGCCCAAGAGTTCATATCGACGGCGGTGTTTGGCACCTCGATGTCGGCTCATCTCATCCTGGGGCTGTAGCCGGTCCCAAGGGTATGGCTGTTCGCCATTTAAAGAGGTACGTGAGCTGGGTTTAAAACGTCGTGAGACAGTTTGGTCCCTATCTGCCGTGGGCGTTGGATATTTGAAGGGGGCTGCTCCTAGTACGAGAGGACCGGAGTGGACGAACCTCTGGTGTACCGGTTGTGACGCCAGTCGCATCGCCGGGTAGCTATGTTCGGAAGAGATAACCGCTGAAAGCATCTAAGCGGGAAACTCGCCTTAAGATGAGATATCCCTGGAGGCTTGACCTCCTTGAAGGGTCGTTCGAGACCAGGACGTTGATAGGTCAGGTGTGTAAGCGCAGTAATGCGTTCAGCTAACTGATACTAATTGCCCGTAAGGCTTGATCCTATAACAAGGCTGTTTTAGAGCGGTTGAATGACCGCGATGTGCGATACGCACAACCTCAATTACTGCTTCTTCCCAGATTGGTTCTGTTGGCCCAGCCAGCAGAACACCCCTCTTTGCCTGATGACCATAGCGAGTCGGTCCCACCCCTTCCCATCCCGAACAGGACCGTGAAACGACTCTACGCCGATGATAGTGCGGATTCCCGTGTGAAAGTAGGTAATCGTCAGGCTCCCCCAAACCAGAAACCCCCGCCCAACCGGCGGGGGTTTTTGCGTTTCCAGCGACGGAAATATCGCCGCCTATTTGATCGATAAGCTTGCTCAACAGGCGTCTTCAGCTTCGAATCGCACGCATTGATTGATGTCGGATCAAAAATCTATGCGCATAAACTGCATTTAACTGCACGCGCCGGCAGAGCGAAGAGTAGGCGCTTCGAGGTACTATCGACACTCGTCCCGGCTCCGGCGCTTGTCTGCGCTCGTTCGAGGCCGGCATCTCCCGCATTCCGTCTACTGCATCGTTCATGACCCCCACCTCCAACCCAGGTGGTCGGACGACCGACTTCTTGCCGTATCTCGTCGCCGCAACGTTCTTCATGGAGTACCTCGACACGACCGTGATCGCGACCGCGCTGCCGCAAATGGCGCGTTCGTTCGGCGTCGGGCCGAACGCGCTGAGCCTCGGGATGACGGCCTATATGCTCGCGCTGGCGGTGTTCATCCCGATCAGCGGCTGGATCGCGGACCGTTATGGGTCGCGTACGGTATTCGCGAGTGCGATCGTCGTCTTTACCGGTGCGTCGGTGCTGTGCGGGCTGTCCGAAGGTGTCGTGACGTTCACGGCTGCACGGCTGCTGCAAGGCGTCGGCGGGGCGATGATGGTGCCGGTCGGACGGATGATCGTCGTGCGCAGTACCGAGAAGGCCAAGCTGATGCGGGCGATCGCGACGATCACGTGGCCGGGCATCGTCGCGCCTGTCGTCGGGCCGCCGATCGGCGGCTTCATCACGACCTATGCGTCATGGCGCTGGATCTTCCTGCTGAACGTCCCGTTCGGGCTTGCCGCGCTCGCCTGTACCTGGCTGATCGTCCGGAACACGCGGGCCGACGAGCAACGGCCGCTCGACTGGGCCGGATTCGTGCTGGCCGGCGGTGCATTGACTTGCCTGTTGATCGGTACCGAAGCGGCCGGCCAGCAGGATGCACAGTTCGCGCACGCCGCGGTGCTCGTGGGGGCGAGCGTGCTGTTCGGCGCGGCCGCGTGGTTGCATGCGCGACGCTGCGCGCATCCGCTGCTCGACTTCACGACGCTGAAGGTGCCGACCTTCTCGGTGACGGTGATCACCGGCTCGATCACGCGGATGGCGATCAACGCCGTGCCGTACCTGCTGCCGCTGTTGTTCCAGATCGGCTTCGGGTTGTCGCCGTTCCAGTCCGGCCTGTTGCTGCTCGCGAGTGCGCTCGGCAATCTGGGGATGAAGGCGGGAACGTCGTGGATTCTCGACCGATATGGTTTTCGGCGCGTCGCACTCGTCGACGTGACCATTGTCGGCCTCTTCACGATTGCGTGCGGCTGGCTGACCGCGTCGACGCCGCTGGCGGTCACGCTGCTCGTCGTATTCGTCTACGGACTCACGCGGTCGATGCAGTTCACGACGCTCGCGACACTCGCCTACGCGGACATTCCCGCCCGGCAGACGAGTGCAGCCAGCACGCTGTGGAGTGCCGCACAGCAGATGACGATCGGGATGGGGATCGCGTTCGGCGCGCTGGCGTTGCGCGTGGCCGCCTCGTTGCGCGGCGACGCGACCGGCATGCATTACGTGCTCGACGATTTCCGCTGGGCCTTCGTCGCGGCCGGCGTGCTCGCGCTGCTGACGTTGCCGGGTTATGCGCGGCTTGCGCTCGACGCGGGAGACCGGCTCAGGGCGAGCGTCGCGAGAGGGTGACCGGGATCGCCTGCCCGATGCGCGGGCGGTGGCGCCCGCACTGATCATCCGCGTGCTGCGGATCGAAACGTTCCGACGAATGACGTCCGTGGATATCATTCATCGCCGCACGCAAGGGCAATTGTCGCGTGCGTGATCGCTCGGTTTCGATCACTGGGCGTCATGAAAGATGATGCCGACCGTGTGGCGGTGGCCGCTGCGGATCCGGCTCACGCCGTGGCGCAGGTTGACGCGATAGACGCCGCGCGTCCCCTGCACGGGTCTGCCGTGCACGGCGAAGATCACCGCGTCGCCTTGCGTCAGCGGCACCACTTCGGCGCGCGACTGCATGCGCGGCCGCTGCTCGGTCAGCACGAACTCGCCGCCGGTAAAGTCCCGTCCGGGCGCCGACAGCAGGATCGCGACCTGCAGCGGAAACACGTGCTCGCCATAAAGATCCTGATGGAGACAGTTGTAGTCGTCGGGACCGTATTGCAGGATCAGCGGCGTCGGTCGCGTCTGCCCCGCCGCCTGGCAGCGGGCGAGAAATTCCGAATGCGCCGCCGGGTAGCGGACATCGACGCCAAGGGCGGCATTCCAGCGATTCGCGATCGGCGCGAGGTGCGGATAGAGCGTCGAGCGCAGTGTGTCGACGGTCGCCGGCAACGGATAGGCGAAGTACTTGTATTCGCCGCGTCCGAAACCGTGACGCGCCATCACGACGCGCGAGCGATACAGCGCATCGCGCGCATAGAGTGATGCCAATGCGTCGCATGCGGGCGCCGACAGCAATCCGGGAATGAGCGCACACCCCTGGCGGCCCAGTTCCGCTTCGATGGCGGGCCAGTCCAGCGTGTCGATGTGCTGGGCGATGTCGCAGGCGCCGGGGCGCCCTGTATCCGACGATGCGCGGAAGAAGGGATGGAGCGGGAAAGCGGTGGCCGGCGGAGCAGAGCGCATGACTGTATTCGCGACGAGGATCGAAGAATCCAGTCTAGCGACGTCGTTTTGCGGATACGCTCCGCATCTTGCGCTCCAATCGACAAGGGGCGCACCGCCGAACCACAGTTTCGCTCAGCCCACGGAACGAAACAGCCAGTACAACCCGCCCGCGAGCGCGATCGACGCCGGCAGCGTCAGCACCCACGCGAGCACCAGGCTGCGCACCGTGCTCCATTGCAGCCCGGAGCCGTTCGCCGACATCGTGCCCGCGACACCCGACGACAGCACATGTGTCGTCGACACGGGCAATCCGTACACGTCGGCGGCGCCGATCGTCAGCATCGCGACGAGTTCGGCCGATGCGCCCTGTCCGTACGTCAGATGCTGCTTGCCGATTTTCTCGCCGACGGTCACGACGATCCGCTTCCAGCCGACCATCGTGCCGAGGCCCAGCGCAATCGCGACCGCAACCTTCACCCACGTCGGAATGAATTTGGTCGCATGGTCGAGCTGCTTGCGATAGTTGTCGATCGCGAGCCGGTCGGCCGGCGCGAACGCAGGCTGACCCGACTTCTCGATCAGGCGGATCGCTTCGGATACCAGATACATCGTGTTGCGCACGTTGTCGACGTCGCGCTGCGGCACCGCCGCCATCGAGCCCGACGCGCCGACCGCGGTCGCGAGCGATGTCGACAGCTGCTGCACGGCCGGCAGCACGGCGGGCGTCAGTTCGCGATGCTGCACGTAGCGCTCGACGTCGGCGCGCGCGTTCGCGGACGGCGCGACGCCGTTCGTGTACTTTCCGAATGTCGCGGCCGCCTGGTTCGCGACCGCCACGAAGGTCTGCGTCTCGGCCGGCGTGACGGCCTTGTTCAGTGCATAGGCGGTCGGCACCGTGCCGATCAGGATCAGCATGATGAGCCCCATCCCTTTCTGCCCGTCGTTCGAACCGTGCGCAAACGACACGCCCGTGCAGGTCAGGATCAGCAGGCAGCGGATCCAGAACGGCGGCGGCTGATCCTTCGGCGGCTCCTTGTACAGCTCCGGGATCCGCACGAGCGCCTTCAGCACGAGCAGCAGCAGCGCCGCGCACAGAAAGCCGACGATCGGCGAGAGCAGCAGCGACTTGCCGACGCCGAGCGCCTGGCCCCAGTCGACGCCGCTCGTGCCGGACGGCCCGTGCATCAACTGGTTCATCAGTCCGACGCCGATGATCGACCCGATCAGCGTATGCGAACTCGACGACGGCAACCCGAAATACCAGGTCGCG